>NZ_BAAAHG010000171.1:0-511 GCF_039525155.1 Streptomyces thermoalcalitolerans | reverse complement strand
ACGGACGAGTGTCACGACTGGCGGTTTGTCTGACTCGAACGTTCCTCGTCCCTTTTTTTGAGTCCGCGCTCGCGCGGACTCTCCTGCTCGAGACCTTTCTCACCAGCAACCACGTAGACTTCGTCGGCTTCACAGACACCAGTGAGGTCAAACTCCGGATCAGCATCAAGAGCGTCTTGGACTTCATGCACGAAGTCCAAGACCGTCTTGTACGTTCGATCAAGCTCTTGAGAAGTCTGTTCTGTCGTGGACTCTTCCATCTCCCGAATAATGTAGAACATTTCCGGAAGCGAAAGCTGGTGCCCCGAAAAAATCGTCCCAGTCAGATCGCTGAAAATACTGTCACAGTTGTGACAGCGATAGCGTTGAGCGTCTTTCCTCGTCGTTCCTTTCTTGATTGTGTCCGCACTGCCGCAGTGCGGACACGTCACCTCATCTGGCCATCGCTGTTCACGGAGATACTCCAGACAATCCTCCTTGTCAGGCAGAAAGACTTCGTTGACGCTTTCTC
>NZ_BAAAHG010000170.1:0-517 GCF_039525155.1 Streptomyces thermoalcalitolerans | reverse complement strand
CTCCATGAGCTTCTGATTCAACGCCTTCGACCCGCCATCACGACTCAAATCACCGCCGCCACAGTATTTGCAGACCTCGTTGTCGGGGAATGATGAACGCGGATACTCAACCACAGCCTTCACGTTATTGAGTCGCGGGCAATCCCGATCGACGTGGAGTTTCCGATCCCGGCCGTGGTTATTCACGGTGAGGTAGATCGTTTCGTCGGTCATCCGACCACCTCCGGGTCTGCATCCAACAATGCTTCACGGTGGCCTTTCCCTATGTATGATTCGTAGTTGCGGGTGGTTTGTTCGCCCGCACATCGTCGACACAGTTCTTTGTGGCCTTCGAGGAGCTGTCGGTCTTTCTCGACGACGTTACGCGCACTCGTTAGGCACGGGCAGTCTCTCTCGGTGTGGAGTTTCCTTGCCCCTCCGCCTGCGCCGTTTGTGGCGACGTATACGGTATCAGTCATAGTATCCCTCCGGGGGGTAGGATGTGGGTTGTCCATCCGGTGAAGAGGGCGATGAGGAG
>NZ_BAAAHG010000169.1:0-533 GCF_039525155.1 Streptomyces thermoalcalitolerans | reverse complement strand
ATAACGAAACCATCGTTCGAGAGGTCTTCCTTGACCCTGCGAAAGAGAAGGGCTATCTGGATTATATTGACCAACGTGGTGACGAGCGTATTGACTTCAAGGGGCGAGTCCTACCCAACGATGACGCTTTCTCTATGGATGTGAAAGGCGGTGAGGGGCAAAGTATCGGTCATCTACTCGTCCCTGAGAATACCGATATTCTCACTATTTGGAGTGAGAGACGGTCTCGAAATACGAAACCCCCTGATAGTCGTTTGAATGAAGTCATCAACAGACCTGTGCGGTGGGCAATCAACCACGGGCACGACCTCTCATTGATGATAATTCGAGACCCGCCTGGTGGTGCACGGACTGACGATAACAAAGTCATCCCAGATGTCGTCGTATTCCCAACTGAATTCCCTTCGCCCGAAAATCCGAACCCTGAATTCCCAGAGCTTGATGACGTTGACCTCTTGGAAATTATATTTGAAATCCTCGCTGGTGATGGAGATGTCCATGCTGAACAGAATCAAAAACACATCTGGTGGCAC
>NZ_BAAAHG010000168.1:0-538 GCF_039525155.1 Streptomyces thermoalcalitolerans | reverse complement strand
GTGGGGGTCAGGTGCTCCACCCCGGCGACGACACCCGCCTCATCCGCCGCCGCAGGATTTCGATTGGTGTCGCTTTCCTCGCAACTACCGGCAGTTGCTCCGCATTCCGGTCTGTACCCCACGTCGCAACTGTCTTCCCCGATACGATAGTATCCGTCAGATCGTTGCCGCGATTCACGAACACAATAGACAAATATGCAGGGTCGAACCAGTGCGTAATGAGCGTCGAATCAGCTTCCTTCGTCGAGCAGTTCGAATCCAGGCTCGCCGATCTCGAGGTATCGATGACTCGCACCGAACCCGACGAAGACCAGTTCGCGGACGTTCTCGAAACTGTCGTCGCAGATCACGACCACGATCTCGACGCGGTCGTCGGCACTCGGATTCCGTTCTCGTCGGTGTCTCTACCCAACTGGACCGACAACGACCCCACACCAGCAACGCTCGAGGCGGCCACGACCGGCGTCACCGCTGCGTCACTGGGAATCGCCGATTACGGTAGCGTCGTCCTCCCGGCGACGCCCGACGGGAGCGAGCC
>NZ_BAAAHG010000167.1:0-539 GCF_039525155.1 Streptomyces thermoalcalitolerans | reverse complement strand
AAAAGACTATTTTTTGGCGTCTGCCTCCATTTTGTCTTTTAACGCTTGTAATGCTGAGTTAGCATCACCTAAAGTGGTTGCTGATTCCTCTGCTGATGCAGCCATTTTCTTCTTGGCCGCTTTTACGTTGCGTTCTTCTTGCTCTCTAAACAAAGCAGTATGACTAGCTACGACACGTTTGAAGTCTTTATTGAATTCAATAATCTTAAATTCAACTTCTTCTCCTTTAGTGATTTTCTTACCGTCTTCTTTTTCCATATGTCTCGATGGAATAAAACCAGTAATATCTTCATTAAAGACTACGGTCGCACCTTTGTCTACAATATCGGTTACCGCTGCTGTGTGAAGTGTACCTTCAGCAAACTCATCTGCATATTTGTCCCAAGGATTTTCGGTTGTCTGCTTGTGACCTAGGCTTAGTTTTCTTCCTTCAACATCTAACTCAAGAACCTCTACTTCTAAAGTATCACCAACATTTACAAATTCTGAAGGATGTTTGATTTTCTTGGTCCAAGAAAGATCAGAAATATAAATTAAAC
>NZ_BAAAHG010000166.1:0-544 GCF_039525155.1 Streptomyces thermoalcalitolerans | reverse complement strand
GGGCGTCGAGGCCGTAGAGGCTGCGGCCGCCGACCAGCTCACGCCCCGTGATCAGCTCCGGCTCCACCCGCACGAACACCTCCCGCGGCCAGGGCACCCACGACCACGGACCACTCACCGCCAACCGCCGCCGCTCCACAGGATCGGTCACCACCGACGCCGCCCCCGTCACCACCACACTCCACCCCGCACACGCCACCGCATCCACCTCGTCCGCCTCGAACGCCACCACCGCCCCGTCCACCGCACGCACCAGCTCCGACTCCGCCGAACACCGCAGCACCACCGCCCCGTCCCCCTCCACGGCGAAATTCACCAAAAGCACCGCGGGCAACGCCCGACGGGTGTACACAATGCGCCCCACCGGCACCCGCGCCAGCAGCCGCACACACTCCCGCCGGCCCAGCTCACGGAAACCGTCATTGCGATCCATCAAGCCATCCGTCTTTCCACCCGGCCACCCGGCCCGGCACGACCCCCGCAGCCGCGCCCCACACCCCCATCCTCCGACGGCCCCCGCCCCACGACGAGGGCCGTCGGTCCC
>NZ_BAAAHG010000165.1:0-553 GCF_039525155.1 Streptomyces thermoalcalitolerans | reverse complement strand
GGTCCTTTCACGGTATTCGCCCCTACCAACGAGGCTTTTGTCGGTCTATTGGATATCCTAGGTGATGACTACAACGCACTTTCCGATTTCGATACTCAGGAAGAGATAGACCTTTTGGTTAAGATTCTTACCTACCACGTAGTGGCGGGAACCGAAGCTTTCGCCGCAGACCTTTCCGATGGACAGTCAATCGCAACGGTAAACGGAGCTTCAGTAGGCATCAATATTACAAACCATACTGTTCACATTATTGACGCTACCGATGATAATGCTACCGTGGTGATTCCTGATGTGGATGCCAGTAACGGAGTCGTACACGTAATCAACAAAGTATTGTTACCGCAGGAAGCTGTTGATTTTGTAGCTAGCCTTCAGATGAAAAATATTGTAGAGCTCGCTATCGCCACAGATGACCTGAGCATTCTTGTCGATGCACTTGTTGCCGCTAACGCCGGATTGGTGGAAACTTTGAGCGGTGAAGGTCCTTTCACGGTATTCGCCCCTACCAACGAGGCTTTTGTCGGTCTATTGGATATCCTAGGTGATGACTACA
>NZ_BAAAHG010000164.1:0-565 GCF_039525155.1 Streptomyces thermoalcalitolerans | reverse complement strand
GAAGTACCAGCTCAAACCCCGCGACTGGGAGGCGGCCGAGCGCGAGGGCCGCACCCTGACCCCCCTGATCACCCGCCTCAACCACATCCGCCGCCGCCATCCCGCGCTGCAACGCCTGCGCAATCTGCACTTCCACCACGCCGACAACGACGCCGTGATCGTCTACAGCAAGACCACCGGCTCCGACACGGTCCTGGTGGTCGTCAATCTCGATCCCCACCACACCCAGGAGGCCACGGTCTCACTGGACATGCCGCACCTCGGCCTGGACTGGCACGAGTCCACGCCGGTGCACGACGAGCTCACCGGCGAGACCTATCACTGGGGCAGGGCCAACTACGTCCGCCTGGAGCCGGGTCGCAGGCCTGCGCACGTACTCCATGTCCAGCGACCGTCCACCTCGCAGATCGGAGGGCCCCCGCCGCCATGACTGTCAACGAGCCCGTTCCGGACATCTTCGAGGACGCCCCGGCCGGGGACCGGGATCCGGAGTGGTTCAAACGTGCCGTCTTCTACGAGGTCCTCGTCCGCTCCTTCCAGGACAGCAACGGCGACGGCATCGGCG
>NZ_BAAAHG010000163.1:0-567 GCF_039525155.1 Streptomyces thermoalcalitolerans | reverse complement strand
GTGCGGGCCCGCAAGGAAACCAATGTTGAGACGCACGACGTTCTGTCTGCGGGTGCCCTCGCCGCAGCGCCTCCCACCGCAAGGCGGCAGGGAAAACCGGGGCTGATACGCTCGCCAGGACGGCTCATTTGACCGGCAACCCGCCCGTCCGAAAATCAGGGTTCGCCGCCTGAGAGGCATCGCTCTCAGGCGGCTGTATTTCTTGACTGGTACCTGATCAATCGGCGAAATCAGCTGGCCTGTAATCGTGATCTATCAAGAATCCGTCCCTCATTGAACCAGTTCAGCCGAGAAGGGTGGAGTCTGACAGGAATCTGCTCCCCTCTGGCGAACTAAGATTGAACGTGCAACAGGGTATCAAAGAGATGCGCGACAGTATCGACTACGGCACGCGGATGAACCGACGCTTGCACCACCTCCCGTTCCGCGCCCTCCAATACTACACATCGTACAAGGCGTCGTTCGAGGGGATTCCGACTGGCTGGATTGACCCGTACAAGACGAGTCAACGATGTCCGCTGTGCGGGCACGCCGAGCGAGCGAACCGCAACAAGAAGCGGTTCAAGT
>NZ_BAAAHG010000162.1:0-568 GCF_039525155.1 Streptomyces thermoalcalitolerans | reverse complement strand
GTACCCGCGGGAGCCGCCGCGCCGGGGGCGCTGCCCGCCGCGGTGGCCGTGCCCGCACAGGGCGCGCCCGCGCAGGGCGCTGCCGGGCCGGGTGTTCCCGCACAGGGTGCTGCCGGGCCGAATGTTCCCGCACAGGCCGGCCCGGGTGGTGCGCAGGCGTTGCCGCAGGCCGTTCCCCCGGTGCCCCCTAGGCAGCCGGCCGCGCCTCAGGGAGTTACGGGGCAGCCGGTCCCGGGACAGGTGGCCCCGGCCGCCCAGGGCGGTGCGGGCCGGCCGCTGCCCCCGCAGGGGACCGGGCTCACCCCTGCCCAGAACCTCGCCGGTCAGCCGCTTCCTCCGCAGGGCGCGGCGCTCGTTCCCGCGCAGGGCCCTGCCGCTGCGGCCCGGCAGGCCACCGCCGGACCGCTTCCGGCGCAGGCCCCTGCCCCGCAGCCGGCTTCGGCCGCACAGCCCCAGCCGCAGCCCTGGCCCAGCGCCGACACCACCACGCCCGGCGCGGGCACCCCCGTACCCCCGCAGGGCGCCGCCGCACCGGCCCCGTCCCCCACGGCCGGCACCCCCCTGCCCC
>NZ_BAAAHG010000161.1:0-581 GCF_039525155.1 Streptomyces thermoalcalitolerans | reverse complement strand
ATGGTCAAGCCCTCGGCCTATTAGTACCGGTCACCTCCACGCCTTACGACGCTTCCAGATCCGGCCTATCAACCCAGTCATCTCCTGGGAGCCTTACCCCATCAAGTGGGTGGGAGTCCTCATCTCGAAGCAGGCTTCCCGCTTAGATGCTTTCAGCGGTTATCCCTCCCGAACGTAGCCAACCAGCCATGCCCTTGGCAGAACAACTGGCACACCAGAGGTTCGTCCGTCCCGGTCCTCTCGTACTAGGGACAGCCCTTCTCAAGACTCCTACGCGCACAGCGGATAGGGACCGAACTGTCTCACGACGTTCTAAACCCAGCTCGCGTACCGCTTTAATGGGCGAACAGCCCAACCCTTGGGACCGACTCCAGCCCCAGGATGCGACGAGCCGACATCGAGGTGCCAAACCATCCCGTCGATATGGACTCTTGGGGAAGATCAGCCTGTTATCCCCGGGGTACCTTTTATCCGTTGAGCGACGGCGCTTCCACCAGCCACCGCCGGATCACTAGTCCCGACTTTCGTCCCTGCTCGACCCGTCGGTCTCACAGTCAAGCTCCCTTGTGCACTTACACTCA
>NZ_BAAAHG010000160.1:0-584 GCF_039525155.1 Streptomyces thermoalcalitolerans | reverse complement strand
CAAAGACGGACTCTACTTTGTTGGTATCGATGTGATTGGGGGCAAATTGGTTGAGGTTAATGTAATGTCACCAGGTGGAATCACGTATATGAACAAGGTGTACAAAACCAAAATTCAGTCGAAGGTTATCGATTTTGTAGAAAGTAAGGTCATTGATACTCTAGAAGCCTTTGACCGTAGGTCACGTTTAAGAAATGAGGTTGCCAATGCGTAAGCTTTCTATTAACGCCATAATTAAAAGCATTAAGTCCGAGGAATTTTTTGAAGCAGTTGCTGAAGATTACTCCTTTACTTTAAAAATTGAATCCTACGTTCCTTATGTCTGCGGTGCAGTTCATGATGGACATCAGTTCAGAAAGTCTTTATGGGATAATTGTAGGCACACCGAATACGAACGTTGGTATGAAGAAGACCCCTGTACGAAGCAGATGGTGCAGTCGCACCCAATCGTTATAGCGGGTTGTGATAGTCGGTTTGAATATGACTTGAACAGGGCACCAGAAACAGCGGTATATACAGATGCCTGGGGAAAGGAATTATGGAAATCTCCTTTAAAGGATAATGAAAAACAACATAGCCTTAAG
>NZ_BAAAHG010000159.1:0-597 GCF_039525155.1 Streptomyces thermoalcalitolerans | reverse complement strand
CCGGTAAGGTTGAGTACTGCTTTCGTCACGGTGACCGGGTCGATTCGAACGGGGCCGAGCATGGCGCTGGCTACGACAGTCCCGACGAGTAACACCGAAAGCGCCACACACCACGCGACGAGCCGTCCGGAAAGTCGCACGTCTGAAATCTCGATTTCATTAGTCAAATATTTGTTGGGGTCGCGCGTGTGTCCCGTCGATGCGAACGTCACTGACCGTCATCGTCGCAGTATCGATCGCCCTCGCGTTTACAGCCGCCCCGGCCGCGGGAGCAGGCGTCGCAGCCGGTGCAAGCTCGAGCGCGGGCGACGCCACGGCAGGGTCGCTGGCCGCCCTCGGCGCACAGGAAGCGCCAGGTTGCGAGTTCCCGTTCGAAGAGACCGACGCGACAGGTGAGACCGTCACCGTCGAGGAGGAGCCCGACGACGTCGTCGCCCTCCAACCGAGCGACGCCCAGTCGGTGTTCGAGATCGGCGGCGAAGACAAACTCGTCGGCATGCCGGTCGGCCAGTACACCGACTACCTCGAGCCCGACGAGAACCTCGACATCAGCGAGGACGACGACCTGACGCCGATCACCGAAGCGGTCGTCGACCG
>NZ_BAAAHG010000158.1:0-597 GCF_039525155.1 Streptomyces thermoalcalitolerans | reverse complement strand
CAATGCGTGCCTTGGCTGCAACAAGTGGGTTGACCTAACTCCCAAGAAGCCCCACTGGACTGAAGTCGTCGACGGGCTGGGAACGGTATTTCCCTTGCTGGGGCCCGCCGCTGATATAGTCATCGGGATCCACGCTGCCTACCAGGGGAACTGGAGAGAAGCGGCCTTGAGAGGGGTCAGCATCTTTCCGGGAGTGGGCGAAGCACGCCACGCGAAACGTCTGTTGAAGATGAAACGGGCGAAGTGTGAGCGCAACAGCTTCACGCCGGGAACAAAGGTGCTGATGGCGGACGGCAGCACCAAGCCGATTGAGGACGTGGAGATCGGCGACAAGGTATTGGCCACCGATCCCAAGACCGGTGAAACGGCGGTCGAAACCGTCACCGCCGAGATCAAGGGTGAGGGCGTCAAACACCTGGTCGAGGTCACCATTGACATCGACGGCCACAAGGGCTCTGAAACGGCCACTGTCACCGCCACTGACGGACACCCCTTCTGGGTCCCCGAGCTCGGTGAATGGATCGACGCCGCCGATCTCAAGGCTGGCCAGTGGCTCAAGACCAGTGCCGGCACCCGTGTCCAGATCACCGCGGTCAA
>NZ_BAAAHG010000157.1:0-600 GCF_039525155.1 Streptomyces thermoalcalitolerans | reverse complement strand
CTCACCGCTAACTCCTCACCCTGAGAATCAGATAATTCGAATGAAAATTCTCCGCCCGCTTCAACACGACATCGCATTTTAACATCGTCATCGTCATTATAAACTCCGATCGGATCGTCGCTGTTATCGGTCGTTTCAATTGTAAATAGGATAGCCAAATCTGTATCCATATTGCTACCGAACGATCCGAGAGTGCCTATTTCAACATGATTATCTTCCTCTCCATCACTAGATAGTGCATAACCACCTTCCCAGTCATTACTAACCCACGTCGGGCCGTTAACCGACCCATCTTCACCTCCTATACTGTCCGAAACAGTTGATCCGCTGCCCTCGTCAAATTTCCATTGATGAATTGCGCTGTCGAGTACAACAGGACCGGACGACCACAGTGGGGTACTATCCCCTTTCCTGGCACTGCTTATCGGCGTCCCATCACCAAGCCGAACCTCTCCGATCGGGATTTCGTCTCCAAATCTACCCATAATTAATACCCCTTCTCAAAGATGATGTCTTCGTCATCTGCCCCTGGCGGATCAGACGCACCCTCTTCGACCACGTAGATCGACCGCCCCTCGCCATCGCCATCCTCGAGCACAG
>NZ_BAAAHG010000156.1:0-606 GCF_039525155.1 Streptomyces thermoalcalitolerans | reverse complement strand
TTCGTCGGTGGAGGCGTCCGAACTCACACCGAGTACGTCGTAGAAATCCTCGCTCATTCGTTGTCCACCGGTAGTCCATTGAGCCACTTGAAACGAACGCTCGATGGTCGACTCGGCGAGAACGCACGGCCTAACTGACTAGCGGCTGAAACAAACTGTCCGCTTCCGACAGTGTCGAACTCGGGGCGTTGCTTCCGACCGAAGACTGGCGTTTTGCACGACTTACTGTAGTCAACTCCCGTTGATCGCCAGAACGGGGTCGGTGATCTGCGGTAACTAGTACTCCGCCAAGCGTCGACTGCTGCGTGAACCCAGACGACCGCATTCGGTTTCACTCATCCGTTCAGGCTTGCCAAAGCACTAGTACCGTCCCAACCGTCGACTGACGGGTCGAATCGAGCCACACCGCCAGATTCGACCCATCAGTTCAGGCTTGGCCCGCCACTAGTGCTTTGGCAAGCCTGAACGGATGAGTGAAACCGAATGCGGTCGTCTGGGTTCACTCAGCAGTCGACGCTTGGCGGAGTACTAGTGACGGCCATCCGCATCACGCACTGATCGTGGTGCGGCCGGACGACGCAGCATGCACTGGTCGACAGTGACGAC
>NZ_BAAAHG010000155.1:0-611 GCF_039525155.1 Streptomyces thermoalcalitolerans | reverse complement strand
CAGTCGGGGCAGACGCGGGGGTCGTCGACCCCACGGGGCGTAAAGACGCGGGCGTAGGCGTCAGTTACGAACGCGCCACAGTTCTGGCATTCCGGCATATATCCTTCGTGTAACATTTTTCCACGGGACATTATAGTTATTTTGGATTTCGGAGTTGAAAATAGTCTGACTAGGGCCAGCGTTTCGGGACGGCCGAACCGGAAAACGATGTCGCGCGTCTACAGAGAGACAGCGAGAGTACCTCGGGGCTCGACCCCGAGGTACTTCACGCTGGCGGGTTCCACCCGCAGACGGTACAGGAACTGGCGGACGTTTCGTGGAGTCCACCACACTCCGGACACTGCTTTTTGTTATACTCTCGTTCCCACCCTACCTGTTCTACCGAGTGACCGCGGTCAGTGAGGAATTGATCGAAGACGTCGTCACCGGCACCATTGGGTGAGGTTGCCATACGTGTGTCAATAGAAACCAAACCACTAAAATCATGTGGTCGGGGAAGAGATAGCCGGAACCGTCGGATGGCCGGCAACCTGTCCGGTGGGGCCCGATGGGGCGCACCCTCGAGTTTTTCTCTGTCTCGCCACAAGAGAAGAGCATGAGCGACCTGCGCC
>NZ_BAAAHG010000154.1:0-615 GCF_039525155.1 Streptomyces thermoalcalitolerans | reverse complement strand
TCCGCCCCGACGCGGGCGTCGGCGCCGATCGCGCCGAGGGCCGCCCGGTCGCGGGCGTCGGCCACCCCCGCCAGCACCGAGCCGCCGAAGGCGGCGGTGGTGAGCGCGGTCAGCAGCGCCAGCAGAGGCAGCACCGCCGGGGTGGACGTACGGGCCGCGCGGGCCAGGGCGAGATGGCCCACCGCTCCGCGCAGCCGGCCGGCCGGGCGCATCAGCAGACGCAGCGGCCACGGGTACAGGCGGACCAGCACCAGGGCCGCGATCACGCCCACCAGCACCGGCGCCAGCGACACCAGCTGGTCCCCCGACGCACCGGCATTCTCCGGTGCCCCCGAGACCCCGCGCCGCCGCAGCGCCTCCACCGCCCCCGCCGCGATCACCAGCAGCGTCAGCTCGGCGACCGTACGGCGCCGGGAGGGACGTACGGACACCGTGTCCCGCCGCGGCCCGTGGACGCGGACCGCGCGATGCGCGAACGCGGCCCGCAGCGGCAGCGCGGCGCACGCCACGACCGTGACCGCCGCCGCGACGACGACCGCGGGAAGGAGGCGGCCCCCGGGGACGGCGAGCAGGGCGGCACCCTGGCCGCGCGCCCCGGCGGGGACGGCGACCACC
>NZ_BAAAHG010000153.1:0-628 GCF_039525155.1 Streptomyces thermoalcalitolerans | reverse complement strand
GAAGTACCAGCTCAAACCCCGCGACTGGGAGGCGGCCGAGCGCGAGGGCCGCACCCTGACCCCCCTGATCACCCGCCTCAACCACATCCGCCGCCGCAGCCCGGCCCTGCGGCAGCTGCGGAACCTGCACTTCCACCACGCCGACAAGGACGCGGTGATCGCCTATTCGAAGCGGAGCGGATCGAACACGGTGATCGTGGTCGTCAATCTCGATCCCCACCACACCCAGGAGGCCACGGTCTCGTTGGACATGCCGCACCTCGGCCTGGACTGGCACGAGTCCACGCCGGTGCACGACGAACTCACCGGCGAGACCTATCACTGGGGCAGGGCCAACTATGTGCGTCTTGGGCCCGGCGGAGCACATGTGCTCACCGTCGGCCGGGGGTCCGGGGACCACGCGGCACACGCCGCTGGTGTCACGACCGGGGATGAACACAGCGCGGTTCTGCGACCGTCCAACCCGCAGATCGGAGGGTCACCCACACCATGAGCGTCAATGAGCCCGTTCCGGACACCTTCGAGGACACTCCGGCCGGGGACCGGGATCCGGAGTGGTTCAAACGTGCCGTCTTCTACGAGGTCCTCGTCCGCTCCTTCCAGGACAGCAACGGCGACGGCATCGGCG
>NZ_BAAAHG010000152.1:0-639 GCF_039525155.1 Streptomyces thermoalcalitolerans | reverse complement strand
GGGGAGCCGGACGACGGTCCTCGATCGGATCGTCGACCAGCTGGAGCCCGAGCGGATCCACGGGATCGAGATCCACGGGAGCAACGGCCGCGCCTACTACGGAGTCGTCGTCTATAGCGGGAGACAGCAGGGAATGGACGTCCTCGATCTCCGGACGGTCGTGATCGACCTCCGAGACGAGACGGTCCGGATCCACGATAACGGCCTCTGGATCCCGCGGTTCGAGGGAGCAGCCCGAGCCCTCACGTCGGTCGTCGCCCGAGCATGCAACGACCTCGAGGGATCGGTCGACGCCGACGCCCCGCCGCTCCGGACCTCCGCGATCGACCCCGACGCCGACCGGATCCTCTCCTACGAGATCGACGATGGATACGAGCGAGAGGACGGAGACGGCTGGGGATCGACCTGGGGCAACGGCCAGGGAGAGCCCCCGGAGGCTCACGGCTTCCGCGAGCGGCTCGTCGAGGCCGGAGTTCCGAGGTCCCGCTTCTCCCGAATGGAGTTTGGCAAAAAGACTCCCTTCGAGCGATACGCTAACCGCGATCTCGACGGGTTGCTCGGAAACTACGGAGTCGAGACCGGACTCCCGTGCACGACCGAGGAGGCCGACGTCGACAGTCGGATCCTCGAGCATGACCC
>NZ_BAAAHG010000151.1:0-643 GCF_039525155.1 Streptomyces thermoalcalitolerans | reverse complement strand
GTCACGATCTGCGTTGATGTGATGGACTTCAATACGCTCGGTGTCATCACAGATTTCGCACTGTTCGTAATAGTGTTCTAAGCACTTGGTTCGGTAATCAGTCGTCATCTTCCCCAACCTCCAAGATGGCAACCATAACCTTCTTATCAGCGTACTCTGACCCGAGGTTAATCCTACCTCTGGAGTCCGCTTTTCGATCCTTCAAGTCACCGGGTGAGATATCTACTTCCATTGTTCAGTGGAGTTGCCAGTCAAAGCCGGGCGCTTCTCGGTCGAATCGGTTGCTCTGGAACCAAGCGCGTTCCCCGTCGCTCAGATATTCGATTTGAACCTCTGAGCCGTTATCCGCAACGTCGGTGATCTTGAACTCGTGATTCCCGTCAACACCGTACTCGCCTTGTCGGACTTCTGTCGTCATCTGTTTTCGACCTCTACAACCCACTTCAACCCACAACAACTTATAGTTTGTGGGAGTTGCCCCACGGTAGTTGGTGAAAAGTATTAAGGCGCTGGCCGTAGGCGTATCTAACAAGCGGTATTGGTCGGAAGAACCGGCCCGGCTGGTGCAACAGCCGAAGCCGCTTGAGGAAACAGCATGAGTACCAAAGCGAACACACCTGATAGAAGTACCGGACGCCCCGAC
>NZ_BAAAHG010000150.1:0-648 GCF_039525155.1 Streptomyces thermoalcalitolerans | reverse complement strand
CGATGTTGAAGGAGCGAGCTGCGGCAAACACGAAGGCTCGTTCTACGGCTATAAGGTGTTTCTCGTCGTCGACGCTGCAAGCGAGTTGCCGGTCGCCATCACGATGGAGACCGGCAAACGGAACGATACTGCGGCGTTTGAACCGCTCATCGAGGAGTTCGATGAGCGGTACGACACTGACGAACTCCAGGCTGCACTGGCTGATGCCGGCTTCGACAGTCAGCCCAACCGTGAGTTCTGCCAAGACCGGCTCGATTGTCCGTTACTGACAGCGATTAATCCCCGCAGATCGTCGCCGTTAGCGACGATCAAGGAGGAAATCAAAGAGCTCTTCGAGGAACACGGAGAGGAGATTGAGAGTCCTTACGATGCTCTGGAGCGACTCCCACAAGAACAACTCTCTGAGTACGGTGTTGAGGCCGGTAGCGTCGAGGAGACCTACATTTTCCAGGCGATCAAAGAACGAATGCATCGACACCTGCGGGCAGGTGTCGAGCGAGTCTTTTCGCGGCTGAAATCCTTCACCGGCCTTGATCGCGTACGGGCACGCAAGGAAGACAACGTCGAGACACACGTCGTTCTTTCAGCAGTCGCACTCGTCGCAGGGTCTCTCACCGCAAAACGGCAAGGAAAACCAGGACTGATACG
>NZ_BAAAHG010000149.1:0-664 GCF_039525155.1 Streptomyces thermoalcalitolerans | reverse complement strand
CTCGCGCCGCAAAAGCGGCGCGAGAAGTATCAAAATGAAAATGCTTCTTCCTTCTGGAGTAAGAAGGGGCGTAATAATTAATCTATCACCATACCCGAGAGGTTCGTGAAACAAAGTATGTAATGATTCTTCACGGGGCAATCGTTAACTCGAGATCGAGTTTCTGGTTGGGGTAACTCAAATCTGAGTAAACTATCTGAACAACTCTATCCGCCGGGAAATTATCGGAAATCATTTCATATATTTTTCCGGGATTAACCGAACCCGTAGCAACTGCATAGAGAGCCGCCACCGAAACACGGCCGAGACTTCGCGCAATCTCATCGGCCACGAGAGCGACCGAATGCGGGCCGAGAATCGGCCGCTATCGATCACCCGGCTCTCCGACCTCTCGAGAACTCCCGCTAGATCTCGACGTCGACGTCCTCCCCGCGGCCGGGATCGTCGTCGAGGACAGCTCCCCGAGCGACGATCGTCCCGTCGACGTCCACCCGCCACGAACCGACGAGACGGCCGGACTCCCTGCTCGACGTCGATCTCTCTGTTCTCTGCTCTGAGCTACCTGTGAGAATAGAATCCGCTCAGTGGCCGCTCTCGGCCCGCACCCGAGGCCACCGCCAGAGCCCCCAGTTGGCGGCCAGCGCGACGGCCGTCGCAATCCCGA
>NZ_BAAAHG010000148.1:0-666 GCF_039525155.1 Streptomyces thermoalcalitolerans | reverse complement strand
TGCGTCAGTAGTGATCTCCTGAGCGACGATGACCTGTGTGTCGCAGTCCACCATTGCTTGGCCGTTGTAGCCCTGTTTCCAGCCGGTGCTGGTTTTGAGCGTTTGACTCGCTGGATCTGTCGTGTTTGCCTTCGAGTCCTCCGGAAGCTCCACCTCCTCCGGAGGTGTGGGCTTCCGGCCACGCTTCTTCTGGCCTGATTCTTCCTCTTCCTGTTCTCTCTGGCGGATCTTCTCGGCTTGCTCTTCCTTGAGCTGCTGTTCGGTGGCGTTGAGTCGGTCCCTGGCTTCCCGCAATCGATTCAGTCGGTCCTCTCGCTCCCGGAGTTCCTCCGGGAGCTCGTCTCCGCGTTGTTCTGGTCCGTATTCGTCGTCTTCGGCTTCGTCAACCTCGGCAGCTTCCTCAAGGATGTCGTGGATTTCGTCGGTAATCTGCTCACGAGTCCGGTTTTGGTCGAGGGCCGCGTCGCCCTGGACGCGGCGGCCGTCCAGGGCGACTTCGCCCATCTCAGCCATGCCAGCTTCTCGGCAAAGGCGAAGGATCTCGACGAAGAGGTGCTCGAACTCCTCGCGGTGGTTCTTGCGGAAGAGGCTGATCGTGCGGAAGTCAGGGTGTTGATTCGCGGCAAGGTAGCGAAAGGCGATGTCACGTTCAAGGAGGCGGTCGAG
>NZ_BAAAHG010000147.1:0-675 GCF_039525155.1 Streptomyces thermoalcalitolerans | reverse complement strand
GCACCCCAGTACTCGAGGTCGGTCTTCTGCTGGTGCAGGATCTCGAGCAACTCAATGAATCGCGGGCCGTCCATCGTCTCGAAGGCCCATATGTTCCAGTACACGCCGCTTGCGTCCACGTCTGAAACAACCATCTCGTCTTTCCCACTCCGTGCGGGGTCTATGGCGAGATACCGGGTTTGGGAAGCGTCCTTCTCCGCATCTGGCTTGATATTCGGAACAAGGGTTGCATGCGGGATTGCCGAACTCCCGTCATCTGCGAACCGGCCTTCAAACTCCTGCTCGAAGGTCTGGCTATCATATTCCGAGCGTTTCTGCTCGATGAAGTCCTGTTGTGCAAACGGGCTTATCTTCGTCGGCCAATACGGTGCATACCAACCGAAGTCCTCTTGGGCGGCTTCCCCTGGTTCACGATGGCCTTTGACTTCTACGTTCTCGTAGAAGTAGCCCGATTTGCCCGCTGGCGTACTGAATAGGTAGTACTCATAGGACTCGTGGGTAATGAAAAACTCCTCAATCTCCTCTGTGTAAACCGTGTCCTTCTCGTAATGGGCTTCGTCGACAATCACACACGTGGGGTTCATCCCACGATTACCGGGGTTTTTCTCCTGTCCAACAGACCCAAGCGTCCGACTCATTGCTCGAGTGCCGCCCTCCAACGTCCACGTCTCCTTA
>NZ_BAAAHG010000146.1:0-710 GCF_039525155.1 Streptomyces thermoalcalitolerans | reverse complement strand
GGGTAACGTAGGCTGTCCCTTCTGCGACGTGTAGTTGGATAGCGACTTGCTGCCAGACCGATTTCGTAGCAGTCTCATGAATGGTCTCTCAATGGTAAATCAAGTGTGTCGCTGGGGATTGGCGGATCGCCGGAATCGACAGATTCCGCGATCCCCACTGAGGACAGTACGCATCTCCGCCAGCAGCTCGTAGTCAAAGAGTACGAGAACCGTCTTCTCCGTCGTCAACTCACAGCAAAGCAACAGCAGATAGAGAATCTGCAAGAACGCCTCAAGCGGTACGAAAACCCAAACACACCACCCAGTAAGGAGGGGGGCGCGGCTGGATCACCTGGCAACGATGCCAGCGACGAGGAAGAGAACGAAGACCAAGGGGACGACGCTGGCGGGGACGCTGACGCCGCCAGCGACTCCTCTCCAGGACGTGACGAAGGTCACGAGGGAACACCTCGACCGCCTCCGGAACCAGAGGAGACTATTCGAGTTGATCGGGGATATTGCCCAGACTGTGAGCAGACACTCTCTAACCCGGACAGCTACGTCTCACGGACGATTATCGATATACCACTCCCCATTCCAACCACTGTCACCGAGTACGAACTCGGCAAACACCACTGTTCCTGCGGAAACGATGTCGTTGCTGAACATCCTGACTGCCCGGAAACCGGGCGGTTTGGGCCAAATATCATGGCCCAAACCGCCCTTGGAAG
>NZ_BAAAHG010000145.1:0-755 GCF_039525155.1 Streptomyces thermoalcalitolerans | reverse complement strand
CTCACCGTCCGCCTGTTCGGTGACCAGATCGAGCAATTCACGACTCACGAGCAGTGACAGCAACGCCGCGTACAGCAGAATCTCGACAACATGCTTCTTTGTCGTGTCGAACTCGTCCAGTTCGTACTGCGTCTTCAACTCCCGAAACAGCAACTCCACCTCCCACCGACACCGATAGATCGTCCCTAGATCCGACGGCAGGAACTCCTCTCTCGGGAGATTCGTGATGTACAGGTGGTAGTCGTCGGCGTCCTCTTTGCGGACGCCGACGACGCGAAACCGCTTCGTATCGCGTGATTGCGTCCCGCCGTACGGTCTTCGGTCGAACTCGGCTTCGACTTCCACGTCGATGTACTCGCGGTGCAGATCATCCACAACATCGTGGATCTGCTCACCCTCCAAGGGAATGGCGCGCCCGCGCCATTCCCGTAATTCCTCCGTTACGACCGGATTTGCGCTCTCTTTCAGCCGACTCACGAAGTAGCCGTCGTTCTCATCGATCAACGCGAAGCGGCGGTACTTGAAGTAGGCTCGGTCGAACAGAACGAGCCGATCTTCGAGCCACGATCCTGTGTGAAACAACGTGCTGTCGTGCGTTTTCTCGTCAGTCACGTCGAGACGTTCTATCGTCTGGTCGGTGGCATTGTGGAGCAGGTGGAGCTTCGCTCCAGCCTGCTCCTCCTTGCGAGCTTCGTACTCATCGGCAAGGAACTCGTGCAACCGCAGGACGGTTCCATCAGCGATCATCACGTCCT
>NZ_BAAAHG010000144.1:0-789 GCF_039525155.1 Streptomyces thermoalcalitolerans | reverse complement strand
CTGGTGGCGGGGGTGTCACCGCCCAGGGCGAACGCCTCATCCGCGGCGCGGACATGCAGCGCGTCCCGGTCCGGATCGGCGTAGACGGCCACACTCGCCAGCCCGGCGTCCCGGCAGGCCCGGGCCACACGGACCGCGATCTCGCCACGATTGGCGATGAGAACTTTGGTCAGCATGCCGCCTCCAGAGGTGCGTTCGGGGCGGCGCTGAGCCGGTCGACGGTCTCGACGATCCCGCGGATGTCCGCGCCGGGGGTGAAGACGGCGTCGACACCCATGGCCCGGAGGACGGGGATGTCGGCGTCCGGGATGATGCCGCCGACGAGGATGCGTGTGTCGCCCGCGTCCTCCTGGGTCAGCAGCCGGATCACCTTCTCGACGACCGTCAGATGTGCGCCGGAGAGCACGGAGAGGCCCAGGATCGGGGCGTCCTCGGCGATGACGGTGGCGACGATCTGCTCGGGGGTCTGGTGCAGCCCGGTGTAGATCACCTCGTAGCCGGCGTCGCGCAGCGCACGGGCGATGACTTTGGCGCCGCGGTCGTGGCCGTCGAGTCCGGGTTTGGCGATCACCACTCGGGCGCGTGGTGCCGGTGGGGAACCGGCGTGATCCGTCCGCTGGTGCAGGACGTTCATGACCTCTCCGATCGGGTGGTTCAGGGGTGGGTGAAAAGGCGTGCGTGCCGGTTCGGCCTCAGTGGGGCCAGTAGGTGCGGGTCCAGGTGGTGGGGCCGGGTGGGGGCAGGGGGTGGGGGGTGCGGTGGGCGGGGTCGGCCCAGGAGGTGGTGGGG
>NZ_BAAAHG010000143.1:0-791 GCF_039525155.1 Streptomyces thermoalcalitolerans | reverse complement strand
CGGTCGGTTGGTCGGTCTGACGTTGTGACAGCTGGTCGTCCCGTCGGGACGGCCAGCTGTGGAGGTAGAGAGTGGTGTTTTGCCAATCAACGGCATGAACCTCTTGTTCTTCAGCGAGCTTACGAAGTGGACGGTAGCAGCGACGACCGAGAAGATCGTGGGCTTCGGCTGGCGTGAGTCCGGATGGACGCCTGAATGCGAGGTGTTTGAGCGTCGATTTGGTGTCTTCTTTGCGGTGGAAGACGGCGACGTCGTCATCCACCTCAGGTCGCCAGAAACCGTCATGAGTAGCGCGGTGGCCAACAACGTGTTTGCTGGCAACGTATCTGCCGTTGTGATTCAGCGAGGTGTAGAAGGGATCTTCGGAAGCGATCTGATCGATATACCACGCTGGCACCTCGGTGCCAGCGCGGAGTTGTTCCTTCGAAGCGACCTCACCGTGGGTGCGGAGGAACTCACGAACAGCAATCTTATGGGATGTGGCTGTGTTTTCACTCGTGTCGGATCTAGTAGTGGACATACTATCGATCCGACTTCTAGTCTAGTTAAAGTGACTATTTTAGACGCTAGTGACTACACCGCGATAGGTCGGAGCTAATTTCGAAATCGTGCAACGGGCTATTTTATCAATGCGAGGAAGAAGTCTGTATCAGCGTAGATCATCGGAACTTACTCCGGCATATCGCGCAGAGCATCTTCTCGAGCCGCTTCACGTGCTTCTCGCTTGATCTCTGCGATCGATTTGTCGTCGAACGCGTCACCGACAGCATTCCGGAGCCCTTCGATGGGAT
>NZ_BAAAHG010000142.1:0-806 GCF_039525155.1 Streptomyces thermoalcalitolerans | reverse complement strand
GGGACCGCCCGACTCGCCGATCGAGACGGTTCTCCCGTCTACGTGTGCCCAGGGGGGTGCGAGTGACCATGACCGGAGTGACCCTCGAGACGACGGGGATCGAGAGCGAGGTCGTCGACGGGGACCTCGAGCCGATCGGCCACGTCGCCATGCTCGACTACGACGACGTCCCGATCGGGACGGTCCTCGAGGAGATCGAGGCCCTCGAGGGGCCGGCGGTTCTCTCCCGGTCGTCGCCCGGTTCGTGGCACGTCGTCGACCTCGAGGTCCGGCCGTTCGCCGAGGCGATCGAGGTCGCTCGGTCGAGCACGGCCTCGAGGGAGTTCGTCTCCGAGATGGACCGCCGCGGGTGCCTCACGCTCCGGATCGGACCGAAGCGTCGGCCGGACGGATCGGTCGAGACGCCGGCCCCGGTCCCGATTACTGTCCACGTCCCGGACGGCCTCGAGGAGGTCGAGGTTTCCCGACCCCACGCCGGCCGACTCAGACAGCTAGCTGCGAACGTCGGAGTCGAGCACGTCGAGGACCGCCTCGAGGAGATCGAGCGGGGAGCCGTCGACGGCCTCGAGCCCGTCGGCCGCCAGCTACCCGAGACGCGCTACGAGACCCGCGGAGGGATCCGCTAATGCCGATCACGGACACGGAGTATGCCGAGGACGCCGACCGGATCGAACGCGAGTATATCGATCCCTCGAGCACGAGCGAGGACGACCTCGAGGCCGACCTCCGAGACAACGATTTCGCGGAGGGTGCCATCAAGGACATCAAAGAGTGGTTCACCACGTCGGACGACGTCTCCGACGCGC
>NZ_BAAAHG010000141.1:0-832 GCF_039525155.1 Streptomyces thermoalcalitolerans | reverse complement strand
CGACGGTTACGAGGTCGAGTCCGAGAACGATCTAGAGCTGACGAACGACACGACCGATGCGTTCGTCGACGTCGAGGTCGACGACGAGGCCGACGACGAGGTCATGGTCACGCTCGAGGTCTCCGACTCGGAGACCGGCGACGTGCTCCGGTTCACGAGCGACGAGATCGAGGCCGACGAGACGGCCTCCCTCGAGGTGGCTGTCGACGACCTCGAGGACGTCGACGAGGTCGACCTGACCGTCTACCTCGAGACCGAGGACGACGCCGACGACCTCGAGGTCCTCGATCTCGGTCTGTCCGAGTCGACCGGCTACCCGATCGGGAGTGTCGACGGCTCGACCGAGATACCTAACTGGGCACTGATCGGCGTGGTGCTCGTCGGTCTCGGCGTCGTCGTCCTCCGACAGTAGTGAGGTGACTAACTATGTCATTTTCAGAGCAAACGGAAACGGACAGTGGTATCGGGATGGAAACCTCGAGGCGCGACGCCATGCGGCTCCTGGCTGCGGCGGCTGCGGCCGGGGCCGGCGGGACGATCGCGACGGACTCCGCACTCGCGGATGACGATGGCGACGGGATCGACTGGCAGCGGGGCGCGGAACTCGCGCTTACGGTGACGAACCCGAAGGCCGCGGCGTTGCTCCACGGCGGGCGGCTCGCCAACCGGGCGGTCGACGAGATCCTGGGATCGGAAGACCTGACCGACGGCGAGATCGCCCTCCACAACCAGGCCGTTACGGCGATGGAGTGGTGGGATGCGACGTCGATCATACTCGAGAATCGCCTCGAGGACGCTTCGATGATCGCCTCCATCCGTGCGCGGGACGCGA
>NZ_BAAAHG010000140.1:0-856 GCF_039525155.1 Streptomyces thermoalcalitolerans | reverse complement strand
TACCCGGACAGGGTTTCGGGTCAGAGGGCCAGTACATCAGCGAGGGTCTGATGCTGGTTTGCTCATGGGTGGAACGTTGACTACTCGGCACGATCGGGATGGGCCGGCTGCTAGTACTGCTCCTTGTGGGCGTGGAACGCAGGCTGGTTCGACTGGTCGGGTCGGGCACGCTGTTGGGTGTCTGAGGGCACGGCCGCATGGCCGGGGCCTTCGGTGCCGGCCCCAGTGAACTCGAGCTTTGCAGCTTGGGGTGGTGGGTGGCTGGTCGTTGTTTGAGAACTGCACAGTGGACGCGAGCATCTGTGGCCAAGTTTGTAAGGGCGCACGGTGGATGCCTTGGCACCAGGAACCGATGAAGGACGTGGGAGGCCGCGATAGGCCCCGGGGAGTCGTCAACCAGGCTGTGATCCGGGGGTGTCCGAATGGGGAAACCCGGCAGTCGTCATGGGCTGTCACCCGCTGCTGAACACATAGGCAGTGTGGAGGGAACGCGGGGAAGTGAAACATCTCAGTACCCGCAGGAAGAGAAAACAACCGTGATTCCGGGAGTAGTGGCGAGCGAAACCGGAGGAGGCCAAACCGTATACGTGTGAGACTCGGCAGGGGTTGCGTGTACGGGGTTGTGGGAGTTCTCCGGACTGGTCTGCCGGCCGGTCGGCGAGTGAGAAACCGCGTGGATAGGCGAAGGGCATGCGAAAGGCCCGGCGTAGAGGGTAAGACCCCCGTAGTCGAAATCTGCGCGGCTCGTTGGGAGAGCCACCCAAGTAGCACGGGGCCCGAGGAATCCCGTGTGAATCTGGCGGGACCACCCGCTAAGCCTAAATATTCCCTGGTGACCGATAGCGGAGAGTACCGT
>NZ_BAAAHG010000139.1:0-927 GCF_039525155.1 Streptomyces thermoalcalitolerans | reverse complement strand
GTGAACGTTTCTCATCCTGAGCGCCAGGCGATCTCGATGGCGTGAATGGCGGCGACCGTGCGGCCGATGCGGTTGGTGCTGCAGCGGGCCTTGCGGAGGATCCGCCATTGTTTGAGGCGGGCGAAGGCGCGTTCGCCCGGGGCGCGCAGGCGGGTGTGGTCCCGGTTGTATCGCTGGTAGTGCTCGGGCAGGTCGCGGTGTCCGTAATACGGGGTGCGGACGGTGGCGCCGGCGCCCTGACAGGCGCGGTCGGCCAGGACCAGGAGTTGGTGGGACAGGCAGGCTTGGATCACACCGTGTGCGCGGGCTGGGGGTGCCCCCGGCCGAAGGCTGGGGGAGGTCAGGTCGTGGGTGCGGCCGGGCAGTGCGCGCGAGAACCACAGCGGTGTTCCGTCCGGGGCGGCCACGACCTGCACGTTCATCCCGTGACGGCGGTGCTTCATCGAGTAGTACGGCTCGTCCGCACGGATGCGGTCGGTGGCGGTCAGGGTGCCGTCGAGGATGACGAACCCCTCCGGCGGCGGCTTGTGCAGGGCCTGGTGCAGGCTCGGGGCGTGCTCGGCGAGGAGGCCGGCCGTTTCGTTCACGTACCGGCCGGCGGTGGCGGTGGAGACACCGAAGGCTGCTGCGAGCTGGGCCAGGGTCTCGTTCTTGCGCAGGTGCACCAGGACCAGCAGGGCTTGCCGGAAGCAGCCCAGCTTGCGCCGGCGGGAGTTCAGCTCACACCTTCGGGCGTAGATGAGCCAGGAAATGTGCTCCACGACCTCGTGCGGGACGTCGAGCATGGCACGATACGGGATCAACAGGGCTCCTGTGTCGAGAGGTTGGCGAGTGAGATCACCAACCGCAACGGCCAGGAGCCCTGCCGCGTTACGGTCCTCGACCACCAGCCGCCATCACCCACGAACCACAGGATGAGAAACGCTC
>NZ_BAAAHG010000138.1:0-943 GCF_039525155.1 Streptomyces thermoalcalitolerans | reverse complement strand
GGCCTCACGGCGCGGCAGCTCGCCGACAAGTACGGTCTGTCCGTCAGCGGTGCCCGTCCTTCCCTGCCGGAGTATGTGCGCCAGTTGTGGCGGCGGCGTCACTTCATCCTGGCCTTCTCCCAGGCGAAGCTGACCGCCCAGTACAGCCAGGCCCGGCTGGGGCAGCTGTGGCAGGTGGCCACCCCGCTGCTGAACGCGGCGGTGTACTACTTCATCTTCGGTGTCATCCTGCGGGCCGGGCGGGGGCTGGAGAAGGACATCTACGTGCCGTTTCTGGTCACCGGGGTGTTCGTGTTCACCTTCACCCAGACCTCGGTGATGTCGGGGGTGCGGGCCATCTCGGGCAATCTGGGGCTGGTGCGGGCGCTGCACTTTCCGCGGGCGTCGCTGCCGATCTCGTTCGCGCTGCAGCAGCTGCAGCAGCTGCTGGTGTCGATGGTGGTGCTGTTCGGGGTGGTGGTGGCCTTCGGCAGCCGTCCGGGACTGTCGTGGCTGCTGATCGTGCCGGCGCTGGCGCTGCAGTTCTTCTTCAACACCGGTCTTGCGCTGATCATGGCGCGGGCGGGGGCGAGGACGCCGGATCTGGCGCAGCTGATGCCGTTTGTGATGCGGACGTGGATGTATGCGTCGGGGGTGATGTTCTCCATCGACGGGATGCTGGCGGGCCGGCCGGAGTGGTTCGTCCGGCTGCTGCAGTACAACCCGGCTGCCGTGTACATGGATCTGATGCGTTTTGCGCTGATCGACGGCTATGGCTCCTCGCATCTGCCGCCGCATGTGTGGGCTGCCGCCCTGGGCTGGGCCGTGGTCTTCTTCGTCGGTGGCTTTGTGTACTTCTGGAAGGCGGAGGAGAGGTACGGCCGTGGCTGAGGCGGACCGCGCACACGACCGGCGAGACGGCCGGCAGGATGACACGCAGCGCGTGCCCACCGTCATCGTCGAC
>NZ_BAAAHG010000137.1:0-1089 GCF_039525155.1 Streptomyces thermoalcalitolerans | reverse complement strand
TTTCTCTCGGCATGCCGTCCGTTCCGACCAGGCTCGCAAAGCGGCGCAAGAGCCGGCGGATTCAGGTCGGGTCGGTGGCGGTGGGCGGGGACGCGCCGGTGTCGGTGCAGTCGATGACCACGACCCGGACCGCGGACGTGGGGGCCACGCTGCAGCAGATCGCCGAGCTGACGGCGGCCGGCTGCCAGATCGTGCGGGTGGCCTGCCCCACGCAGGAGGACGCGGAGGCGCTGCCGGTCATCGCGCGCAAGTCGCAGATCCCGGTGATCGCCGACATCCACTTCCAGCCCAAGTACGTCTTCGCCGCGATCGAGGCCGGCTGCGCGGCGGTGCGGGTCAACCCGGGCAACATCAAGAAGTTCGACGACCAGGTCAAACAGATCGCGCGGGCGGCGAAGGACCGGGGCGTGCCGATCCGGATCGGGGTCAACGCCGGCTCGCTGGACAAGCGGCTGCTGCGGAAGTACGGCAGGGCCACGCCGGAGGCGCTGGTGGAGTCGGCGCTGTGGGAGGCGTCGCTGTTCGAGGAGCACGATTTCCGGGACATCAAGATCTCGGTCAAGCACAACGATCCGGTGGTGATGGTCGAGGCCTACCGGCAGCTGGCGGAGCGGTGCGACTATCCGCTGCATCTGGGGGTGACGGAGGCGGGGCCGGCCTTCCAGGGGACGATCAAGTCGGCGGTGGCGTTCGGGGCGCTGCTGTCGCAGGGGATCGGGGACACCATCCGGGTGTCGCTGTCGGCGCCGCCGGCGGAGGAGGTGAAGGTGGGCATCCAGATCCTGGAGGCGCTGAATCTGCGGCAGCGGGGTCTGGAGATCGTCTCGTGTCCGTCCTGCGGTCGGGCGCAGGTGGATGTGTACAAGCTGGCCGACGAGGTCACGGCGGGGCTGTCGGGGCTGGAGGTGCCGCTGCGGGTGGCGGTGATGGGCTGTGTGGTCAACGGTCCCGGTGAGGCGCGGGAGGCGGATCTGGGGGTGGCCTCGGGCAACGGCAAGGGGCAGATCTTCGTCAGGGGAGAGGTGATCAAGACCGTTCCGGAGTCGAAGATCGTGGAGACCCTGATCGAGGAGGCCATGAAACTCGCCC
>NZ_BAAAHG010000136.1:0-1136 GCF_039525155.1 Streptomyces thermoalcalitolerans | reverse complement strand
GTCGCCGTCGCCTGGAGCCGCTACCATCGAATCGGGGACGGTCCCGAAGACATGGAGGCCGAACTATGATGGACGGAAACAGCATCCCTCCGCGGTTCGAGAGCCACTACGACCGGCTCTCCTATCTCCTCGCAGAGTACAAGATCGGCGTGTATATCGCCGTCCTCGCAGTGACCGCGCTCATCGTCTCCGGTCGTCTCGGGATCCCCGAAATGCCCTCCGGAGTCGCCTGGGCGCTCAAATGGACCGCTATCGGGATCATCCCCGCGATGGTCGCGGCTAAGGTCGCTATCGTCGATAGATGGATCCCGGACCCGCGGAAGCGGATTCTCGTCGTCGACCTCGAGGACGAGATCGACGTCACGGGTAAGCTCTGTCCACAGACGGTGTGGTCGAAGCGGGAGACCGGCGAGCATCCGGCGATCGAGCCCGACCGCGGGATGTTCGACGCGATCGTCACCAAATTCGACTGGGACGACGATCTCGGTCGCCTCGAGGTCGAAGGCGGAAACGAGGAACTTGTCCTCGAGGTCCTCACGACACAGGGTAAGCTCGACGCCGTCTACGGACAGCTTCTCGAGGACTCTGCTAAACTCGATCGACTGCAAGCACAGCAACGGCTCAAAACCCTCGAGATCGAGGAGCGGATCGTTAACTCTCTGATTGCCGCAGTCGAGCACGGCCTCGAGTTCGATCCGGGGACGACCGAGGAGATCGTCGACAGTGACCTCGAGAGCGACAACGTCGACGCAAACAAGCGGACACGAGACGCCTCGAGGAGCGACGACCAGGAGGAGCGACCGACCCTCCGGGAGGTCCTCCCGGACACGGCGAGAAACGAGATCGACGCGGTGGAGCGAGCACGAGCAACCGACGGAGGACGTGACCAATGACCCGAGAAGACGGACTCGAGAAATGGATGGTATCGGCAGAGCTTCGGGAAACGATCGAGGGCCGCAAGCCCCACGACCTCGAGGCGCACGAACACACGGGACTCGTCGGAGACGAGACGATCCGTCGACTCTTGAGCTATCTCACGACCTACTACGATCCCCGCAAAGCGGCCGCTCAGTACGACGACCTCGACGTCGAGGACATGCCGACGAAAGAGGAGGCCTCGGAGCTCTTCCGGCAGG
>NZ_BAAAHG010000135.1:0-1232 GCF_039525155.1 Streptomyces thermoalcalitolerans | reverse complement strand
GAAGCTGTACAGGCAGACCTCTCCCAGCATGAACGACCAGTGGTCGGGAAAGATCTTGCGCATATTGGCCTTCGCCAGGGAATAGATCCCCAGCCGGCCATCGGCCCAGTCGGCGAACCGCTCACCGGCCGGCGCCTTCCCGCGCGCGCGGGACTCGTTCGCTGCTGTGGTACTCATCCGCGCTCCCAGAATGCAGGGCCGACGGGCTCCTCGAAGTCGCCGAGCGCCTGGAGGTAACCCTCACTGTCCACGCCGATGCGCAGCTGCGGCAGGGCGTGTCCGGCGGGGCCGAAGATCACACGGCCGCCGTCGGCGAGGTCGAAGGTGGACTGGTGGCACGGGCACAGGGCGTGGTGCGTCTGCTGCTCGTACAGCGACACCGGGCACCCCACATGGGTGCAGATCTTCGAGAACGCGACGATGCCCTCGTGCCCCCAGTCGAGCTCGCGCTTGTCCTTGATGTCCTCCGGCTCCAGGCGGACGATCATCAGCGCGGCCTTGGCGATCTCGTTCTGGAAGTCCTCGTCGGTCTCCTTCAGCCCCTCGGGCATGGCGAAGGTGAGCGACCCGACCGCGACGTCCTCCGGGCGCAGCGGCTGGTTGGTGTTCATGTTCACCAGCCGCTTGCCCTTGGCCCACAGCGTGTGCCGCAGGCTGGTGCCCGGCAGCGGACCCAGATCCCGCAGCAGTACCACACCGGTCAGCGGCACCAGCGTCAGCGCGCCCAGCATCGTGGTGCGGATCAGCCCGCGCCGCCCGATGGCCGACTCCTTCACGCCCTGCGCGAAGTCGGCGTGCACCTTGGCGCGCACGTCGGCCGGCGCCTCGATCGGGTGGCGCTCGTCGGCCATCTCCACGTCCGACATCAGCGTGCGGGCCCAGTGCACCGCACCGGCGCCGATGGTGAACAGCGCCACGCCCAGGGTCAGGCCCAGCGCGAAGTTCAGCGCGTTGATGTGTCCCAGCGGGAAGACGTAGACCGACGCATCGATCGGGATCGCCACGTAGGAGGCGATGAAACCGATGGTGGCCAGCATCGACACCGTGAACAGCAGGGCCACGGTGCGCTCGGACCGCTTGGCCGCCCGCTCGTCGATGTCCTGGGCCCGGGGCTCGTGCGGCGGCAGGCCCGGATCGGCGAACGGATTCCGCTCGTCCGCGACCGAGACCGCACCGCGCCCGCGCTCAACGGCAGCCTGCCCGGCAGGCAGGTTCTGTTCTGGAATGTCGTG
>NZ_BAAAHG010000134.1:0-1319 GCF_039525155.1 Streptomyces thermoalcalitolerans | reverse complement strand
GTGACTATTCGCCTGTACGACACCAGTGCCCGGCAGATCCGTGATTTCATCCCGCTGCGGCCGGGGTGTGTCTCGATCTACCTGTGTGGTGCCACCGTGCAGGCGGCCCCGCACATCGGGCACATCCGCTCCGGGCTGAACTTCGACATCCTGCGCCGCTGGCTGGCCTACCGCGGCTATGAGGTGACCTTCATCCGCAACGTCACCGACATCGACGACAAGATCCTGGCCAAGGCGCGCGAGCAGCACCGCCCGTGGTGGGCGATCGCCTATGCCAACGAACGCGCCTTCACCGACGGCTACACGGCCCTGGGCTGCCTGCCGCCCACCTACGAGCCGCGCGCCACCGGTCATGTGCCGGAGATGATCGCCATGATCCAGGGGCTGATCGACCGCGGCCACGCCTACGCCGCGGACGGCAACGTCTACTTCGACGTGCGCTCCTTTGCCGGCTATCTGCGCCTGTCGCGGCAGCGGCTGGACAGCCTGCAGCAGCCGGCGGAGGCGGGGGAGAGCGGCAAACGCGATCCGCGGGACTTCGCGCTGTGGAAGGCGGCCAAGCCCGGGGAGCCGACCTGGCCCACCCCGTGGGGTGCGGGCCGGCCGGGCTGGCATCTGGAGTGCTCGGCTATGGCCCACAAATACCTCGGCACCGCGTTCGACATCCACGGCGGCGGCCTGGATCTGATCTTCCCCCACCATGAGAACGAGATCGCCCAGGCGAAGGCCTACGGCGATGAGTTTGCCCGGTACTGGGTGCACAACGCGTGGGTGACCATGGCCGGGGACAAGATGTCCAAGTCGCTGGGCAACAGTGTGCTGGTGTCCGAGATGCTCAAGCGGTGGCGGCCGATCGTGCTGCGCTACTACCTGGGCACTCCGCACTACCGGTCGATGATCGAGTACAGCGAGGAGTCGCTGCGCGAGGCGGAATCAGCTTTCGCCCGGATCGAGGGGTTCGTTCAGCGGGTGGTGGAGCTGGCCGGGCCGGTGGAGCCGGCCGAGCAGGTGCCGCCGGCGTTCGCGGAGGCGATGGACGACGATCTGGGGGTGCCGCAGGCGCTGGCGGTGGTGCACACCGCCGTCCGGCAGGGCAACAGCGCGCTGGCCGCCGATGACAAGGAGGCGGCCATGGCCCGGCTGGCCGAGGTGCGGGCCATGCTCGGCGTGCTGGGTCTGGATCCGCTGGACGAGCACTGGGCGGGTCGGGCCGGTCAGAGCGGTGCCGGGGGCGGGGAGGATCTGCACCAGGTGGTGGACGCTTTGGTGGGGATGGTGCTGGAGCAGCGGGAGGCGGCGCGGGCGCGCAAGGACTGGCC
>NZ_BAAAHG010000133.1:0-1332 GCF_039525155.1 Streptomyces thermoalcalitolerans | reverse complement strand
CCCTCGGCGAGTTCGATCTGCATCTGATCGGCGAGGGCCGGCACGAGCAGCTGTGGAAGGCGCTCGGCGCCGAGCCGATGACCCACCAGGGGGTGACCGGCACCCGGTTCACGGTGTGGGCGCCCAACGCCCGGGGAGTGCGGGTGGCCGGCACCTTCAACTTCTGGGACGGCACCGCGTTCCCGATGCGCTCGCTCGGCTCGACGGGCGTGTGGGAGCTGTTCGTGCCCGGCATCGGCGAGGGCGAGCTGTACAAGTTCGAGATCACCCGGCCGGACGGCTCCAGGACGCTGCGCGCCGATCCGATGGCCCGCCGTACCGAGGTGCCGCCGGCCACCGCGTCGGTCGTGACGGCCTCGCACTACGAGTGGGGCGACCAGGAGTGGATGGCCCACCGCGGGGACATCCCCGCGCACGAGGCACCTTTCTCGGTGTACGAGGTCCATCTGCCCTCCTGGCGGCCGGGGCTGACCTACCGTCAGCTGGCCGAGCAGCTTCCCGCGTACGTCAAGGACCTCGGCTTCACCCATGTGGAGCTGATGCCGATCGCCGAGCACCCCTTCGGCGGCTCCTGGGGCTACCAGGTCACCGGCTTCTACGCGCCCACCGCGCGCCTGGGCACCCCGGACGACTTCCGGTACTTCGTGGACCGCTGCCACCAGGCCGGCATCGGCGTGATCATGGACTGGGTACCGGCCCACTTCCCCAAGGACGACTGGGCGCTGGCCCGCTTCGACGGGGACCCGCTGTACGAGCCCGGGAACGCGCAGCGCGCCGAGCACCCCGACTGGGGGACGTACGAGTTCGACTTCGCCCGCACCGAGGTGCGCAACTTTCTCGTCGCGAACGCCGTGTACTGGTGCGAGGAGTTCCACATCGACGGCCTGCGCGTGGACGCCGTCGCCTCCATGCTCTACCTCGACTACTCGCGCGGGCCGGGCCAGTGGACGCCCAATGTGCACGGCGGCCGGGAGAACCTGGACGCGGTGGCGTTCCTGCAGGAGATGAACGCCACCGTGTACCGCCGGGTGCCGGGTGTGGTGACCATCGCCGAGGAGTCGACGGCCTGGGACGGGGTCACCCGGGCCACCCACCACCGGGGGCCGAGCGGTTTCGGCGGTCTGGGCTTCGGGCTGAAGTGGAACATGGGCTGGATGCACGACTCGCTCCGGTACATGAGCCACGACCCCGTCCACCGCACGTACCACCATCACGAGATGACGTTCTCGATGGTGTACGCCTACAGCGAGAACTACGTCCTGCCGATCTCCCACGACGAGGTGGTGCACGGCAAGGGCGCGCTGGTGTCGAAGATGCCCGGCGACTGGTGGC
>NZ_BAAAHG010000132.1:0-1423 GCF_039525155.1 Streptomyces thermoalcalitolerans | reverse complement strand
CAGGTGAAGTCGTCGGGGGTTGGCCGGTTCTCGGATCGGATCGCGTTGGGGGTGCTGACGCGGGCGTTTCCGCCGGAACTGGTCGATGAGGTGGTCGCTGAGTGCGGCAGGGTCGAGCAGCGGACGCGGCTGCTGCCGGCACGGGTGGTGGTCTACTTCGTGCTGGCGATGTGTCTGTTCTTCGGGCAGGGCTATGAGGAGGTGGCCCGGCTTCTGGTCCAGGGGCTGGAGCTGGAGGGCCGGTGGGCGACGGCGTGGCGGGTGCCCACGACGGCGGCGATCGGGCGGGCCCGGTTGCGGCTTGGGCCGGAGCCGTTGCGGGCCCTGTTCGCCCGGGTGTGCCGGCCGGTGGCGGTCGCGCGGACGCAGGGTGCCTGGTACCGGCGGTGGCGGCTGGTCGCGGTGGACGGCACGGTCTTCGACGTCCCGGACACCGCTGCGAACGCCGAGTTCTTCGGCCGTCCCGGTACCAGTCGCGGGCCGGGCCGCAGCGCGTATCCGCAGGCCAGGGTGGTGGCCCTGGCCGAGTGCGGCACTCATGCCGTGTTCGCGGCCGAGGTCGGACCGCTCAAGGTCCACGACACCGTCCTGGCCCGGCGGCTGTTTCCCGCGCTGACCGAGGGCATGCTCGTCCTGGCCGACCGGGGCTTTTGCGGCCTTGATCTGTGGCGGGCGGCGAAGGCGGGCGGCGCGGATCTGCTGTGGCGGGTGCGCAGCACCGCGGTGCTGCCGGTGGCAGAACCCCTCCCCGACGGCTCCTACCTATCGGAGATCGTCGCCAGGCGGGATTACCACCGGCGCACGGACCTTGAGCGGGTGCGGGTGATCGAGTACACCCTCGGCCCGTCCGGCGAGGACGGCACTGTCTACCGGCTGATCACCACCATCCTCGACCCCGACCGGGCACCGGCCCGGGAGCTTGCCGCCCTTTACGCCCAGCGGTGGGAGATCGAGAACACCCTGGACGAGATCAAGAACCATCAAGGCATCCCGGGGATGGTGCTGCGCTCCCAGCACCCACGCGGCGTCGAACAGGAGATCTTCGCGTTCCTGCTGGTCCACCACGCGCTGCGGGACCTGATGCACCAGGCCGCCCTCAAGGCCGGGCACGATCCCGACCGGATCTCCTTCACCCGCACCCTGCGCATCGTCCGCCGCCACGTCACCGGGCAGGCGGCGCTTTCCCCCCTCACGACTGGCCCGGTCCATCACCCAGAGCCTGCGTGAGATCACCGAACGGCTGCTGCCCCCACGCCGACTGCGCTCCAACCCACGCGTGATCAAACGCAAGATGTCCAACTGGGCCCTCAAACGAGCCGAGCACCACAGCCCACCACGGCCGGACACCCCAACGGTCCGGCTGGTCGGGCCGACCAGAGCCACCCCCACCAGCCGGAAAACAACCTAAATCACCGGTATTGCG
>NZ_BAAAHG010000131.1:0-1592 GCF_039525155.1 Streptomyces thermoalcalitolerans | reverse complement strand
CGATCCGGGAGCTAGGACCGAGAGCGCGAGCATCGCCAGCGCGATGATGATGAGCCCGCGACGGACGGGATCGAGCCGAGACCAACTCGGCATATTCAGGGCGGCGGCTCCCCCGAGGCCGAGCACGGACATGACCGCGTGATACGGGATCTCATACCCGCTAATGGTCGTTGCGACGGCCATGAGGTCGTATCCGATTAGCGATACTTCCGCGAGTCCGAGCCCGACAGCCGCTCCGACGGTATAAATTGCGCCGAAGAAGATGTCGAGGTATCGGTTGTCCCATTGCATTACATTTCACACTCCTTTCCGTAGTATCTTCACAGGTCGGAAACGGTGGATAAAATACTAAGAGTATCAGTAGTATATCCAGATAGACAGAGGATTTAATAGGAATGAACGGACCAATAGTAATCGATGGGGAAAGAAATTGCTCATGCTGATAGCCGATCGATCCAGGGGAATGGGGATTCCTTTTCGATCACGATCCCGAAAAAAGGCGCTCGAAAGATCGGGATCGATCCGGAGGACCTCGAGGACCATGATGCGTTTGTCGTACTCTATAAAGACGGGACTCTCGAGGCTTCTCTCCCGGACTCCCTCTTACCGGATCCGGAGCCGGAGTCCGACACTGGTCGCGTCACGATCGATGCCGATTGAGGATCTGAGCGGAGTGCAATCCTCGCTCGGTCATGGTCCAGACTCCTCCCGATCCCTTCGGGACTACATACCCCTCGTCTTCGAGGGTCGATAGCCTCTCAGACACGGTTTTAGAGTGTCTATCGATGTTATCCGCTATATTCGACGGGGAGTTATCTCCGTTATTTAACAGATCGATCAGGATGTCTCGGTCTGACGCGGTGAGCATATCGGTGGGGTCGTTCATGCGTTCCTACGGTGTATCGATTCGACTACTACCAGTAGTGGTGTTAAATACCTACGCTCAGTAAGTCAGATCAATGAGTAGATTTAATACGTCACGCTGTTACGCTGTAACTGCATGGCAGAAACGAAACCGATCCGCGTCTACGAGGATGACGCCGAGCGCCTCGAGTCTCGCGGCTCGATGGGCGACACGTATCCCGACGTCGTGGCCGATCTCCTCGAGGAGCGCGACGAACTCGAGGAGCGCGTCCGAGACCTGGAGGCACAGCTACGGAAACAAGGACTTGAGAAAGAGAACGCATCAGCGTGACCGCTTAGGGTATGACAGTCAACACTGACACGTCCTCCTCTATCGAGGACTACGAGAGCGACGAGAATAAAGCTTGTGAGGAGCGTCGAGAGCCGAAACCGAAGTACGTCCGGGCCGACGGGATCGACGGCCCGCGATGGCACTCGGTCGCCGACGTCGATCAGGAGCCGGCCGTCGACGTGATCGTCTGCGATTGCGGGGACCGGATCCGGTACGCCGAGGCCGAGGAGATCGTCCTCGAGGACGACGAGCAACCGCACTTCTCTGGAAACACGATTTGCTACGCTTGCGTTCGTGACCATGACCGGAGGGGATCTCGATGAGCGACGACTACGCCGTCAGGGAGGACTACTGGAGTGACCTCGAGGACGACCTCCAGGACGTCCCGGAGGGGAGC
>NZ_BAAAHG010000130.1:0-1643 GCF_039525155.1 Streptomyces thermoalcalitolerans | reverse complement strand
AGGAGACGATGACCCGGACGGGAGCCGTCGAGCCGCCCTCGGTGGCTTCGTTCGAGGACCACGTTGCCGACTACGCTCACGACGCGATCGACGCCGGCCTCGAGCCGGTCGACGTCGTCGAAGCTCTCAGGACCGTCGAGGACGAGATCGTCGCCGACCTCGAGGAGCCGTATCACCGCCGACACGGACTCACGATGGATCAAGCGGCCGAGGCCCCTCGAGAACATATTGACGACCTCGCAGACGACCCCGGAGAAACCGACTACCTCGAAGGACGCCGCCCCGACGGGACCGAGAAGGGGGACCTCGAGGCCACAGAGTTCGTCGACGAGGAGCCGACGACTCCGCTCACGGCTCAGACCACGGAGGGAGACCGATGAGCCTCATCGGAGACTGCGAGGACTGCGGAGCAGGCGCACAACTCCGGTACAAGCCGGACGTCCCGCACTCCGAGCAGAGCCGCCCGTCGGTCTGTCCCCACTGCCACGACCGACGAGAGGCCCGCGTCGAGGAGTTTCGAACCGACGAGCCGCTCCCGGCCCGGTACGATCCCGGCCGCCTCGAGCGGGAGATCGTCGATCCCACGGAGGAGAGCGCATGACCTTCCCGACTGGATACGGCGTCTCTCCCGACGACGTCCCGACGATCGAGGAGTGTGAGGAGAGAGCGGCCGCAGAGCAGGCACGCGGAGAGCTTCTCCGTGACGGCCCGGCCCCGTCGACCGAGGCGATCCTCGAGACGATGCGCGAGCACGACGTCACGGCCGGCCGAGCCGCCCGAGCCCTACTCGGCTACGTCGACCTCGAGGAGGGATCCCGATGAGCGGCTGCACGGACGGTACTGAACAGTCCCACTCAATCTTCGTCGGAGATAAGATAGAGCGGGCGATTGAGATAATCGGAGAAGAATCCGACGATGTGGACAAGTGGGAGTTGCTTAGTGACTACACCCATGACGATATTCAACCCAAAGTAGAGTTGAGAGGTAACTATCTGCACGTCTCAGTGGACACGGAGACTGACCGACCGGGGGGATCGACGTGAGCCTCGAGCAAGCGATCGTCGACGAACTCTATGCACGACGAGGCTTCGACTACTGGTGGGACGACATCGACGAGGACGTCAGAGAGGAGATCCTCGAGGCACTCGCGGAGACGATCGAGGACCACTCGACTGGTAGAGTCCGAGTCGAGATCGAGGAGCATGGAGAGACCCGCGAGGAGTTCCTCGAGCCGGGCGACGAGATCGTCTCCGACGGCCCGGTCGCGGTGACGGCCGTCGGGTTCGAGGACGTCGACGACCGGATCCTCTGAGAGAGCCGAGAGACGGCTCTCGAGCGACGTTCTGTTTTCGCGGTGGTTTCTCCCGGAGCCCGACGACGTCGACGACGAGCGGAGACTCCGGGCGTCTGTCGGACGCTGGCCGGTGGCCGTTCCTCGAGATCGAGATCTAGGCCGAGATCGTCCTCGAGGGGAGCTGGCCTCGAGGTCGACCGACCGCCTCGAGGACAAACCGACTTGCACAACCTCGCCAGTAACACAACTCAGGTTTCACTCGGATCGGTCGAAGATCGTATATCGAGATGCGATTCATCTACCAGATTTCTTACACAGGGTATCATTACACGCGAAAAACAGACAGAAT
>NZ_BAAAHG010000129.1:0-1654 GCF_039525155.1 Streptomyces thermoalcalitolerans | reverse complement strand
GAGGCCGGGATCGTCACCGAGCGGCCGGGAGTCGACGACCTCGAGATGGGCCTCGATGCTCTCCTCGAAGACCCATGTCTCGGCTTGCTCCCGGCTCTCGAAGCCGGAAGCCTCCGGCGTCTCCGTGGCGTGGTTGTAGACGTAGATCCCGCTCTCGGTCGGGTTGTCGGTCTCGATCCCGACGAACGTATCTGTCTGGCTGTCCTCCTCGGTCGTGGGGACGTCGGTATCGACGTCCTCGGAGTCTCTCTCTGTCATAGTCGATCGGTTGGGTTGGGGAACCGCACCCCAGGAGTCCCGAACGGAGTCGAACCGTCCTCGAGGCTACCCGCGGGACTCGGTCATGGTTACGTCCTCAGTCGTCGATCTCGCTCTCGACGTACTCGATCGTCTCTCCCGTCGCTCCGTTGCGGATCTCGGCTCCCTCGGGAAGGGCGTCGGGATCCGGGTGGTCTCCGGCCTCGAGTGCTCCCTCGATGAGATGCTCTCCGGATAGCTGACCGAGGTTGAGCGCGTCGGAGATCGTCGCGTCGGCCGGCTCGACCATGTGCTCGAGCAGGAGCCACACGGCACCCTCACAGACCGAGAACCGCTTGGCGACGGCCTCGACGACGGCACTCGACTGGTAGCCGTGCTCCCGGCCGGCGACGGCCTCGACGACGGAAATCACGTCGTCGATGTGCTGTTTGAGCGTGTAGAGGTCTCGGCCGACGTGGAACCACCATTCGACCTCGTCGGTCTTGATCTCGGATTCGACCGTGTGAGCGTGCTCTCTCGCCCAGTAGCCCATCCGATACCACTCGAGCCACCGATCGATCTTGTCGTTCATCTCGAGGATCTTCTCCGGGTCATCTTCCCAGAGTTCGTAGTCCTCTCGGTAGCCTTCCGCGAGTTCCTCCATGCCTCGAATTTCGTATCCAGCGTCCCCCTCGAGGCGCTTGCGGAAGTATCCGAGACAGCGGTCCTCGAAGCTGATCCGGCGCTCGCGGAGTTCCTGGCGTGCTCGGATCTCCTCCTCTTTCGCTTTCTTCCTGGCGAGTTCGAGGACCGGGTCGGAAACCGCGTCCTCGATCTGCTCCTTGATCTCCTCTCCGTCGACGGCCTCACGGAGGAGATCGTCGATCACTCGGGACCGCGAAAGCGAATACTCCTCACAGAACTCGTCAATCACTGCGACGAGATCCGCGGATAGAGAGGCCGAAACTCGTCTTTTGCTCATTCAAGGCTCACCTCCCCGACCGGATCACCGTTAGCATACAGGAGGGCTCGACGTCCATCCGGAGCCGGTTTCGTCGACAGAGAGTCGGCGAACTCCTGCGGGCTCGCGTAGCGACTCACACCGTGCTCCTCGGCGGCCTCGGGGCCGGTCCTCGAGGTCCCTCCCACGACAGCGGCCGGCTCGCCGTCCGGTCCCTTGATGAGCGAAACCGTCGTGCTCGAGTCCTCCGGAGTGACGTCGTCGGCTCCTCCGATCGCCTGCGCCTGCGCTCTCCGGAGTTCGGCGGCGGTCGGGGCTCCGACGTCTCGGGCGACCTCGGAGACGATCTCCTCTTTGCGCGACGTGTTGCCGGTCTCGGCCGACTGGTCATCGAGGATCCCCTCGATCTCCTCGCGGGTCGTGACGCCATCGGAATGCGGCTCCCCCTGCGCGTTG
>NZ_BAAAHG010000128.1:0-1673 GCF_039525155.1 Streptomyces thermoalcalitolerans | reverse complement strand
TCCCCGAGCTCGGTGAATGGATCGACGCCGCCGATCTCAAGGCTGGCCAGTGGCTCAAGACCAGTGCCGGCACCCGTGTCCAGATCACCGCGGTCAAGCGCTGGACGACACAGCACGCCACCGTCCACAACCTCACCGTCAACAATCTTCACACGTACTATGTGTTGGCGGGCGATGCGCCAGTACTCGTTCACAACACCAACTGTGGTAACCGTAAGCATGACAAGGCTCGTGGCGCTGCAGGTGTCGACGAAATGACGGCGACATTTGAACGATTCTACAAACGATCGGACATCTACAGCGAAACCTACGGGAATGGGCTTAAGTTGTGGACTCCCTATGGCGTGCGCGAGGTGGATATTGCAATCAAGAACGCTGATGGGGGCCTTGACCTCTACGAGATAAAGGTTAATAAGTCTAATTACACGAGGGTGCAACGAAGGAAGGATGCATGGCTGGAGAAGACATATGGCTTCAAGACCACAGTGATCCGTCGCGGTACTGAGTGCCCGATATGCAATCCTAAGCACCCTTAGGAGGGGGCCTTGAGCAGCGATTTTGGCTTCTGGAAGCACGGTGTCGGAAATCCTGAGGAGATTTTCGACAGGCTTGCCGAGGGGGATACTTCCGGCCTGACGTCCAGCGATGACGTGTTGCGTTTCCGTGAGGAGTTGCTGAGCCGCTGGCCGGACATGAAAGATGTGCTAGAACCTTCGGAGTTCGATCTGGAGGAAAGTCCAGAGGACGCCCTGAAGTATGCTCTCCTCACCTTTTCAGTTCGGCAACTGGATTACCTTCCCCAAGTGATCGAGTTGGCGAAGAAGCATGGCCTTTCGGGGTTCAGCGGGGTGGCTGGCGAGCCTATTTACTGAATCTGTAGAGGTGATTGCCCCGCATATTTTTGCCAACGAATGTGCGGGGCGGTCGCATGTCTGACATCAATGATCATGCTGCCGCTCGAGTCGGCATTAATTCGAAATGCTTCGATTGAAGATCCATTGATGGTGCGCGATTGAAAGACTTTTACCCTTTGGTTTGTGGGTGGTGAAGGATGGTGCTCAGGGAATGAAGTGGCAAGGCTTCTGTTCATTGCGGTCGATGATCTTGCCGTCGACGTCTCGACTTGGGGGGGTCTGTTGACCTCATGTCAGTGAAAGCCCGCCTTCCCCTTGGTGAGTGGCAGACGTGGAGGAGCTGGAGTGCCTCATAAAATCGCTGAACTGCAGACTCCTTGGATCCGCGCTCAGTTAATCGACTGGCTGGTCAGGCTGAGCGATAAGGGTTGGCAGGAGGAGAACTGGATGTCGAGGAATCCAGGCAATTCCGGTCTCGATGAGGCGCTAGATTTCTTCGATGACTCCGGCGTTCTCGCGGAACCATGCGGGAAGCTGGGTTTCGTCCTCATTGATGAAGAGGAAGTTGCAGCTATGCAGGCACTGAATTTGGTGCTGGACCGCGCGATTTCTGCACCGTCATCGTCTGATGCGGAAATCATCCAAACGCGGGTATGGGATGATGTCATTGGCGCTGCCCGTAGGGCTCTCATCGCAATGGGTCAGGAAACTCACTAAGCACTGAGCGTTTCTCATCCTGTGGTTCGTGGGTGATGGCGGCTGGTGGTCGAGGACCGTAACGCGGCAGGGCTCCTGGCCGTTGCGGTTGGTGATCTCACT
>NZ_BAAAHG010000127.1:0-1680 GCF_039525155.1 Streptomyces thermoalcalitolerans | reverse complement strand
CGCTGCTCGAGGTCGACGACCTCGGCCTGCCGTCGCTTAGTCCAGACGGGACGACGATCGTCTTCGAGGACAGCGATGAGGAGAGTACTGTTGCGTATGATATGGATAGCGACCGGGTCCTGTGGACCCACTCAACACCGTTCGACGGCGGGTCATTCTCGCCCGACGGTGAGATGGTTTACCGAGTTCACGGCGGCATGGATGTCGGCGAGATGCTTGACGCGGAGACTGGCGATGTGCTATGGACTGGGTCGAACGATTCAACATCGAATGCTGCTCGTTTCTCCCCTGACAGCGAATACCTCGTCGAAAGTCACGGGGCTTCTGGACTGGTGGTTTACGATGCTGTGTCGGGAGATGTCCAGTGGAGTACGGAGGTGTATATTAGTGGCCTGTCTCTTAGCCCGGATGGCGAAGCTATCGCAACCGGGACTCACTCGAATAATGACGACGGGCCAGGAGTGTATATCTTCGACCTGGAGTCCGGGGACCGCGACCTCCTCGAAACCGATGAGTTCGTGCACGACGTCGAATGGACGCTTGACGGGGTTTTCACGTCCTGGGAAGACGATGGCCGTGTTGAGCTAATCGACCCCGAAACGGGGGACGCCGAATGGACTCTCCACGAACCCGATGGCGAAGGAGACTTCCAGCGACTACCGGATTACCGGACTGTGGCTCATGTCTCTAGAAACGACGACTTTGATGATGACTTCAGGCTCCTGTCTCCGACTGGTGAGGTGCTGCACGAGGCTTATGATGTCCTCGGAGGGCCGGAGGAGGAGACTGGCGACCCGTGGCTTCGAGGGCCGGTCGACGGCATCATCCAGCATGGCGTTGCCTTCGATGCTGTCGAGGGCGAGGAGGTCAATCTCGCACGCGGACTGATCGAGGTCGAGGAGATGGTCGACAGCGACGGAAACGAAGTTGTCCCGTTCGTCACCGACGAACTCGTCGCAGAACTCGAGTCTGAAGCGGGCGAGGACATCGAGACGATCCTCGAGGACGTCGACGGCATCGACGACCCGGAGGACATCGAGACCGTGAGCGACGTCGAGACGATCCTCGAGGACGTCGACGGCATCGACGACGCCGAAGACCTCGACTCGGTTGAGACGATCAGTTGGGACGAGCCGCAGTATGACGAGGTGGATACCGAGGAGTATCGGAAGTACCTCGAGAAAGTGAGTGAGGAGTACGCCGACGCGCTGGCCGAACGCGAGGAAGACGATACGAGCGTTCCGGCTCCGAGCAACCCGCTCGACGACTGGGATCTCGGTTTCCTGACGAACACGATCGCCGGCCTCCCAGTGTGGCTGTGGGGAGTGATCGGAGCCGGAGCCGCCGGAGTCCTCGGAGGTGACTGATCGATGTGGTGGCTTCTCGCCGGACCGATCGGGTCGATCATCCGTCTCGGAGTGATAGCGATAGCGACGATCGTCGTCCTCGGCTACATGACCGGAGGGATCTGACATGCGGAGAGTCGCACTCGTCGTCGTGACCATGACCCTGATCGTTACGGGGGTAACAGCATTCGCAGGAGTCGCGGTCGCAGACGACGGAGACGCAGGAGTCGTCGACCTCGGTGGGGACGACGAGGACGACGTCCAGGAGGAGAGGGACGACGTCGACGGAGCCCTCGCCGAACTCGAGGAGGACGTCCGGATTCAGGAGATCGAG
>NZ_BAAAHG010000126.1:0-1684 GCF_039525155.1 Streptomyces thermoalcalitolerans | reverse complement strand
GTCCTGCTCGTACGTTCCTCGCCCACGCGTGGACAGGCCACGCGAGCGCGACTCTTGGTCGCGCTCGCGGCCTTTCAGCCCTGCAGAAACGTAGACTTCATCGATTTCGACCGGTCCGACAAGGTCAAGCGAAGGTGCATCAAGCGCCTTCGTGAAGCGCTCGACGCGCTGATAGATCGTTTTGTACTGGACGTCGATCTCTATCTGAAGTTGACGAAGACTCGTGTTAAACCGGAGAAACGCGTAAATCGAGAACAGCCACTTTCTGAGTGCGACTTTCGAATGGGCGAAGATTGTGCCGGTCTTGTCGTTGAACGTGCGGTCGCAATTCTTACAGAGATAGCGCTGAAAGTGCCCATAGCTGCCGTTCTTGACCGTTAGTGATTAACGCAACTTCTGGATGAATCCATCGAGGTGACTTTCGATCCAGGAGCCTGCGAAACTCAGCTGATCGGTCAACTTCATGAAGATCTCATCGAGGAGGGCGCGGTATTCTGCCGCGCCCTCCACGATCAGCGGTGAAGATTCCCATTTGAGACTCTTCCAGACGGGCTCGATTGGGTTGAGATGCGGTGAGCCCACCGGGAGAAAGACGAGGTCAATGCCGAGTTCATGAGCTCGCTTGCGCGTGTGCGCACAGATGTGAGAAGAGAAGTTGTCCAAGACGAGCAGAATCCGCTCGCCCGGATTCTGCTCGCGTATCTCCTCGAAACACGCGCAGATCCGTTCTTTCTCTTGATTCGGAGGAAACTGGAGGACGCTCTCACCGTTGAGTGCATAGAACCCGGCCGCTGGTGTGTTGATTTTCACCAGCGGCCGGGTGATCGTCGGTTCGTTTACTGTGTAGAGACGCTGGGAATTGTCCCACGGTTGGGGGTGCGAAACATCGAAGAAACCGACTGTTGTTCCGCCATCTGTTCGAACATCATCGTCGAGCGTCCATTCCTCGTCACTGTCGTCTTCAGGCTGCTTGTTGTGTGGCTGGTTTCCATCATCCTCGGGGTACGCGTCAGCAACGCGTTCGTCGAGAATCTCATCGGCGTTCTCTGGCCGGTCTGGCCTCTCCGTACGCGGAATCGCGTACGAGAGGCCGAGATCATCGAGAAGTCGTGGCAGATAGTTCGGATGGAACTCGACATCGAACTCTTCGTTGATGAGGTGCTGAATCTCCTGTTTCTTCCAGGGCTCACCCTCCTCGAGCAGGTCCAGAAGACGTTCTCGTTGGGTCTCGTCGAGCTTCGGGGGCCGGCCGCCCCCGAAGTTCGGTGTCAGAAGTCCGAGCCCACCCTTATTCCAGAGTCTGGCCCAGCGACTGCCGGTTGATTGGGACATCCCGACATCGTCGGCTGCGTCTTCGAGTGTTGCACCCTTGTACAGCCGTTTGATGAAGGTGAGCCGCTTGCTCACCTTCTCGTCATCTGTCTGTGTGAGCAAGCGGTCGAGATCGTCCGCACTGAGGTGACGGACGATCTCTTTTTCGCGTCCCGTCATTACCCTACCAACTCAAAGCATACCTAAATCTTCTGTGAACTACTATGTCATCGAGAATCTCTCGAAGGAGTGCAACGAATCCCGGTTTGAACCAGCCGTGAAACGTTGCATACGAGAGTTCGTCACAGTCAGCCATCTCGACGTAGCGTTCGAGAAACGCCTGAATGGATCGATCAGATCCGGCAGCGAAGCC
>NZ_BAAAHG010000125.1:0-1706 GCF_039525155.1 Streptomyces thermoalcalitolerans | reverse complement strand
GTGTGGTCAGTCTTTGATGTCGCAGATGGGGGCGCCGGAGGTGAGGGCGGTGCCGACCTGGGCGGTGAGGTTGGTGACGGTGCCGGATTTGTGGGCGTTGAGGGGTTGTTCCATCTTCATCGCTTCCAGCACGACGATCAGGTCGCCCTCGTTGACCTGCTGGCCTTCGTCGACGGCGACTTTGACGATGGTGCCCTGCATGGGGGAGGTGAGGGTGTCGCCGGTGGTGGCCGGGCCGGTCTTGCGGCGGGGGCGGCGTTTGGGGCGGGCGCCGGCGGCCAGGCCGGTGCGGGCCAGGGACATGCCCAGCGAGGCGGGCAGGGAGACCTCCAGGCGTTTGCCGCCGACCTCGACGACCACGGTCTCCCGCCCGGGCTCCTCTTCGGGTTCGGCCGGGTCGGCGGGGGCGGTGAAGGGGGGGATGGTGTTGTCGAATTCGGTTTCGATCCAGCGGGTGTGGACGGTGAAGGGGCCGGTTTGGCCGTGGAGTTCGGGGGCGAAGGCGGGGTGGGTGACGATGGTGCGGTGGAAGGGCAGGGCGGTGGCCATGCCCTCGATGTGGAATTCGTGCAGGGCGCGGGCGGCGCGCTGCAGGGCCTCGGTGCGGGTGCGGCCGGTGACGATGAGCTTGGCCAGCAGCGAGTCCCAGGCGGGGCCGATCACGCTGCCGCTCTCCACGCCGGTGTCCAGGCGGATGCCGGGGCCGGTGGGCGGGGCGAAGCGGGTGACGGTGCCGGGGGCGGGCAGGAAGTTGCGGCCGGGGTCCTCGCCGTTGATGCGGAACTCGATGGAGTGCCCGCGCAGGGGCGGGTCGGTGTAGCCGAGGGGTTCGCCGTCGGCGATGCGGAACATCTCGCGGACCAGGTCGATGCCGGCGACTTCCTCGGTGACGGGGTGTTCGACCTGCAGGCGGGTGTTGACCTCCAAAAACGACAGGGTGCCGTCGGCGCCGACGAGGAATTCGACGGTGCCGGCCCCCACATAGCCGGCTTCTTTGAGGATGGCCTTGGAGGCGCGGTACAGCTCGGCGACCTGTTCGTCGCTGAGGTAGGGGGCGGGGGCTTCCTCGACGAGTTTTTGGTGGCGGCGCTGCAGGGAGCAGTCGCGGGTGGAGACGACCACCACGTTGCCGTGGGCGTCGGCCAGGCACTGGGTTTCCACGTGCCGGGGTTTGTCCAGGTAGCGCTCGACGAAGCATTCGCCGCGGCCGAAGGCGGCGGTGGCCTCGCGCACGGCGGAGTCGTACAGGTCGGGGATCTCGTCCAGGGTGCGGGCGACTTTCAGGCCGCGGCCGCCGCCGCCGAAGGCGGCCTTGATGGCGATGGGCAGTCCGTGCTGCTTCGCGAAGGCGATGACCTCGTCGACGCCGGTGACGGGGTCGGGGGTGCCGGCGACGAGGGGGGCGCCGGCGCGCTGGGCGATGTGGCGGGCGGCGACCTTGTCGCCCAGGGCGCGGATCGCGGCCGGGGGCGGGCCGATCCAGATCAGTCCGGCGTCCAGCACGGCCTGGGCGAAGTCGGCGTTTTCCGACAGAAAGCCGTAGCCGGGGTGGATCGCGTCCGCGCCGGAGTCCTTGGCCGCCTTCAGTACCTTGTCCATGTCCAGGTAGCTGGTGGCGGGGGTGTCACCGCCCAGGGCGAACGCCTCATCCGCGGCGCGGACATGCAGCGCGTCCCGGTCCGGATCGGCGTAGACGGCCACACTCG
>NZ_BAAAHG010000124.1:0-1741 GCF_039525155.1 Streptomyces thermoalcalitolerans | reverse complement strand
CGACATGACGACGACGGAGGCTCGTGCGGCGGGGCGCAGGCCCGCGCAGCTGGTGGACATGTCCTGGGACCCGATCACCCGGATCATCGGGAACCTGGGCATCTACACAAAGATCGATTTCGCCAACCGGGAGGTGGTCGAGTGCCACTCCACCTCCTCCCTCTTCCGCGGCTACGCGGTGTTCATGCGCGGCAAGGACCCCCGCGACGCCGGCTTCATCACCTCACGGATCTGCGGGATCTGCGGCGACAACCACACCACCTGCTCCAACTACGCCCAGCAGATGGCCTACGGCATCAAACCCCCGCCGCTGGCCGAGCACATCACCAACCTCGGCGAAGCCGCCGAGTACATGTTCGACCACACCCTCTTCCAGGACAACCTCGTCTTCGTCGACTTCTGCGAGGCCATGGTCAAGGCCACCAACCCCTCACTGCTGGCCCGCGCCGAACGCACCGACGCCCCCCGCGGCCACCTGCACGGCCACCGCACCATCGCCGACATCATGCGCGCCTTCAACCCCTTCGAAGGCGAGGCCTACAAACAGGCGCTGAAGACCTCCCGCATCACCCGGGAGATGTTCTGCCTGATGGAAGGCCGCCACGTGCACCCCTCCACCCTCTATCCCGGCGGGGTGGGCACCATGCCCCAGCCGTCGGTGTTCACCGACTACCTCACCCGCCTGATGCACGTGATCGACTTCATCAAAAAAGCCGTCGCGATGAACGACGACGTCTTCGACTTCTTCTACCAGGCCCTGCCCGGCTACGAGGAAGTCGGCCGCCGCCGCATCCTGCTGGCCTGCTGGGGCGCCTTCCAAAACCCCGACATCTGCGACTACCGCTACGAGACCATGAACGCCTGGGGCAAGGCCATGCACGTCACCCCCGGCATCATCGTCGACGGACAGCTGGTCACCAACAACCTCGTCGACATCAACCTCGGCCTGCGCATCCTGCTCGGCTCCTCCTACTACGACGACTGGACAAGCGAAGAACCCTTCGTCACCCACGACCCCCTCGGCAACCCCGTCGACATCCGCCACCCCTGGAACCAGACCACCCTGCCCCACCCCCAAAAACGCGACTTTGACGGCGCCTACTCCTGGGTGATGAGCCCACGCTGGTACCACCCCGAGACCGGCCGGCACCTCGCCCTGGACACCGGCGGCGGCCCCCTGGCCCGCCTGTGGTCCACCGCCCTGAGCGGCCTGGTCGACACCCCCTACATCAAAGCCACCGGCCACAGCGTGCGCATCACCCTGCCCAAAGGCGAAACCCTGCCCGAGACCACCCTGGAGTGGACCATCCCCAAATGGTCCAACACCCTCGAACGCGACCGCGCCCGCCCCTACTTCATCGCCTACGCCGCCGCCATGGCCCTGCACATCCTGCAGCAGGCCACCGACCTGGTGCGCGCCGGCGAGACCCGAACCTTCACCAACTACACCGTCCCCGAACAGGCCATCGGCTGCGGCTTCCACGAAGCCGTCCGCGGCGTGCTCTCCCACCACCTCGTCATCCGCGACCACAAAATCGCCAACTACCACCCCTATCCCCCCACCCCCTGGAACGCCAGCCCCCGCGACCACTACGGCACCCCCGGCCCCTACGAAGACGCCGTCCAGGGCCAGCCCATCTTCGAGGAAAACGGCCCCGACACCTTCAAAGGCATCGACATCATGCGCACCGTCCGCAGCTTCGACCCCTGCCTGCCCTGCGGCGTGCACATGTACACCGGC
>NZ_BAAAHG010000123.1:0-1768 GCF_039525155.1 Streptomyces thermoalcalitolerans | reverse complement strand
TGCGTTCAGGACGGCTTGGGCGACCTCGCCGGGACTGCGGTGGTCGGTGGCGACCTCGACCGTGGCCACCTCCTCGTACAGATGCCGGCGGGCCTGCATCAGCTCCCGCCACTGCCGGCGCGGATTGACCGCCAGCAACGGCCGAGCCGCCCCCAGCCCGGTGCGCCGGGCCGCCTCGTCGACGCCCATGGACAGGTACACCACCCGGTGCCCGGCCAGCCGCGCCCGGGTACCGGCGTCCAGGATCGCCCCGCCGCCCAGGGCCAGCACCCCGCCGTGCTCGTCCAGCGCCCGGGCCACCGCCGCCTTCTCCAGCGCCCGGAAGGCCTCCTCGCCGTCGGTGACGAAGATGTCGCTGATACTGCGCCCCTGCGCGGCGACGATGTCGTCGTCGGTGTCCCGGAAGGCCACCCCCAGCCGGCCGGCCAGCAGCCGGCCCACGGTGGACTTGCCCACCCCCATCGGCCCCACCAGCACCACCACCGGACCGCCGCCGGCCGATGCGCCGTGCGCCGGCGTGCGGTTCTCCGGTGCGGTGTTCTCCGGTGTGCCGTTTGCCGATGCGGTGGTCATCGCACCGCCAGGTGCTCGAGGTAGCCACGCACATTGCGGCGGGTCTCGGCCACACTGTCCCCGCCGAACTTCTCCGCCACCGCATCGGCCAGCACCAGCGCCACCATCGCCTCCGCCACGATCCCCGCCGCCGGCACCGCACACACATCCGAGCGCTGATGATGCGCCCGCGCCGCCTCCCCGGTGGTCACATCCACCGTCCGCAACGCCCGCGGCACCGTCGCGATCGGCTTCATCGCCGCCCGCACCCGCAGCACCTCCCCCGTACTCAGCCCGCCCTCGGTCCCCCCCGACCGGCCCGAGGCCCGCTTGATGCCTTCGTCGGTGGGGACGATCTCGTCGTGGGCCTGCGAGCCGGGCACCCGCGCCAGCGCAAACCCGTCCCCCATCTCCACCCCCTTGATCGCCTGGATCCCCATCAACGCCGCCGCCAGACGCGCATCCAGCCGGCGGTCCCAGTGCACATGCGAGCCCAGCCCCACCGGCACCCCATACGCCAAAACCTCCACCACCCCGCCCAGGGTGTCGCCGTCCCTGCGGGCCTGGTCGATCTCGGCCACCATCGCCTTGGAGGCATCCGCATCCAGGCAGCGCACCGGATCCGCATCCAGCCGCTCCACATCCCCCGGGGTGGGGCAGATCCCGTGCGGGGCCCTGGCCGCGCCCAGCTCCACCACATGGGAGACGATCTCGATCCCGGCCGTCTCCCTCAGATACGAGCGGGCCACCGCCCCCAGCGCCACCCGGGCCGCGGTCTCCCGCGCCGAGGCCCGCTCCAGCACCGGCCGCGCCTCGGCAAAGCCGTACTTCTGCATCCCCGCCAGATCCGCATGCCCCGGCCGCGGGCGGGTCAGCGGCGCGTTGCGGGCCAGACCGGCCAGCTCCTCTCCCGGAACCGGATCGGCCGCCATCACCGTCTGCCACTTGGGCCACTCGGTGTTCCCCACCATGATCGCCACCGGCGAGCCCAGCGTGAGCCCGTGCCGCACCCCACCGAGGAAGGTCACCTCATCCTGCTCGAACGTCATCCGGGCCCCCCGCCCGTACCCCAGACGCCGCCGGGCCAGATGCCCCGCCACCATCTCCGTGGTCACCGGCACCCCGGCCGGAAGCCCCTCCAGCGTGGCCACGAGTGCCGGTCCGTGGGACTCCCCCGCGGTCAACCAACGCAACCTGCTCACCCAAACTCCTCAGT
>NZ_BAAAHG010000122.1:0-1815 GCF_039525155.1 Streptomyces thermoalcalitolerans | reverse complement strand
CGTCGCGCTCGCGCGCGGGCGGCGGCGTGCCGTCGGGGCCGGCCAGCACCCGGCCGAGGAACCGCTTGCGGGAGGCGGCGACGAGGACCGGATGGCCCAGGCCCTGCAGACGGTCGAGGTGGGCCAGGAGCGCCAGGTCGTGCTCGGCCTCCTTGGAGAAGCCGAGGCCGGGGTCGACGATGACGCGGTCGGCGGCGACACCGCCCTCCAGGACGGCCTCCACCCGCGCGCGCAGTTCGTCGACGACTTCGGTGACGACGTCGTCGTACACCCCGCGGATGGTGTCGCCCTCCAGGAAGCCGCGCCAGTGCATCACGACGAACGGGACGCCCGCGTCCGCGACCATCGGGACCATCGCGGGGTCGGCGAGGCCGCCGCTGACGTCGTTGACGAGGACGGCGCCCGCCGCGAGCGCCTGCTCGGCGACGCTGGCGCGCATGGTGTCCACGGAGATCGTGACGCCCTCGGAGGCGAGCCCGCGGACGACGGGGATGACACGCCGCAGCTCCTCGGCCTCGTCGACGCGGGTGGCACCGGGACGGGTGGACTCGCCTCCCACGTCGATCAGGTCCGCGCCCTGGGCGACGAGGTCCAGGCCGTGCTTGACGGCGGTGCTCGTGTCGAACCAGCGGCCGCCGTCGGAGAAGGAGTCGGGGGTCACGTTCACGACCCCCATGACCGCGCATCGGTCCCATGCCGGAAGGCCCGCCACACGGCCGCGCCCGCTGTGCTTGCTCATGCCTTCAGCGTAGGCCCCGCGCCCGGCCGCACCATCCGCGGCCCGAGTGACGCCGTCCCGTCGGCTCCGGACGCTCGCCGGGCAGGTCCCGCGGGGGTGGTCGGACAGGTCCCGCAGGGGTGGTCGGACAGGTCCCGCGGAGGACGAGCCCCGCCCCGCGAACCCTTGAACGATCTTGCTGAAGCGAAGGCAAAGGCGGCCGGAATTCCCTTTGCCGTACGAAGGTTTCGGTCCGGCCGCCTTTTTGCCGGGCGGTCTGCCGCGACTGCTCCATGCGCGGTAAGTTTCTGGCCATGTCACGTGGACGTCACCGCCATTCCCCGCCTCTGCACAGGCTTCTGCCTCCTTCGGCGATCGCCGGCGTCTCACTCGTCTGCGCGCTGACGCCCTGGGTGTTCACGGACGTGACCGTGCTGCGAACGCTCGCCGCGGTCGCCGCGGCGACGGCGGTCACCGGTGCGGTCGTCATGCGTCGCTGGGACCTGCAGGCCGGCCGGCAGGTGGCCGACCTCACGCGCGCGCGTGCGAGCGACGAGTGGCGCTTCGAGGAGCGCGTCGCCGAACTCGAGATGGAACTCGAGGAGGCGCGCGAGCTGCGCAGCCGGCTGGAGCAGAAACTGCGGGCGAGGCGTACGGAGCTGGCGGGGCTGCGCAACGAGCACGCGGCCCTGCTGCGGCGGTACGCCACGGCGGAGACCGAGCGCGCGAGCGCCCTGGAGGGCCGCCGCCTGCTGGAGATCGAGGCCGCCCCCGAGGTCCCCGCACTGCCCGCCGCGCAGTCGGCCGGCCCGGAGGACGGGCCGGGGACCGGGACCTTCGCCCTGTTCTCCCCGGAGGGCGCCGAGCTGTTCCTGCGGGCCCGGGCGGCGCTGTCACGGCTCGGCACGGACGGCACGAACACGGATGCGGCCGCCGCGGCCGATGCGGCCGAGACCGGAGCCCACGAGGCCTCGCCGGAGGCCGCCGGCGGTGTCGTGGACAGCCCCGAGGGAGAGGGCGGCCCCGAGGCGCGGCCCGGGGCGGCCGGCACGCACGCGCCCCTGCCCGCCGCCACGACCGAGCAGCCGGCCGGAGAG
>NZ_BAAAHG010000121.1:0-1818 GCF_039525155.1 Streptomyces thermoalcalitolerans | reverse complement strand
TCTACCTCTGATCTTGCGAGAGTGCCCCGGCCTTCAGGCCGGGGGTGAATCGCATCTCTGACCTCAGCCGTGGGCACGGGTCCGCACTGTCTACCCAGGCCCACGGCTGGCCGCGCTCAGTCCGGGCGCTTCTGCTGCGCGATGTAGTCCTTGACCACCTGGAGCGGCGCACCGCCACACGAGCCCGCGAAGTACGAGGGCGACCAGAACCGGCCGTGCATGATCGCCCGGTTGACCCGGCCGGTGAACTCAGCGCGCAGGCGGCGGGACGAGACGCCCTTGAGGCTGTTGACCAGGCTCGCGAGCGCGACCTTCGGCGGGTAGTGCACGAGCAGGTGCACATGGTCGGCCTCGCCGTTGAACTCCTTCAGCTCCGCTCCGAAGTCCTCGCACACCTTGCGCATGACCTCTTCGCAGCGCGTCAGCATCTCGTCGTCGAGGACACCGCGCCGGTACTTGGTGACAAAGACCAAGTGTGCGTGCAGGTTGTAGACGACTGTTCGACCCCTGCGGATATCGGGGTTCGGTTCCCATCGTGGTGACATAGACCAATGGTAGGGTGATCTCTATGCAGCTTCGGTACAGCTTCCGCCTGTACCCGAGCGCCGGTCAGCGCAGCGCGTTGGCGAGGGCGTTCGGGTGCGCGCGGGTCGTCTTCAACGACGCGTTGCGCGTCCGCGAGGAGGCCCGCGCGGCGGGGCTGCCGTTCGTCACCTCGGCGGAGCTGTCCAAGCGGCTGACCGCCGCGAAGCGGACCCCGGAACGGGCGTGGCTCGGCGAGGTCTCGGCGGTCGTCCTCCAGCAGTCCCTGCGGGACCTGGACACCGCTTACCGGAACTTCTTCGACGGCCTGAAGGGCAAGCGCCCCCGCATGGGCGCACCCCGGTACAAGACGAAACGGGACACCCGGCAGTCGATCCGCTTCACCGCCAACGCGGCATGGCGGATCACCCCGGGCGGGAAGCTGCGCCTGCCGAAGATCGGCGACGTCAAGGTGAAGTGGTCGCGGACGCTGCCCTCCGTGCCGTCGACGGTGACGGTCATCAAGGACAGCGCGGGCCGGTACTTCGCGAGCTTCGTCGTCGAGACCGGCCCCGAGGAGCCGCTGCCGCAGACGACGCCCGAGGTGGGAATCGACCTGGGGCTGGGGCACTTCGCCGTCCTCTCCGACGGCACGAAGATCGACAGCCCGCGCTTTCTGCGCCGCGCCGAGAAACGCCTGAGGAAGGCACAGCGGGAGCTGTCCCGCAAGCAGAAAGGCAGCAAGAACCGGGACAAGGCCCGGACCAAGGTCGCCCGCGCACACGCGAAGGTGGCCGACGCGCGCCGCGAGTTCCACCACCAGCTCTCCACACAGCTGATCCGCGAGAACCAAGCGATCGCCGTGGAGGACCTGGCGGTGAAAGGGCTCGCCCGCACGCGCCTGGCCAAGTCCGTGCACGACGCCGGATGGTCGGCGTTCGTGAGCATGCTGGAGTACAAGGCAGCCCGGTACGGGCGCACCTTCATCCGGATCGGCCGCTTCGAGCCCACGTCTCAGGTGTGCTCCGTGTGCGGGGTGAAGGACGGCCCCAAGCCCCTGCACGTCCGCACCTGGACGTGCAGCGCGTGCGGGGCGGTCCTGGATCGGGACATCAACGCGGCGGTCAACGTCGCCAAGGCGGCCGGACTGGCCGTGTCAGCCTGTGGAGCGCAGGTAAGACCGGGACCCGTCCCGGCACCGCGCAGCGAAGCAGGAACCCACCAAGAGCTACCCACCGCGTCGCCGCAGTGGGAGCAGATTGGAATCCCGGGCCTTTAGGCCCGGGAGGATGTCAA
>NZ_BAAAHG010000120.1:0-2025 GCF_039525155.1 Streptomyces thermoalcalitolerans | reverse complement strand
GTCACCCCCTGGTGGGTCATCGGCTCGGCGCCGAGCGCCTTCCACAGCTGCTCGTGCCGGCCCTCGCCGATCAGATGCAGATCGAACTCGCCGAGGGCGGGCAGAAAGCGGTACGGGTCGTGGACCTCGTGGATGTCCCCGCCGTAGACCACCCTCAGCGTGTACACGGGAATCTCCGGCAGCGGCAGCACGACCGAGAACAGGCCGTCTCCCTCCGGCACGAGCGGAGTGCGCTTGCCGTCGATCACCACGCTCACCGCGTCGGCGTACGGTCTCAGCGCCCGGAAGGCGATCCCGCCCGGCACCGGATGCGCGCCCAGCAGCGCATGCGGGTCGTGGTGGGCACCGGACAGCAGACGCTCACGGTCGGCGGGGTCCAGGGGCGGGGCCGCGGAGCCCGCTCTCACCACGGGGGACGGGACGGGGCCGGACGGCTCGGGACGTGATGTGTCGCGCAGGGCCACCGGTTCAGCCTCCTCTCACGGCGAGACGTTCGATCGCCGCCATCGGTACGGCGAGCCAGTCGGGGCGGTGCCGGGCCTCGTACAGCACTTCGTACACGGCACGGTCCGTCTCGTAGGCCCGCAGCAGAGCGTGTTCCTTGCGGGGGTCCCAGCCGGCCCGGGAGGCGTAGCCGGCGCAGTACGCCTCCCGGCAGCGGTGCGCCCACTCCGGGCGCCAGGGGCGGCGCTGCCGGGCGGCGTAGTCGAAGGAGCGCAGCATCCCGGCCACGTCCCGCACCGGGGACTCGGCCAGACGGCGCTCGGCGAGCGGACGGGACGGCTCGCCCTCGAAGTCGATGACGAACCACTCGCGCCCCGCCCGCAGCACCTGCCCCAGGTGCAGATCGCCGTGCACCCGCTGCACGGGCGGGCCGGCGTCGCAGTCGGCCAGCGCCGCGAACGCGGTGCGCAGCCGGGACATGTACGGTCTGAGCGCGGGCACGCTGTGCGCCGCGGCCTCCAGACGCTCGGTCATCGCCGCCGCCGTCCGGGTCACCTCCCGGTGCCCGCCGGTCGGGAAGGCACCGGCCAGGGCCAGATGCACCTCCGCGGTCGCCTCTCCCAGCTGATGCGCCTGAGCGGTGAAGTCGTCACCGGTGGCCAGTGCCCGCAGGGCGAGCGTCCAGCCGTCGTCCGCACCGCACAGGAACGGCTGGAGCACACCGAGGGTCGCCGCCTCCGGCTCGGTGGTACGGAACCACGCCACCGGGGCGGGGACACGGCCGCAGTCCTGCCGGGCCAGTGCCCAGGGCACCTCCAGGTCCGGGTTGACACCCGGCTGGATGCGGCGGAAGACCTTCAGGATGAACGCGTCGCCGTACACGATCGAGGAGTTGGACTGCTCGGCGTTCAGCAGCCTGGGCATCAGACCGCCGGGGACCGGAACGGACGGATCCGCCTCGAAGCGCAGCGGGCCGAAGGCGCCGGGGTGGCGCAGTCGCTCCAGGAGCAGCTGCGCCGAGCGCGGGTCGTACAGCGCGTCGTAGAGCGAGAGGCCGGCCAGCGGGCCCTGGGAGGGACGGCCGATGAAGGCCTGGTGCAGGCGGGGGCTCGGCCGCTGCCGTACGTCGAGCAGCAGCTGGTAGCAGTCGGCGGGCGGCGGCACGGGGGCGCCGCCCGGGGCGGGCACGGTGCCGTGGCCGGCGGGGACGTCCGCGTGTTCGGCGTGGACCAGCAGATGCAGACAGCCCGGGAACAGCTCCGTCATCGACAGCAGGCGCAGGTCGGTGACGGGCCGGTCCTTGCCGGCGAACCAGCGCTGGTGCGGCAGCCACGCGCGCAGCAGCGGGTCGAGCGAGGTCATGGGCCCGGCCAGGCTCCCGGCGCTCGGCACCAGGGACGCGGTCTTCGGCATGCTCACACGTCTCCTTTCGTCAGCCGCACGGTGGTCACACGCGCCGGGCGGTCGGGGACGCGGCCGTGGTGAGCCGGAACCAGTAGAAGCCGTGTCCGGCCAGGGTCAGCAGGTAGGGCAGGTCGCCGATGGGGGGGAAGCGGACGCCGCCGAACAGTTCGACGGGGT
>NZ_BAAAHG010000119.1:0-2061 GCF_039525155.1 Streptomyces thermoalcalitolerans | reverse complement strand
CTGGTGGCGGGGGTGTCACCGCCCAGGGCGAACGCCTCATCCGCGGCGCGGACATGCAGCGCGTCCCGGTCCGGATCGGCGTAGACGGCCACACTCGTCAGCCCGGCGTCCCGGCAGGCCCGGGCCACACGGACCGCGATCTCGCCACGATTGGCGATGAGCACCTTGCGCACGATTGAGGCTCCCTCCTTGAAACAAGCCGAGTTTAGGGACAGCCGACACGGCACTTCGACCCGTCCCCACCGGTGAGCTTGCCCACACGGAGCGTGATGCGAGGCTCGCTCGACCTGCGAAATCCCTTGTCACACCACTGTGCGCAGGACTCCTCCGGAAAACCCTAGCTTCCGATGCGGCCAAGGTCTCTGTGAGAGCGCGCTGCGCCCCACTTCGTTTCTTTGTGGAGTCCCTACGAATGGCCCAATCATTCTTTGCCCTCCGCAGAACTCTTGTCCCTCGGTTTACCCGTGAGTAACGTTCGCGTCGTCCCGACGGTACTGGCGGTAACAGGCTCGGGTGGAGAGACGGTCGGAAGGGGGTGGAGCCGGTGGTGCGCAGACCGGTGGCATGGGTGGTGGCGGTCGTGCTCTTCGCGGAGGCCTTCGCGGTGGGTGCGCTGAACTGGCTCCTCGGCGAGATCGTGCACCGGCAGCAGATGTCCCTGGCGGGCCTGGACCCGCAGGTGATGTCGATGTCGTCGAAGGCCGGCGGTGTGCTCTTCGGTCTCTACTTCGCCCTGTGCGGCCTGGTCGCCCTGCGGGTCGCGGTGCGGGGCCGCCGTCCGTCCGGCCTCGGCCGCGTCCTGCTCGTCGGTGCGGCCGTGGTGCACGGGCTGCTGGGCGCCGTCGCCTGGGGGCTGGTGGGCTGGAAGGCCTTCCTGTTCATGGTGGTGGTGCTCGGGCTCATCGTGCTGCTGCTGACGACGTACGACCGACAGGAGGGGTCGGCCGGCGGGGTGCCGGGCGACGGCCCCGGGGGCGATACGGGTGACGGCCGGAAGAGGGATGCTCCGGCGGGCGAGATTCCCCCTGCCCCGGTCACTCCTCCGGCCGAGTCCGGCACCTCCTGAGCAGCCCTTGACCGGCTCCTGATCAGTCCTCGGCCGGAGGCGCCCACAACTCGGTGATGTTCACGCCCAGTTCGGCCAGCAGCCGGCGGACCAGGGGCAGACTGATGCCGATAACGTTGCCGTGGTCGCCGTCGATGCCGTCGATGAACGGCGCCGAGCGGCCGTCCAGGGTGAAGGCGCCGGCGACGTGCAGCGGCTCACCGGAACTGACATAGGCGGCGATCTCCTCGTCCGTCGGCTCACCGAAACGGACCACGGTGGAGGCGATGCCCGAGACATACCGCCCGCTTGCCGTGTCCCAGACGCAGTGTCCGGTCTGGAGGGTGCCGGCCCGTCCGCGCATCGCCTTCCAGCGGGCGGTGGCCTCCTCGGCGTCGGCGGGCTTGCCGAGGGGCCGGCCGTCCAGGTCGAGCACCGAGTCGCAGCCGATGACCAGCGCACCCTGGATCTCCGGGCGGGCCGCCACGACGGAGGCCTTCGCCTCGGCCAGGGCGAGGGCCAGCTCGGCGGGAGTGGGCGCGGTGATCGCGTCCTCGTCGACGCCGCTGACGGCGACCTCCGGGTCGAACCCGGCCTGTCGAAGCAGCCCGAGCCGGGCGGGGGACTTGGAGGCGAGCACGAGTCGGCGGCGCGGCTGGTCTGTCATACGGTCAGCGTAATCGGCGGCATCGACCGGCCTCACCTCAGTCCGATCACCAGCATCGCCAGCAGCATGGCCACCGCGATGAGAACACCCAGCCGCCGCAGCATCTCCTGCGTGTCCCGCACTTCCTTCGGCGGCTCGTTCTTGGGGTCGGACCACAGCATTCCCCGATCGTCCGACGCGCACCGGGGCCGGCGCCTGAGTACGCGTACTCAACTTGGCCGGCTCCGGTCGTGGGGCGTCGGGCGAGTCGGTTCAGTGGGGCCAGTAGGTGCGGGTCCAGGTGGTGGGGCCGGGTGGGGGCAGGGGGTGGGGGGTGCGGTGGGCGGGGTCGGCCCAGGAGGTGGTGGGG
>NZ_BAAAHG010000118.1:0-2064 GCF_039525155.1 Streptomyces thermoalcalitolerans | reverse complement strand
GAGGACATGCCGACGAAAGCGGAGGCCTCGAAGCTCTTTCGGCAGGTGCTCGGAGTTGAAGCGACCGAGACGCTCACTCGAGCAGTCCATCAGGGAGACGTCCAGACGCAGAGTGCGGCCGTCGGAGATCCGGCCAGTCGGAGCGACATCTCCGGTCTGAAGGCCATTCAGGAGCTTATCGACATCCTGGCGATCCCCGCTCCGATCATCTATCTGTTCGGGAACCCAGGGAGCGGGAAAACGAACTTCGCGCTCTTGCTGGCACAGCTGTGGAAACGCGAGCAAGGAGACGACGCGGTCCTCGCATCAAACATCCGGACGTGGGAGGAAGCCGACGAGTGGCATCCGTCCTATGGATCCCTCCGGTCCCGGCTCGATGATCAGACGATGGACCTCCCCGGCGGAGGGATCACGGCGAAAGAGGACGCTTGTCCGTTCCTGTTCGTTTTCGACGAGGCCTCGAGCCACGCCTCGGGACGCGGTAAGGACGGCTACGAGGCCGGGCAGAAACTCGGGCCGCTCGTCTACAAGATCCGGAAAGCGCGAGCTGGTCTCATCATCATCGGCCACGACGGTAAGGACGTCCATCCGGCAGTGAGGACGATGGCGACGGTCGTGCAACGGTATCGCGGAGAAGTGAAGCGAGCGACGGTCTACGAGGACGTCGAAAATCGGAAGGGGATCAACAAGATTATGGAACTCAACGGGATCCCGGAGACCGACTATCGATACGACGACGAGGAGGCGACGTCGTGGTCGTGGGATGGAGTCGACGACGACGGCCTCGAGGAGCAGACCCTCGAGCAGGCCCGCGAGTTAGCCTCAGACATGACCGAGCAGGAACTCCGGAAGGTTGCGTGGCGTCTCGACAGTGCCGGTTTCCTAGATCTCGATCAAGACGACATCGCTCGAGCCCTCGGATACTCCCAACAATGGGTCTCGAAATGGTCGAACCGATACGAGGAGCAACACGGCGAGTTCGAACCCGAGGTCGACGACGAATGATACAACGAGACCAGATCAAAGCGAGCAGTTGCGTGGTACGTCCGGATCCGACCTCGAGAGGTATCCATCGGCTCAGATCCGAGACCGACTCACGGCCGAATCTCGGCCACAGAGAGGTGTCTGAGTCTTACCGAACTGGCGGGGGTGCCGTGGTGGTGGTATGAGTCGATCGAGCAACGCTCCGCGATACGGAGCACTCGTCGAACGCCACGCCCGAGACGACCGAGGCCTCGAGGCCGAGCACTCGAGTTGGCACGACGCGAGGACCCCGAGCGGAGAGCCGGTCTCGATCAAGGGAGCCATGAGACGGCGAGCCGACGGCTCTACCGGACGGTTTCGCATCTTTCAGGATGCCTACGATACGCTGGCGAAACGGGACGGATGGATCTACTTCGCCGCCTATCGACCTCGAGGCCGAGGGATCGAGGTCCTCCGTTCCAAGATGACCCGAGCCCGGACGCTCAGGCTCTCAGACAGCGATTTCTATCCGAGCGGCCACCATCGAGGGCCGCAGATCAAACTCTCGATCGAGGAGGTGTTTCAGTGACCATGGCCCGCAGACTCAGACTCACGGCAGAGGTGGCACAGGTGATCGATCCAGACGAGCGAGACGGCTACATGGTGCCCGGAGAGATCCTCGAGGCCCTCGAGGACGAGCAACGTCTCGCGGTGCTATGGCTCGAGCCCGACGATCTCCGAGCCCAGGTCCTCCGGACTCCGCTCGTCGGCTCGGTCGCTGGACTGTTCGGACTCGAGATCGAGACCGAGGTCGTCGCGATCGATCCGGAGATCGACGTCGGCGAGGGCGCGATCGTTCGGGCCGACCTCGAGGAGGCATACGTTCGGGGGGAGCGACTCCGCGGAGAGACGATCGAGCAGGAGGTCGGTCTCTGGGAGGTCGCCGACGTCGTCGAGACGATCCGACCCGCTCCCCAAGAGGACGTCGACGACAGCATCGAGCGACTCGGTCTCGAGGTCGACCCGGTGGACGTCGACGAAGACGACCAGGAGGAGAACGACGACGAGCGGACGGTCGAGTGTCACGACTGCGGAGCCGAC
>NZ_BAAAHG010000117.1:0-2188 GCF_039525155.1 Streptomyces thermoalcalitolerans | reverse complement strand
CGCTGCGGTAGCCGCCCCGGTGCCGGGGCGGCCGGCGCCGCGGCGGCCGTTCGCCGGGGCGAATCCGGTGGGAATCCGGCGTGAATCCGGCCCGAATATGGCTCGAACTGGCGCCGGAGAAAAACCGCAAGCGTCAGCGAAGGGCGGAAGTGCGCCTGCATCGGTGAGGGGGCGCCAAAACGGACCATGTCACTGGTGAGACGGGCGAACACCCCTTAGCGGACCCCTGTCTTCAGCCCCTGCAAAGATGTGCCAGAGTTGCCACGTCCGCACTGTCAGCACGTACCGTACGGCAGCACAGGTGGACCAGAGGGGCAGCGGGAAGGGGCAGCCGGTTTTGACCACGCACGCACCGCAGGCGGGGCAGGGTGTCACGCTGCCCACGACGCTGGACGAGGCCGTGGCGGCACTCACTGCCATGCCCGCCGCGGTTCCCGTGGCGGGTGGCACCGACTTCATGACCGCCGTCAACTCCGGACAGCTCAGGCCCGCCGCGCTGGTCGGCCTGGGCCGGATCAGCGAGATCCGCGGCTGGCAGTACCAGGACGGCCACGCACTGCTCGGCGCGGGCCTCACGCACGCGCGCATGGGGCGGCCGGACTTCGCCGCCCTCATTCCCGCCCTCGCGGCGGCGGCGCGTGCGGCCGGCCCGCCGCACATCCGCAACGCGGGCACCCTCGGCGGCAACATCGCCTCGGCCGCCCCCACCGGGGACGCGCTGCCGGTGCTGGCCGCCCTGGAGGCGACACTGATCATCGCGGGCCCGGGCGGAGCCCGCCGGGAGATCCCGGTGTCGCATCTGCTGGCCGGCGTGGAGATGCTCCGCGCGGGCGAGCTCATCGGCTATGTGCGTGTGCCGCTGCTGCACGCGCCGCAGGTCTTCCTGAAGGCGACCGGCCGTACCGGCCCGGGCCGCGCGGTGGCGTCCGTGGCGCTGGTCCTCGACCCGGCCCGGCGCCAGGTGCGGTGTGCGGTGGGCGCCATAGCACCGATGCCGCTCAGACCGCTGGAGGCCGAGCACTGGGTGGCCCAGCTCATCGACTGGGACAAGGGCCGTGTGATCGTTCCGGAGGCGCTGAACGCCTTCGGGGAGTACGTCGCCGCAGCCTGCATCCCGGACCCGGCCCCGGCCGAGGACGGCACCGTGCAGCAGCTTCCGCCGGCCGTACTGCATCTGCGGCGCACCGTCGCCGCGCTGGCCCGACGAGCATTGGGGAGGGCGCTGTCGTGACCGACGACCAGCACGGAGGAGGCGTCCCGGGCAGCGGTCGCTGGGATCCGCTGCCCCAGGGCGATTACGACGACGGTGCCACCGCGTTCGTGCAGTTGCCCGAGGGCGGCATCGACGCCCTCCTGGCCGCCGACAGCCCGCTCGCCGCGCCCGGACAGGGCTATGTGCCGCCGCAGTTCACGCCCACGCAGACGGCGGCCACCGACCCGACGGGCACCGGGAATTGGGCCGTGCCCGGCGCATCCGCCGAGGGTGCCCGCTGGCCCGACCCCAACGCCGTGCCGCAGCACACGGGTACGCAGGCGGACGACCGGTTCACGTACCCCCCGCAGGCCACCCAGCACTGGACCTTCGACACGAACCAGGCGGGCCGGGCCGCCGAGGCCCCGCACACGCCCGGACAGGGCGTGCCCGGCCAGGGCGTACCCGGGCAGGGCGTACCCGGCCAGGGCGTACCCGGGCAGGGTGTACCCGGGCAGGGTGTGCCCGGACAAGGGGCGCCCGGGCAGGGCACGCCCGCGCAGGGCACACCTGTGCCGGGCGCACCCGGCCAGGACGTGACCGGACAGTGGTCGATTCCCGTCGCCAGGGGCGACATCCCGGACGAATCGGGTGAGTTCACCACATCGTCCCTGATCCAGCAGTGGGGCGGCACCCCTCCGGCCACCCTCCCCGGCGGCGCGCCCGCGCCGTGGGCGACGGAGGCGGTGGGCGAGGCGTGGAGCCGGCCGCGCCCCGAGCCGGGTGCGGCCGGACAGCCGGGCGAACAGCAGCCGGCGGACGGCACGCACGCGCAGGGGCCGGCCGGACCGGCCGGGAACCAGTACGGCGGCACAGGGCCCGCCCAGGACGCGTACCGGGCCGGAGCCCCGGCGGGCGGCGCGCACGGCGGCGAGCGGGCGGCGGACGCCCGTACGGAAACCCCTCCGGCGGGGACGCCGCACGCGGGCCCGGAAC
>NZ_BAAAHG010000116.1:0-2249 GCF_039525155.1 Streptomyces thermoalcalitolerans | reverse complement strand
CCGGTCCGCGGAAGCACGACACTGGCCCGAGAAGCGGGCGGCCCCACGCGCGCTTTTTCAGGCCACGGCCACACCACCCCACCCCCACACCCCACCCAGCAGTACCCGGTAACGCCCGGCCCTCACTGCGCCGGCGGGGCCTTGGGGGAGAGGTCGCAGCGGTCCACCTTGGCGATGGGGGCGCGGCGGGGGACGGGCACCTTCACGATCGTCTTGCCGTCCGCCGGCACGGCGGCCTCCTCCCGCTTGGAGGCGATCTTGAGGTCACGGGCGTCCCTGAAGGTGACGGTGACGACGAACCGGCCGTCGACGCTGCTGGAGTTGGTGACCTCGACCCTCGCGTACGGCTTCCTCTTCGTGGCGCAGCTCAGCAGCCTCACCGTCGCGCTCTCCCGGGCCGACCCGCCCGTGCCGGAGTTGCCGCCGCTGCCGTGGTTGTCGTTGTGGTCGTTGTAGCCGTCGTACGAGTTCCGGTACGAACCGGAGCCGCCGTACGAGTCGTCCCGGCCGTCGTCCTTGTACACGCCGCCCCCGGACGAGGACGACGAGCTGTCGTGGTCCTGGCTGGAGCTGCTGCAGCCGCCTCCTCCGCTGCGGTGTCCTCCGTGCCCCCGCCCGGTGGTGAACCCCGTCAGGCAGAGAACCACCGCCGTCGACACCGCCGCAAACCTGAGCATGCGCCCCCGTGTCCTCATGCCTTCAGCCTAGTGATCCGATTGTCACAGCCATGCCACTGAATGGCGACCATCGTGTACTCGTCGTAGCGTCATGCATGTGAACGGTGACGAGTGCGCCGCTCATCTGGACCGACGGCCGCCGTCCCGAGGCCCCTTCCGTTGTATTCGGCACGACGGCCGTCGCCAGCTCCCTGTCCGGGTCCCGCCCCGGGTATCCCGGGCACCTCCCAGGTACCCGGACTCCGTGCCGCCGCAACGCCGGCGGGACGCCACCGGAGCGCCCGGCCGCGGGTCAGGCGGTCCGTGCCGTTCCCGTGCCCTTCTCCGCGTCCAGCGCGTACACGCACCGGTCCTTGCTGCACGCGTACACGACCCTGTCCTTGACCACCGGCGAGCCGGTGATCTCGCCGCCGGTGGCGAGCTTCCAGCGGAGCCGGCCGTCGTCGGCCTTGAGGGTGTAGAGCAGATGGTCGGTGGAGCCGAAGTGGATACGGCCCTCGGCGACCACCGGGGAGCCGACGATCTCGCCGCCCGCCTGGAAGCGCCACTTGGGGGTGCCGGTGACCGCGTCCAGGGTGTAGACGCCATTGCCGCTGCCGACGTGGACATGCCCGGCGGCGACCAGCACGGGGTCGATCCCGGAGCGGGCCTCGGTGGCGATGCGCCAGCGGTCGCGGCCGTCGGCGGCGTCCAGGGCGTAGACGGTGCCGAGGTAGTCGGCCAGGTACACCCCGCCGCCGGTCACCGCCGGACCCGGTGCGAAGGCCGGCGGGGAGAGGAAGACCGCCGGGGCCTCGAAGTGCCAGCGGACATGGCCGGCGGCGATGTCGATCGCGATGATGCGGGTGCCGGCCGAGACGTAGACGTAGCCGTCGGAGGCCGGGGTGACGCGGACCGGTACGCCGCCGCAGGAGGCCGCGTCGCCGACGGGGTACGACCAGCGCTCCTCGCCCGTGCGGGCCTCCAGGGCGCGCAGGCGGGCGTCCTGCCAGACGTACACCGTGCCGTCGTGGATGACGGGGCCGGCCTCGGGGGACTCGAAGTCGGTCTGGCAGCCGGTGATCTCCCACAGCTTCTGGCCGTTGGACGCCTCCCAGGCCTGGACGCCGCCGCCCCGGGTGCCGGTGACGACCGTGCCGCGGTCGGCCTTGAGGGAGTACACCCAGGCGTCGGTCTGCAGCCGCCACAGGTCGGTGCCCTCGCGGGCGTCCAGGGCGAACAGGGTGGGGCCGTCGGAGGCGTGGATACGGCCGTCGGCCACCGTCATGGACCAGGCCACGTCCCGGGTCTTGAAGCGGCGCCGGCCGGTGGTCACGTCGAGGGCGTGCACCTCGAAGGAGGTGACGTAGACCAGGTCGCCGGCGACGACCGGGGTGCCCCAGAGGTCGTTGGACATGCGGAAGCGCCAGGGGCGCCAGGTGGTCACGGCCTCCGGGGGAACGGGCGGCGGGGGCGGCGCGGTGGGGGCGGGGGGCACGCCCGGTACGGCGGAGTCGGCGCCGTTGACACCGGCGCGCGGCTTGGTCCAGACGGCGGCCAGCCCCGCCTCCGGCGGGGGCGCCTGGCCGAGGG
>NZ_BAAAHG010000115.1:0-2484 GCF_039525155.1 Streptomyces thermoalcalitolerans | reverse complement strand
ACCCCGTCGAACTGTTCGGCGGCGTCCGCTTCCCCCCCATCGGCGACCTGCCCTACCTGCTGACCCTGGCCGGACACGGCTTCTACTGGTTCCGGCTGCGCAAGGAAGCGGCTTAGGGGGTGTCGCTCGGATCCTTGCCATGGGTCGCGGGGTTCGCGGCACACACTCCCCCATTGCCCTGAACGAGCGTGGGGGCACCCCCAGCGGTGTTGTCGTCACCCACCGACGCTCCGCGTCGCCCGTGCCCGGCCCGCCGCACGGCACCGCGCACCGCGGCCGGCCCGGTCCGAACAGCACCTCGGCGCCCGGGGTGGGCGTTTTCTCCCGCCCACCCGTGGGCACGCGTCAGTGACACCCGACCAGCGATTGGACGCGCGCCATGTCGGAAGCCATGTCGGAAGCCGTCACACGCTCTGCCACGACCGGAGACCCCGGTCTTCTCACGTCACTGGATCCGCTGCTGCGCGAGTGGCTGCCGCGCCAGCGCTGGTTCGCGGGCAAGGGGCGTCCGGTCACGGGCTTCTCGCCGGTCGCCACCACCGAGCTGCTGCCGGTCTCCGACGGAAAGCTCGGCCTGTACCACCTGCTCGTCCGCGCCCACCAGCCGTCGGCGAACCTGGCGGGCGCGCCGTCGCACCCCGGCGACTGCTACCAGCTGCTCATCGGCGTGCGCGAGGCGCTGCCCCCGCGGCTGGCGCACGCACTGATCGGCCATGTGCACAAAGGGCCGCTCGCCGGACGCACGGTGTACGAGGCCCTGTACGACCCCCGGCCCGCCGAGGTGATCCTGGAGGCGCTGCGCGCCCGGGCCCGCATCGGCGGGCTGCGTTTCGAACGGCGGGAGGAGATACGCCCCGACCTGGTCCCCCGGGTGGTGACCGCCGAGCAGTCCAACTCCTCGGTCGTCTACGGCGATACGTTCATCCTCAAATTGCTGCGCCGGGTGGTGCCCGGCGTCAACCCCGATCTGGAGCTGCCGCTGGCCCTGGCCCGCGAGGGCTGCTCCCGGGTGCCGGCGCCGGCGGCGTGGATGACGGCGGAGCTGGCCGACGAGTCGTATGTGCTCGGGGTGCTCCAGCCCTTTGTGCAGGGCGCCTCGGACGGCTGGGAGCTGGCGCTGCGCGAGCTGGCCAAGGGCGAGGACTTCAGCGCGGAGGCGCGGGCGCTGGGCCGCGCCACCGCCGAGGTGCACACCGCGCTGGCCCGCGCGCTGCCCACGGTCACGCTCGGTCACACCCAGCTGGAGTCCATGGTGGCGGGCATGATCGAGCGGCTGGAGGAGGCCGCGCAGCTGGTGCCCGCGCTGGGGCCGTACGTCCCCGGGCTGCACTCCGCCTTCGAGGCGCTGGCCGATCTGGCGGCCGAGGGCCACACCTGGACCGCCCAGCGCATCCACGGCGACCTGCACCTCGGCCAGTGCCTGCGCTCCCCCTCCGGCGAGTGGTGGCTGATCGACTTCGAGGGCGAGCCGGCCAAACCGCTGGCCGAGCGGCGGATGGCCCAGCCGGTGGTGCGGGACGTGGCCGGGATGCTGCGCTCCTTCGACTACGCGGCGTACTCGGCGGGCGGCCCGCCGGCACCGGAGTGGGCGGCGGCCTGCCGGGCCGCGTACTGCACCGGATACGCCGAGATCAACGGGGCCGACCCGCGCACCGACCCGGTTCTGCTGCGTGCCTGTGAGACGGACAAGGCGGTCTACGAGGTCGTCTACGAGGCCCGGCACCGCCCCGACTGGCTCCCGGTGCCGCTGGCCGCGGTGCGCCGTCTGGCCGGCCCCGCCCCCGTCTGACCCCACCCACCGCACCCGACCTGTGCCGAGGAGGCTCCGCCTGTGACCCCCCACCCCCCGTCCAGCGGTTCGGATCCGCGGAAGACGCCCCAGGCCGCCGCCGGTGCCGAGCCGACGCCGGCCCCGAGGAAGAGCGCCGCGCGGAAGACCACGGCCGCGAAAACGGCGGTGAAGAAGACGGCTGCGAGGAGGACCGCCGGGAAGAGGGCCGCCGGGAAGGCACCGGCCGCCCCGGAGCCGGTCGCGCCCGTGGCGCCCGAGCCCGTCGCCGCGCCCCCGGCACCGTCCGTGCCGGCCGGGATCGACCTGGTGCGCGTCGGCGCCGCCGACCGGGAACGGCTGCTCGGCGGCACGCACCACGACCCGCACTCCGTGCTCGGGGCCCACCCCGTGCCCGGCGGGGTGGCCTTCCGGGTGCTGAGGCCGTACGCGCTCGGTGTCAGCGTGGTGATCGGCACGCTGCGGAGCGAGCTGAACGACGACGGGGACGGGTTCTTCTCGGGTCTGCTGCCGCTGCGGGACGTCCCGGAGTACCGGCTGGAGGTGGCGTACGAGGGGACGGTGCAGCACACCGCGGACGCCTATTCCTTCCTTCCCACCCTCGGCGAGTTCGATCTGCATCTGATCGGCGAGGGCCGGCACGAGCAGCTGTGGAAGGCGCTCGGCGCCGAGCCGATGACCCACCAGGGGGTGAC
>NZ_BAAAHG010000114.1:0-2492 GCF_039525155.1 Streptomyces thermoalcalitolerans | reverse complement strand
CCGGCCGGGGGCGGTGCCGGCCGTCCAGAGGGCGAGTTCGGCGTCGCGCGGGCCGTGGACGGTGTGCGGAGGGCCGTCGCCGAAGACACGGACCGGATGGGTGTCGTCCCAGGGCTGCCAGCCGGGGTCGCCGTCGGTGACGAAGCGGACCCAGGCGGCGTGCAGGGCGTCGGCGAGTTCCTGCGGGGCGCCCTCGCCGGCGAGTCCGCGGGACTCCGGGGTGTCACCGGTGTCGAAGACGAAGCCCAGCTCCAGTCCGTGACAGGCACCGAGGCCGGGCAGCCGCGAGGGCCAGGCGAACTCGTAGACGTACGACGAGCCCGGGTGGGCGTCGGCCAGCCGGTGCAGCGGGCGGCGCAGCAGATGGTCGGTGACCATCTGGCCGACGATCTCCGCGGGGCCGGCCCCGGGGTGCAGGGCGCGGTAGCCGCGGACCACCTCGGGCCCGCAGTGGCAGCGGGCCATGGCGCCGGCCAGCGCGACCGGGCCGAGCCGGTCGACGTGCTCCAGCAGACCGCCGGGGACCAGCCACAGCCGGTACTCGTCGCGGGTCCAGCCCATGAGGAGGCCGGCGTCGCGTGCCGCGTCCCCCTCCACCAGCGCCTGAAGGGGGTCGCGGGGCACGAGGTCGCCGTCGACGACGATGCCGAAGGCGGGCCCGCCCAGCACCGGGCCGCCGAACCGGCCGGCCTCGGCCTGGGTGCGCAGCAGCAGATCCCGGTCGACGGCGGCGAACGCCTCGGCGGTGGCGGGCACCTTCAGCCGGGCCGCCATGCGCCGCACCATCCGCCGCACCTTGTCGCGGTCGAGCGCCTCCGGCGGCCCGCTCTGCAGGACGGCCCGCCGGAACAGGCCCTGGACCCGAGGAGAGGCGATCAGGGCACCGACGCTGATGGCCCCGGCCGACTGGCCGGCCAGGGTGATCCGACCGGGGTCGCCGCCGAACGCCTCGATCGACTCGTGGACCCAGCGCAGGGCGGCCAGCTGGTCGCGCAGGCCGAGGTTGGCGGGGGCGTCCGGGAACAGCCCGTAGCCCTCCACGCCCAGCCGGTAGTTGACGGAGACGAGGACGACCCCGTCGCGGGCGAAGCCGCGTCCGTCGTACACCGGGACGGCCGAGGAACCGCGGGTCAGCGCGCCGCCGTGCAGCCACACCAGGACGGGGAGCCGGGCGCCCGGGTCCGGCTCGGGCGTCCACACATTGAGGTTGAGGCAGTCGTCGCCGGGGACGACCGGGTCGGACAGGTACCGCGCGAAGGCCCCCGAGTACGGCGGCTTCGGCGCGGTCGGGCCGAAGGAGCCCGCGTCGCGCACGCCGTCCCAGGGGGCGGGCGGCACCGGTGGCCTGAACCGCCGAGGGCCGAAGGGGGGTGCGGCGTACGGGATGCCGCGGAACACGGCCACCCCGTGCTCGCGTCTGCCGCGCACCGCTCCGTAGGGGGTCGTGACCACGGGGTCCGTCCGGTCTGCCGTCATGTGCCCACCAGCCCTTCGCCGTGCCGTCGGCCGATGCCACGGAAGCACTCCATCGTCTCGTGACAATCCGGTCCGTGGTACTCCGGCGCGCATCCCGGTCTTTCCCCGGACGTCCTGCGGGCTTCTCCCGGGCGTCCCTGGGGCGTGCCCGGACGCACCCGGAACCCGCGCGGTCCCCCTCGGGTGTCCGTTTTCTTCAAGACCGGTGATCACGGCCGCGTCTACCGTGCTCCCCATGACTTCACCGAGTTCACCGACTTCACCGACGACTTCGCCGGCCCCCCGGTTCGCCGTGATCGGGCTGGTCGTCTCCGACCTGGCCGCCTCTCTCGCCTTCTACCGCCGGCTCGGGCTCGTCTTCCCCGAGGGCGCCGAGGAGCAGCCGCACGTCGAGGCCGAGCTGCCCGGCGGGCCGACGCTCGCCCTGGACACCGAGGAGACCATCCGGTCCTACCACCCCGAGTGGCGGCCGCCGGCCGGGGGCGGCCGGGTCTCGCTCGCGTTCCGCTGCGCGACACCCGCCGAGGTCGACGCCGTGTACGAGGACCTGGTCGGCGCCGGCTACCACGGGGAGCTCAAGCCGTGGGACGCCTTCTGGGGGCAGCGGTACGCCGTCGTGCACGACCCGGACGGCAACGGCGTCGACCTGTTCGCTCCGCTACCCGCGAGCGAGTAGGCCGCTCAGCGGCATCCCGGCCAGCGCTCTCACCTCGCGGGACATGTGCGCCTGGTCGGCGAACCCGGCCCGGGCGGCCGTCTCGGCGAACGGCACACCGCGGCGGGCCAGCGCAAGGGCCCGCCGCAGCCGCAGGATGCGGGCCAGTGTCTTGGGGCCGTAGCCGAAGGCGGTCAGGCAGCGGCGGTGCAGCCGGCGGGCGCCGAGACCGAGCGCGTCGGCGGTCGCGGCGACCGAGAGCCCGGACTCGGGGGCGGTGACGATCCGGGCCGGCAGGGGGTCGGGCGGGCCGGTCTCGGCCGCCCGCTCCAGGGCGACCGCCTCCAGCGCGGCGGCCGGG
>NZ_BAAAHG010000113.1:1738-2844 GCF_039525155.1 Streptomyces thermoalcalitolerans | reverse complement strand
GAGCCGCTGGAGCTGCTGGTGGAGCGGGAGCGGGCCCTGTACGGGTCGTGGTACGAGTTCTTCCCCCGCTCCGAGGGCACCCCCCAGCAGCCGCACGGCACCTTCCGCACCGCCGCCCGCCGCCTGCCGGCGATCGCCGCGATGGGCTTCGACGTGGTCTACCTGCCGCCCATCCACCCCATCGGCACCACCTTCCGCAAGGGCCGCAACAACTCCCTGACCGCCGGCCCCGACGACGTCGGGGTGCCCTGGGCCATCGGCTCCCCCGAGGGCGGCCACGACGCCGTCCACCCCGCCCTGGGCACCCTGGAGGACTTCGACTGGTTCGTGGAGCGGGCCCGCGAGCTGGGGCTGGAGATCGCCTTGGACTTCGCCCTGCAGTGCTCCCCGGACCATCCCTGGGTGCACAAGCACCCGCAGTGGTTCCGCCACCGCCTTGACGGCAGCATCGCGTATGCGGAGAATCCGCCCAAGAAGTACCAGGACATCTATCCGCTGGCCTTCGACGCCGACTTCGAGGGGCTGCTGGCGGAGACGGTGCGGGTGCTGCGGCACTGGATGGCGCACGGGGTGCGGATCTTCCGGGTGGACAACCCGCACACCAAGCCGGTGGTGTTCTGGGAGCGGGTGATCGCCGAGATCAACGCCGCCGACCCCGATGTGATCTTCCTGGCCGAGGCGTTCACCCGGCCGGCGATGATGCACACCCTGGCCCAGATCGGTTTCCAGCAGTCCTACACCTACTTCACCTGGCGCACCACCAAGCAGGAGCTGACGGAGTACCTCACCGAGCTGACCGGGGAGGCGGCCGCCTACATGCGGCCCAATCTGTTCGTCAACACCCCCGACATCCTGCACGCCTATCTGCAGCACGGCGGCCGGCCCGCCTTCGAGGCCCGCGCGGTGCTGGCCGCCACCCTCTCGCCCTCCTGGGGCATCTACAGCGGCTTCGAGCTGTGCGAGAACACCCCCGTGAAGGAGGGCAGCGAGGAGTACCTGGACTCGGAGAAGTACCAGCTCAAACCCCGCGACTGGGAGGCGGCCGAGCGCGAGGGCCGCACCCTGACCCCCCTGATCACCCGCCTCAACCACATCCGCCGCCGCCA
>NZ_BAAAHG010000113.1:0-1641 GCF_039525155.1 Streptomyces thermoalcalitolerans | reverse complement strand
CCCGGCCGGGGACCGGGATCCGGAGTGGTTCAAACGTGCCGTCTTCTACGAGGTCCTCGTCCGCTCCTTCCAGGACAGCAACGGCGACGGCATCGGCGACCTGAAGGGCCTGACCTCCAGACTCGACTATCTGCAGTGGCTGGGCGTCGACTGCCTGTGGCTGCCGCCGTTCTTCAAGTCCCCCCTGAGGGACGGCGGCTACGACGTCTCCGACTACACCTCCGTCCAGCCGGAATTCGGCGACCTGGCCGACTTCGTGGACTTCGTCGACTCCGCCCACCAGCGCGGCATGCGCGTGATCATCGACTTCGTCATGAACCACACCAGCGACCAGCACCCGTGGTTCCAGGAGTCCCGCAAGAACCCCGACGGCCCCTACGGCGACTACTACGTGTGGGCCGACGACGACAAGCAGTACCAGGACGCCCGGATCATCTTCGTGGACACGGAGGTGTCCAACTGGACGTACGACCCGGTGCGCAAGCAGTACTACTGGCACCGCTTCTTCTCCCACCAGCCGGACCTGAACTACGAGAACCCGGCCGTCCAGGAGGAGATCCTGGCCGCCCTGCGTTTCTGGCTGGACCTGGGCATCGACGGCTTCCGGCTGGACGCGGTGCCGTATCTGTACCAGCAGGAGGGCACCAACTGCGAGAACCTGCCCGCCACGCACGCCTTCCTCAAGCGGGTCCGCAAGGAGATCGACAGCCAGTACCCCGACAAGGTGCTGCTGGCGGAGGCCAACCAGTGGCCCGAGGACGTCGTGGACTACTTCGGCGACTACGCCTCCGGCGGCGACGAATGCCACATGGCCTTCCACTTCCCCGTCATGCCCCGCATCTTCATGGCCGTCCGCCGCGAGTCCCGCTACCCCGTCTCCGAGATCCTCGCCAAGACCCCGCCCATCCCCTCCGGCTGCCAATGGGGCATCTTCCTGCGCAACCACGACGAACTGACCCTGGAGATGGTCACCGACGAAGAACGCGACTACATGTGGGCCGAATACGCCAAGGACCCCCGCATGCGCGCCAACATCGGCATCCGCCGCCGCCTGGCCCCCCTGCTGGACAACGACCGCAACCAGATCGAACTGTTCACCGCCCTGCTGCTGTCCCTGCCCGGCAGCCCCATCCTCTACTACGGCGACGAGATCGGCATGGGCGACAACATCTGGCTCGGCGACCGCGACGCCGTGCGCACCCCCATGCAGTGGACCCCCGACCGCAACGCCGGCTTCTCCTCCTGCGACCCCGGCCGCCTGTTCCTGCCCACGATCATGGACCCGGTCCACGGCTACCAGGTCACCAACGTCGAAGCGGCCATGTCCTCCCCCTCCTCCCTGCTGCACTGGACCCGCCGCATGATCGAGATCCGCAAGCAGAACCCCGCCTTCGGACTCGGCTCCTACACCGAACTGCCCTCCTCCAACCCCGCCGTCCTGGCCTTCTTGCGCGAACACGAGGACGACCTGGTGCTGTGCGTGAACAACTTCTCCCGCTTCGCCCAGCCCACCGAACTCGACCTGAGCGCCTTCCACGGCCGCCACCCCGTCGAACTGTTCGGCGGCGTCCGCTTCCCCCCCATCGGCGACCTGCCCTACCTGCTGACCCTGGCCGGACACGGCTTCTACTGGTTCCGGCT
>NZ_BAAAHG010000112.1:0-1939 GCF_039525155.1 Streptomyces thermoalcalitolerans | reverse complement strand
GCCACCCAAGTAGCACGGGGCCCGAGGAATCCCGTGTGAATCTGGCGGGACCACCCGCTAAGCCTAAATATTCCCTGGTGACCGATAGCGGAGAGTACCGTGAGGGAATGGTGAAAAGTACCCCGGGAGGGGAGTGAAATAGTACCTGAAACCGTGTGCCTACAAGCCGTGGGAGCGTCGCGTTGAGTGCTTGCGCTCAACGTCGTGACTGCGTGCCTTTTGAAGAATGAGCCTGCGAGTTTGCGGTGTGTTGCGAGGTTAACCCGTGTGGGGTAGCCGTAGCGAAAGCGAGTCTGAACAGGGCGATCAAGTAGCACGCTCAAGACCCGAAGCGGGGTGATCTAGCCATGGGCAGGTTGAAGCGGAGGTAAGACTTCGTGGAGGACCGAACCCACCAGGGTTGAAAACCTGGGGGATGACCTGTGGTTAGGGGTGAAAGGCCAATCAAACTCCGTGATAGCTGGTTCTCCCCGAAATGCATTTAGGTGCAGCGTCGTGTGTTTCTTGCCGGAGGTAGAGCACTGGATAGGCGATGGGCCTTACCGGGTTACTGACCTTAGCCAAACTCCGAATGCCGGTAAGTGAAGCGCGGCAGTGAGACTGTGGGGGATAAGCTCCATGGTCGAGAGGGAAACAGCCCAGAGCATCGACTAAGGCCCCTAAGCGTGCGCTAAGTGGGAAAGGATGTGGAGTCGCTCAGACAACCAGGAGGTTGGCTTAGAAGCAGCCATCCTTGAAAGAGTGCGTAATAGCTCACTGGTCTAGTGATTCCGCGCCGACAATGTAGCGGGGCTCAAGCGTACCGCCGAAGTCGTGTCAATCCAGCGTGTAGCCTCAACGGGTGCTGGGTTGGGTAGGGGAGCGTCGTCTGCCGGGTGAAGCGGCCGTGTAAGCGAGTCGTGGATGGTTGACGAGTGAGAATGCAGGCATGAGTAGCGTTTCACACGTGAGAAACGTGTGCGCCGATTGACCAAGGGTTCCTGGGTCAAGCTGATCTGCCCAGGGTAAGTCGGGACCTAAGGCGAGGCCGACAGGCGTAGTCGATGGACAACCGGTTGATATTCCGGTACCCGCTGTGATGCGACCGGCATCGAATCCAGTGATGCTAAGCCCGTGAAGCCGCCCGCTGTCAGCTTTGCTGTCGGTGGGTTGTGGTGGAGCCGGTGACCCGAGCTGGTAGTAGGTGAGCGATGGGGTGACGCAGGAAGGTAGTCCAGCCCGGGCGGTGGTTGTCCCGGGGTAAGGGTGTAGCCCGAGTGGTAGGCAAATCCGCCACTCGTGATGGGTGAGACCTGATGCCGAGCCGATTGTGGTGAAGTGGATGATCCTATGCTGTCGAGAAAAGCCTCTAGCGAGTGTCATGGCGGCCCGTACCCTAAACCGACTCAGGTGGTCAGGTAGAGAATACCGAGGCGTTCGGGTGAACTGTGGTTAAGGAACTCGGCAAAATGCCCCCGTAACTTCGGGAGAAGGGGGGCCATGCCTGGTGACGAGTCTTGCACTCCGAGCTGGGGGTGGCCGCAGAGACCAGCGAGAAGCGACTGTTTACTAAAAACACAGGTCCGTGCGAAGCCGTAAGGCGATGTATACGGACTGACGCCTGCCCGGTGCTGGAACGTTAAGGGGACCGGTTAGCTGGCTTTCGGGCCGGCGAAGCTGAGAACTTAAGCGCCAGTAAACGGCGGTGGTAACTATAACCATCCTAAGGTAGCGAAATTCCTTGTCGGGTAAGTTCCGACCTGCACGAATGGCGTAACGACTTCTCGGCTGTCTCAACCACAGGCCCGGTGAAATTGCACTACGAGTAAAGATGCTCGTTTCGCGCAGCAGGACGGAAAGACCCCGGGACCTTTACTACAGTTTGATATTGGTGTTCGGTTCGGCTTGTGTAGGATAGCTGGGAGACTGTGAAGCCTTCACGCCAGTGGGGGTGGAGTCG
>NZ_BAAAHG010000111.1:0-4138 GCF_039525155.1 Streptomyces thermoalcalitolerans | reverse complement strand
GCAGGCCACGGCAGGGCCCTCGGCCCAGTGGCCCGCCGCCGCGAGCGCCGCAAGATCGGCGGCCCCGGCCGCACGATGCCGGCCGACCACCGCCTGCGGTCGTCGACCGGCTTGAGCTCTTGGTCGCCGACTTCTGGGCGAACGCGCATGTAGCCGTGTGCGATGGGCTTTTCCCTCACGGAGGTCACCTGCTCGGGGAGGGTGTCGCTCGGGGCGGCGCGGGGATCAGAGGAACCGTTGGAGGCCATCAAGAACGCGTTGCATGAGCGCGGTGGACGCTTGGTCTTTCACTGGACCGGACAGCGGGGCGGCTTCTTCGGGCACGCACAGTTGAAGCGCCGAACCATCCAGGTCAGGAGGCGGCGGCAAAGTCAGCAGGACCCTCGCCCAGACGATCTTGCCCCCGGCCGGCGGTCGGTAGGTGCCCCAGTCCTTGGCAAGCGCTTCGACAAGGTGAAGTCCGCGCCCGCCCTCGGCATCCGCGGTGACCATTTGCTTCACCGGAACCAGCGGGCTGCGATCCCATACCTCGATGAACAGCGATCCGTCGAGGACACGGAGTTGCAAGGCGATGACGTGCTTGGCGGTGACTTCCCACGACTTCGGTTGCCGATCGCCGAAGCCGGTTTCCTTGGCTGCGTTGCTGACGAGTTCAGAGGTCATCAGGGTGACGTCGGCGGCCTGGTCCTCCAGCTTCCAGTGCCGCAGCGTCTGCCGGACGAACTCACGCGACACCGACACGGCAGCAGGAACGGCGGCGAGACAGAGGCGGGACAAGTGGAAGGTCCTTGTGACAGAAAACGCGGCGGTCATGTGTTCCCGCCGTTCTCGGCCCTTCGGGGCGGGCACGGCTGCTCCTCTTCTTCAGGGGTGACAATCCAGACCTGACCGCCGATGTCCTGGGCAAGCTCTTCCTTCGAGATGTCCGCGAGCGGCAGCACTTGGTTCAGGTGCTCAGCTGTAGGCACGATCACGTTCCGGACGCCACGCTGCGTGCAGTATGCAGTCAGCGCGCGCAGGGCGAGCGTCCGTGACCAGTGACGTTCAACGAACATCAGCTCCGGGGTGAAGCCCTCGCGTTCAGCGAAGGCGCACAGCTCCGCTATGAGGCGCGGTTCTTCTTCGGGATCGGTACCGGGAAGCCGTCTGAGATACCCGACGCACAGCGGGGCGGGCGCGGTCACCGCGTCTTCATCCCCTGCACGATCCACAGCCGCGCACCGATTTCTCGTTCGATGTGGTCGCGCATGGCTGCCTGGAGTCCGGGCAGTCGAGCAAAGTGCCACAGCGATGGCACGATGACGTGCTTGATGTCGCTCGTCTTGAGGGCGTCGACAAGCGTGGAGAACGCTGACTCGTCCTCAGAACCGAGGCGTTCGATGAACACCCGCTCCAGGGAAAAGCCTTCACGGGTGGCGTGCGCTGCCAACTCCGTTTGGATCGTCTGGATTTCGTCGCTGCTGTCTTCGCCTGTGGTGAGCCGCATATAGCCGAACATGGCTGGTGGCATCCGTTCCTCCTGGCGGACGGGAACGGCCGGCGAGCGGTGACACCGTCCTCGACCGCTTGCCGACCTGCATGCCAGACAAGCGGCTTGACCTGGGCAAACACCACAGCAAAGGTGCCGCACCAATGACGCATCCGTGATGCACTTTTCGGTCTGGCCCGCACGGATGCGGTCAACGTGACTACGGTGATAAACCGCCCCATACACACGGAGGGATGGGCGATGGCAGCGAAGCGCATCCGCCTCGCCAGGCGTCGCAAGGCGGCAGGCTTCACCCAAGAAGGGCTTGCCGACTACCTGGGCGTCGAGCGTTCCACGGTCAGCCGTTGGGAGAGTGCAGAGACCGAACCTCAAGCGTGGATACGGCCAAGACTGGCAAGTGCCCTCCGGGTATCCGTTGAGGAACTTCAGGCACTCCTGGACGATGTGACGGTCACCGACACTCGCCCCAGTGAGCGGATGACGTACGCCCTGAAAAATCCAGCGTCGGCCGACCTGACGGTCGTTGCCTACCTGCACGAGCGGCTGCGGCAGCTCGATGAGTCCTACGACAAAGAGGCGTCCACCGGACTGCTTGGTACGGCCGGACAGCTGCACGGCCAGGTGAAGTTCCTCCGGGAGAACGCGGCGAGCCCGCGCGTACGACGGGCGCTGTACGAAGTCGAAGCGGATTCAGCAACATTCATGGGGCAACTGGTCTGGGACGTCAGTCAGCGGCGCGACCACCATGCACCGCTCGGGTACTTCCAAGAAGCGGTCGAGGCTGCTCGTCATACCCGCGATCCATCGACGGAGTCCTACGCGACGCTGCGGATGGCCTACGTGGCGCTGTACGGCGAGAAGAACCCGACGCGAGGGGTGACGCTCGCTGAGCAGGCTGCCGAAGCCGCCAAACCGGTCAGTCCGTCGCTGACTGGACTGTCCCTGCTGCACGTCGCCGAGGGGCACGCCATGACGGGCGCGATCACCGAGTGCGAGGCGGCACTGAAGAAGGCGGAAGACCAGTTCGACCGCGTTCACCCCGACGACGTGGCCGCGCCGTACTACACGGTGAACGAGTACAACCGGCTGGCAGGCTCCTGTTACCTGTTTCTCGGCCTGCCTGAACGGGCTGAACCGATCCTCCGTATGACCACGCGGGCACTGGCAGCCAAGAAAAAGTCTCAGGCCATTGCGCTGGGCAACCTGACCTTGGCACTCATCCGGCAACGGAAGCTCGACGAAGCGGCGTCAGCCATGCACCAGACGATTGATGCCGTGGAGCTGACCAGAGGTGGCGGCGGTCTTAACCTGGCGTTTGCTGCTGGTCGGGAGCTTCGGCAGTGGCGACAGGAACCGTGGGCACAGGAGATCAACGACCGGCTGCTCGCCCTGATGGCGGCGATCTGAGTACGGGCGGGGTGTGCGTGAACGACATCGACCAGGCCAAGCAGGCGCTTCGTGAGAAGGTGTGGCGTCGCCTCATCGAGGGTGGCGGCGCACCCGCCGACTCGTACGGGAAAATCCCTGGCTTCCACGGTGCCGAGGGCACGGCGGAACAACTGGCCGGTCAGGACTTCTGGCAGCGAGCGACCACCGTGAAGGCAAATCCCGACTGGGCGCAGCTTCCCGTACGCGTCCGCGCCCTCAAGGACGGCAAGCGCGTCTACATGGCCGTGCCGCGTATGGCGTCACTCGAACCGTTCTACCTGCTCGACCCCAAGAATCTCGTGCTTCCGCCCGAGGAGGCCGCCGAGAAGAAGGGCGCGGCTCGGGTCGCCCGTCGGCTTGCACCGGAGTCGATGGAACCCATCGACGTGGTGGTGTGCGGCAGTGTCGCTGTGAACCGATCCGGGGCGCGCCTCGGCAAGGGTGCCGGGTACTCCGACCTCGAGGTTGCGCTCTTGATCGAGGCGGGCCTCGTCACGGATCAGACGGTGATCGTCGCGCCCGTCCACGCGCTCCAGGTCATCGAAGAGGACATCCCCGAGACCGAACACGATTTTTCCGTGGACTACATCGTCACCCCCGACGACGTGATCCCCTGCCCCAACCGTCGCCGACCGTCCGGCCTTGTCTGGAACGACCTCACCGCCGAGAAGATTGCCGCAATCCCAGTCCTGGCAGCGCGTCACCAGGCTTAGCTGCACTCCCGAATCAAAGCTCACCCGACTCCCCCCCCGTGATCGGACGCGCTGTGCGTGTGGATCTTGCCGGTGAACGGCCGCTCCCAAGAGCCGGGCAACATCCCTGAACGATCTTCCCTCGGCCGGCACGGCAGCACCCCCAGGGACACCCTTTGAAAGGGACGCCGGGAGAGGCACCCGGAGGACCGGAGAAGAAGCGCCGGGCTTAACCCGTGGGGGCGGCGGGTGCCGGGACGGGGCCCGGTGCAGGCGCCGGTCCTGCCGTGGGTCCCGGCGGCGGCATCGGCACCACCGGCGCCACCAGTACCGCCGGTATCACCGGTGCCACCGGTGCCGCCCTGCCGTCCGGCGGTCTTGCCGGGCCCGCCCTCGCTCTCACCTCTGCCGTGAAAGGTCCCCATGCGAACGCCGCCGTGACGTCCGAGGTGTCGCCGGTGATCGCGCACCGGACGAGCCGGGCGCCCTGCGCGCGGGCCACCCGGTCCGCCCGGGCGCAGGCCACGGC
>NZ_BAAAHG010000110.1:0-4949 GCF_039525155.1 Streptomyces thermoalcalitolerans | reverse complement strand
TGCACGCGTGCGCACGGAACCGCCGCTCGACGCCACGCGCGCGCGTACGGGACAGTCCGGCGGTGCCCCGCGTGCGCGTGCCGGTCTGTTCGGCGGCCTCGCGCGCACGCGGGCGGCCGTCCCCCGGACCCGCTTCCGTGCCCGCGCCGGGCAGCGTCCTTGGGCCGCCCGGTCCCGGGGGCGGGCCGATGTCCCCGGCGTCCTCGACGCCCACGGCGCCTATACCGCCTATGACACCTATGACATGTACGGTGGCCCCTACGGCGTGTCCCCCGCCCAGGACCGCGGCGCCCCGGCACCGGCCGGCGTCCCTGGAGCCGGGGCGGCCCGCGGGGGCCGTGAGCCCCTGAGGAGCAGGTGGTCCCTCGGTGCCGAGGCCGCCGTCCGTGCCTCCCGTGCCTCCCGCCGTCAATCTCCGTACCCGGCTCCTTCACCCCGGACGGCCGCACCGCAATCCCCGCCGCCGCAGGTCAGAGCTTCCTTGCGTGCCAGAGGTGGATAAGACTTGAGTCGATCAGGCTCAAGTCTGTTGACTGGGTGGGGGGCCTCGGGCACACTTGAGTCAGTTCCACTCAAGTTAGCTGGAGGAATTCACCATGGCACGTGCGGTCGGCATCGACCTGGGCACAACAAACTCCGTCGTCAGCGTTCTGGAGGGCGGTGAGCCCACCGTCATCACCAACGCCGAGGGCGCCAGGACCACGCCGTCCGTCGTCGCTTTCGCCAAGAACGGTGAGGTGCTGGTCGGTGAGGTGGCCAAGCGCCAGGCCGTGACCAACGTCGACAGGACCATCCGGTCGGTCAAGCGCCACATGGGCACCGACTGGAAGATCAACATCGACGGCAAGGACTTCAACCCGCAGCAGATCAGCGCCTTCGTGCTGCAGAAGCTGAAGCGGGACGCGGAAGCGTACCTGGGTGAGAAGGTGACCGACGCGGTCATCACCGTGCCGGCGTACTTCAACGATGCCGAGCGCCAGGCCACCAAGGAGGCCGGTGAGATCGCCGGTCTGAACGTGCTGCGTATCGTCAACGAGCCGACGGCCGCCGCCCTGGCGTACGGCCTCGACAAGGACGAGCAGATGATCCTCGTCTTCGACCTCGGTGGCGGTACGTTCGACGTCTCGCTGCTGGAGATCGGCGACGGCGTCGTCGAGGTGAAGGCCACCAACGGTGACAACAACCTCGGTGGTGACGACTGGGACCAGCGCATCGTCGACTACCTGGTCAAGCAGTTCCAGGCCGGGCACGGCGTGGACCTGGCCAAGGACAAGATGGCCCTCCAGCGTCTGCGTGAGGCCGCCGAGAAGGCCAAGATCGAGCTGTCGTCGTCCACCGAGACGACCATCAACCTGCCCTACATCACCGCGTCCGCCGAGGGCCCGCTGCACCTGGACGAGAAGCTGACCCGGGCTCAGTTCCAGCAGCTGACGGCCGACCTGCTCGAGCGGTGCAAGACGCCGTTCCACAACGTCATCAAGGACGCCGGCGTCTCCGTCAACGACATCGACCACGTCGTGCTCGTCGGTGGTTCCACCCGTATGCCCGCGGTCGCCGACCTTGTCCGGGAGCTGACCGGCGGCAAGGAACCGCACAAGGGCGTCAACCCCGACGAGGTGGTCGCCGTGGGTGCCTCGCTGCAGGCCGGTGTGCTCAAGGGCGAGGTCAAGGACGTCCTGCTGCTCGACGTCACCCCGCTGTCCCTGGGCATCGAGACCAAGGGCGGCATCATGACCAAGCTGATCGAGCGCAACACCACGATCCCGACCCGGCGTTCGGAGATCTTCACCACGGCCGAGGACAACCAGCCGTCGGTGCAGATCCAGGTCTACCAGGGTGAGCGCGAGATCGCCGCGTACAACAAGAAGCTCGGCATGTTCGAGCTGACCGGTCTGCCCCCGGCGCCGCGCGGCGTGCCGCAGATCGAGGTGTCCTTCGACATCGACGCCAACGGCATCATGCACGTCACGGCGAAGGACCTCGGCACCGGCAAGGAGCAGAAGATGACCGTCACCGGCGGCTCCTCGCTCCCCAAGGAGGAGGTCGAGCGGATGCGCCGGGAGGCGGAGCAGTACGCGGAGGAGGACCAGAAGCGCCGCGAGGCCGCCGAGACCCGCAACCACGGCGAGCAGCTCGTCTACCAGACCGAGAAGTTCCTCAAGGACAACGCGGACAAGGTCCCCGGTGACATCAAGTCCGAGGTGGAGGCCGCCGTCGCCGAGCTGAAGGAGAAGCTCAAGGGCGAGGACACCGCCGAGATCCGCACCGCCACCGAGAAGGTCGCCGCCGTCTCCCAGAAGCTCGGTCAGGCCATGTACGCCGAGGCCCAGGCCGCGCAGGCCGCGGGCGGCGGCCAGGCCGGCAAGGCCGACGACGACGTGGTCGATGCCGAGATCGTTGACGACGAGCGCAAGGACGGTGCCGCGTGACGGAGAAGACCCCCGGTTTCGAGGAGCACCAGCCGCAGCCTCCGCCGCAGCAGCCGCAGGCTCAGCCGCAAGCGCAGCCGCAGCCGCAGCCGCAGCCCGAGGCCGCTCCCGGCGCCGCGCCCGAGGAGGCCGAGCCGCAGCAGGCCCCCGCCGCCCAGGAGCAGGAGGTGCCCCAGGCCGCGGAGCTGGACCAGGTGGCCGCGCTGACGGCCCAGCTGGACCAGGCCCGTACGGCGCTGGCCGAGCGCACGGCGGACCTCCAGCGGCTGCAGGCCGAGTACCAGAACTACCGGCGCCGGGTCGAGCGCGACCGGGTCGCGGTACGGGAGGTGGCCGTGGCCAACCTCCTGTCCGAGCTCCTGCCCGTGCTCGACGACATCGGCCGCGCACGGGAACACAACGAACTGGTGGGCGGCTTCAAGTCCGTCGCCGAGTCGCTGGAGACCGTGGTGGCGAAGATGGGGCTGCAGCAGTACGGCAAGGAGGGCGAGCCCTTCGACCCGACGGTCCACGAGGCCCTGATGCACTCCTACGCGCCGGACGTCACCGAGACGACATGCGTGGCGATTCTGCAGCCCGGGTACCGGATCGGCGAACGCATCATCCGCCCCGCGCGGGTGGCCGTGGCCGAGCCCCAGCCGGGCGCGCAGACGGCCAAACCGGCCGAGGAGTCCGGTGCGGCCCAAGCCACCGAGCAGGGCGAGGACAACAAGGAGAACGGTGGCCCGGAGGAGGGCTGACGCGACAGCGAACGACGCGCGAGAGGAGGGACGTCGGGGATGAGTACCAAGGACTTCATCGAGAAGGACTACTACAAGGTCCTCGGCGTCCCGAAGGACGCCACCGAGGCCGAGATCAAGAAGGCGTACCGGAAGCTCGCCCGTGAGTTCCACCCGGACGCCAACAAGGGCAATGCCAGGGCCGAGGAGCGCTTCAAGGAGATCTCCGAGGCACATGACGTCCTCGGCGACCCCAAGAAACGCAAGGAGTACGACGAGGCCCGCGCCCTGTTCGGCAACGGCGGCTTCCGCCCCGGGCCGGGCGCCGGCGGCTCCTTCAACTTCGACCTGGGCGACCTCTTCGGAGGGGCCCAGGGCGGCTTCGGCGGCGGCCTGGGGGACGTCTTCGGGGGCCTGTTCGGCAGGGGCGCGGGCACACGCACCCAGCCCCGGCGCGGCCAGGACATCGAGTCCGAGGTCACGCTGAGCTTCACGGAGGCCATCGAGGGCGCCACGGTACCGCTGCGGATGTCCAGCCAGCAGCCGTGCAAGGCCTGTTCGGGCACCGGCGACAAGAACGGCACACCACGTGTGTGCCCGACCTGTGTCGGCACCGGACAGGTGGCGCGCGGCTCGGGCGGCGGCTTCTCGCTGACCGACCCGTGCCACGACTGCAAGGGCCGCGGGCTGATCGCGGAGAACCCCTGCGACGTCTGCAGGGGCTCCGGCCGCGCCAAGTCCTCCCGGACGATGCAGGTGCGCATCCCGGCCGGCGTGCGCGACGGGCAGCGCATCCGGCTGCGCGGCAAGGGTGCGCCGGGCGAGCGCGGCGGACCGGCGGGCGACCTGTACGTGGTGGTGCACGTGGGCGAACACCCGGTCTTCGGCCGCAAGGGCGACAACCTCACCGTCACGGTGCCGGTCACCTTCGCCGAGGCGGCTCTCGGCGGCGAGGTCCGGGTGCCTACCCTGGGTGGGCCGCCCGTGACGTTGAAACTGCCTCCCGGCACACCGAACGGACGTACGATGCGGGCCCGCGGCAAGGGCGCGGTCCGCAAGGACGGCACCCGTGGGGACCTGCTGGTCACCGTGGAGGTGAGTGTCCCGAAGAACCTGTCGGGGAAGGCTCGTGAAGCGCTCGAGGCGTATCGCGAGGCCACCGCGGGCGAGGATCCGCGGGCGGAGCTGTTCGAGGCCGCGAAGGGAGCATGAGAGAGATGGACGGCCGCCGTCGTAACCCGTACGAACTGACGGAAGACACACCGGTGTACGTCATCTCGGTGGCCGCCCAGCTGTCCGGACTGCACCCGCAGACACTCCGTCAGTACGACCGGCTGGGCCTGGTGTCACCCGACCGCACCGCCGGACGGGGCCGGCGCTACTCGGCCCGCGACATCGAGCTGCTCCGCCAGGTGCAGCAGCTGTCGCAGGACGAGGGCATCAACCTGGCCGGCATCAAGCGGATCATCGAGCTGAGAAACGAGGTCGCGGAACTCAAGGCCCAGATCGCGGAGCTGCAGGCGGCGCTGGACGGCGCGGCCGCCGCCATGCGGCAGCGCGAGGCCGCCGTGCACGCCTCCTACCGCCGGGACCTGGTCCCCTACCAGGAGGTCCAGCAGAGCAGCGCGCTGGTGGTGTGGCGGCCGAAGAAGGCCAAGGACCAGCAGAACTAGGAGGTGTCGTTTGGATCAGGCCGGCTCCGACGGGCGGTGCCTGGTGACCGAGGTGAGCGGGGTTCGGTGCGTGCAGATGCAAGGCGGAGGAGGGAGCCGACGCGGAGCGTCGGCGAGTGACGACAACG
>NZ_BAAAHG010000109.1:0-5924 GCF_039525155.1 Streptomyces thermoalcalitolerans | reverse complement strand
CAACATGTCACGCTCAGCCCCAGCCGCATCGGAGCCATTGCTCAGGCCGCCCTTGTCCTCAACAACGCATGGAACGAAAGGCGTTGAGAAAACCTCACTGAGCCTTTTCCAACCTCACTCTGAGCTGGTCAGATGCAGGGTCAGGACGGCTTGGACGAGGCTGGTGATCCGGGTGGTCGAACACCGCAGTTTGCGGAGGAGTCGCCAGGACTTCAGGGTGGCGACGGCCTGCTCGATGAGGGCCCGGATCTTCGCGTGGGAGCGGTTGGCGGCCTTCTGACCGGCGGAAAGAGTCTCCCACCGGCCCCAGCACGGAACACGGACCGTGCCGCCGATGCCCCGGTACCCTTTGTCCGCCCAGCACGTGATGCCGGCTTCCGCGAGAGCGTCGGCGATGCCGTGCTCACGGGCGGCCCGGATGTCGTGGACGGCACCGGGCAGGGCCGGTGAGACCCACAGCAATCGGCCGAAGGGGTCTGCGATGACCTGCACGTTCATCCCGTGCTTTTTGTGTTTTCCGGAGTAGTACGGCCGATCCGCGGCGATGCGGTCGATCGGCAGCAGCGTGCCGTCCAGGATCGGATATGCCTTCGCCGATGCGGTCCGCAGCGCGTCGGCCAGGGTGGGGGCGAGGGCGGCCAGGAGTTCGACGGCCTCGGTGACATAGCGGTAGGCGGTCGTGGTTCCGATGCCGAAGCCGGCCGCGAGCTGGGCATACGTGTGCCCCACCCGCAGATGGGCGAGGGCGAGCAGAGCCTGGCGGCCGGCACTCAGACGCCGCCAGCGGGAGCCGATCGCACGGCGGTGCCGCCGCAACTGCTGTGCAAGGAAGCGGAGAGCAGAGCTGGACACATCGACGCCCGACGGGTAGACAAGCATGTGAAGCCTCTGGTGGAGACGGATTTCTTGGTCGAAAACCCATCTACCAGGGGCTTCACCGCGTTGTCAGCCCAACTACCCAGCCGGTCCGTCAGGTTGGAAAACGCTCACTGTCAACAGTCGCTCAGGGCATGTCGGTCAGGTCGGGGCCGCGACCGTCGATCAGGTCGGGATCGGCCGGTCCGTACCTTTCCGCCTTGCCGAAATACGTTGCATCCCCTGGAACGGCGGGCGTGCCGAGCAGCTCCTCGAGAGCCCGGAGTGCCGCACTCAATCGTGGAGCGTTCCGTCTTTGCACCTCCGGATGCGGGTTCCCGTAGAAGTCGCAGTAGCCCCAGATGTCATGGAAAACAGCTACTTCGGCCCGTCGGCGTGGAGGACGGGGGATGCGAAGAAGTCCAGCAGGTCTGCGCAGTCGAAGGGCCCGGTGTCATTTGGCGTCGGCGGTCGCTCTGCTATCGGCGCCGTGATGAGTTTTCCCCGGGAGCATACCGGTTGTCCCCCTCAGCGCAGCGGACTCCTGCGAACGAGGTTGAAAAGGCGCGAAACGTCGAAGGAGTTGAGCCAAACCTGTCGTGAGATGTGCGGTCGGGGCAGGGGCGTCGTGGGCCGTGGTGGCGGGGCGCGTGGAGTCGGCCGTCGGGTGCAAAGGGGCGGCACGGAAAGGGGATTGGTGCGGGTGCGCCATGGGCGGTCGTACCGCTGAACTCCGTGCCGCCGGTCGTCAGCTGAAGACGATCATTGATCCCTGGGCCAGGCTTCGGGTGGCCGCCGCGTGCAGGCCCAGCCAGACGTGGCGTTCGCGGGCGAAGGGGCTGGGGTCGTAGGGGGCGGGGGCGGCCGGCTGCTCCAACTCCGTGGGAGCCACGGGGGGTTCGGGGGCGGCCGGGGGGTTGGCCGGGTCGATGCCCAGGGCGGGGGCGATGTACTCCAGCTCGCGCAGGAGGGTCTGGGAGGAACCGAGAGGGCCGCCGCCGGCGAGGAGTTCGTCGTTGGACAGGGGGAGCGGGAAGTCCAGGGGGACGTAGGCGCCGGCGTGGTCGTAGTGCCAGACCAGGTGGGACTGCTGGGCCGTCGCCTCGAACATCTCCAGCAACTGCTCGTAGTCGCCGCCCAGTTCGTCGACCGGGGTCAGCGGCAGGCCGCAGACCTGGAGGAGGTAGGCGCGGCGCAGGAAGTGCAGTGCGTCGTAGTCGAAGCCGGCCACCGGTGCCACTTCCCCGGACAGGCCGGGCATGTACTGGTACACCGGCACCGGTGGAAGCCCGTTCTCGGCGAGCACCTTGTTGTACTGCGCGAGTTCCTCGGCGAACGGGTTGTCGGGGGTGTGGCACAGCACGTCGACGAGCGGTACCAGCCACAGGTCACAGGCCAAAGAGGGCTCCTCGGGGAGGGCGGGGTTCCAACGCTTTGGTGGTCAGGGAGTGTAGAAGCGTAGTCGGTGGTGATCGGTACGGCATCGCTCGGTTCTCCCCGTGCAGGTCCTTTACCCAGACCTCGCCCGTCCACGTACCAAGGGGCGGAAGTCCCGCCGAATCAGGGATGGAAGGGACGGCAGAGGGGTAAGGGGGGGCGGCAGGGCAGCGGGGCCCGTCGCTCAGGTGCCGTTGGCCAGGCGTTCGACGAGGGCGAGGGCGTCGGCGTTGTACGCGGCGACGATCGCGCGGGCGGTTGTGGTGTCGCCCGTCGCCAGGGCGTCGACGAGTGCGGTGTGCTCGGCCCACAGCTCGCCGCGCAGATCGGTGCGGCGGCGCAGGTACTGCACCGAGCACGCCCAGCACTGCACGCGCAGCCGGTACAGGAAGTCGCTGAGGTAGGGGTTGCCGAACAGGGCGGCGAGCTCCCGCCAGAAGCGCAGGTCGTAGCCGATCAGGACCGCCAGGTCGCCCGCGGCGGCCGCGCGCTGCGCCTCCTCGCCGCGCCGGCGCACCCCGGCGAGCGTGGTGATGAAGGACCGGTCGTCGAGACGGGGGAAGGGCTTGTGGCCCTCGGCTATGGCCCGGAACATGCCGTCGGCGACCAGGCCGCGCGCCTCGATCATCGCGCGGAGATCGTCCAGGGAGTACTCGCGCACCCGGAAGCCGCGGTGCTGGTCGGCCTCCAGCAGGCCCTGCGCGGACAGGTCGACCAGCGCCTCGCGGACGGGGGTCGCGGACACCCCGTACTGCTCGGCGATCTCCTTGACCGTGCACTCCTGCCCCGGTTGGAGCCGCCCGGCCAGCACCTCGTCCCGGAGCGCGTCCGCGATCTGCTGCCGCAGCGTGCTGCGTGTCACGGCGCCGGTACCGCTGTTGCCGGGCATGGTCGGGAATCTCCTCACGCGTAGGGGGTGGCGTACTCGTGCGTTCTGTACGGGCACGCCACCTTACGCGTTTCGGGTTACTCCTCAGTACCGCCGTCCGGGGCCGACACGGTCGTGCGCGGAGGGCCGTTCGGCCCACGGTCCGTTCGGCGTACGGCCTACTCGGTGTACTCGTCGGCCACCGACAGGGCCGCGTCCAGCGCCGCCAGGCCCTCCTTCAGCTCGGCCGCGGTCGCATTGCACGGCGGGACGACGTGGGTGCGGTTCATGTTGACGAAGGGCCACAGGCCGTTCGCCTTGGCGGCGGCGGCGAAGGCCGCCATCGGGGCGTTCGCCTCGCCGGTCGCGTTGTACGGCACCAGCGGCTCGCGGGTCTCGCGGTTCTTCACCAGCTCGACGGCCCAGAACATGCCGACACCGCGCACGTCGCCGACGCTCGGGTGCCGCTCGGCCAGCTCGCGCAGCCCGGGCTCCACGACCTCGGCGCCGAGCCGCTTGGCGTTCTCGACGACGCCCTCCTCGGCCATCACGTTGATCGTCGCGACGGCCGCCGCGCAGGCCAGGGGGTGCCCGGAGTAGGTGAGACCGCCGGGGTAGACCCGCTTGCCGAAGGTCTCCGCGATCTTCCCGGAGATCGCGACGCCGCCGAGCGGGACGTAGCCGGAGTTGACTCCCTTGGCGAAGGTCATCAGGTCCGGCACGACGCCGAAGAGGTCCGCCGCGAACCACTCGCCGGTCCGCCCGAACCCGGCCATGACCTCGTCCAGGATGAAGACGATCCCGTACTTGTCGCACAGCTCGCGCACCCCGGCGAGATAGCCGGGCGGCGGCACCATGATCCCGGCCGTGCCGGGGATGGTCTCCAGGATGATCGCGGCGATGGTCGACGGCCCCTCGAAGGCGATCGTCGTCTCCAGGTGCTCCAGGGCGCGTGCGCACTCCTGCTCCTCGGTCTCGGCGTAGAAGCGGGAGCGGTAGAGGAAGGGGGCCCAGAAGTGCACGACACCGGCCGTGCCGCTGTCCGAGGGCCAGCGCCGCGGGTCGCCGGTGACGTTGACGGCCTGCTGCGTGCCGCCGTGGTACGAGCGGTACGCCGAGAGGACCTTGGGCCGCCCGGTGTGCAGCCGCGCCATGCGGATGGCGTGCTCGACGGCGTCGGCGCCGCCGTTGGTGAAGAAGATCTTGTCCAGGTCGCCCGGGGTCCGCTCGGCGATCAGCCGCGCCGCCTCGGACCGCGCCTCGACGGCGAACGCGGGCGCGAACGTGGCCAGCGTGGCGGCCTGTTCCTGGATCGCGGCGACGACCTTGGGGTGCTGGTAGCCGATGTTGGTGTAGACGAGCCCGCTGGCGAAGTCCAGGTAGCGCTTGCCGTCGTAGTCCCAGAAGTACGACCCTTCGGCACCGGCTATGGCCGGCGGGTCGATGAGATCCTGCGCGGACCAGGAGTGGAACACATGGGCACGGTCGGCGGCCTTGACGGCGGCGCCGGCTTCAGGGTTCGGCTGAGGGGTCATAGGGGCGAGCGTAAACGGGTGCGGCGGGGCACGATATCGGCGTCCTGTCTGCGCTCGCAGGGTTTTGGCGACAGGTTGTCGCTGTTACGGAACCGTAGACACCGAGTTCTCCGTCCGTGTGGTTCACCGCACTATTCTCGGTCTGTCGCGCAGGGACGTATCGGGGGATATCGGGGGGAGGCGGTTCGGTCGTGCAGAGGCTCGCACCCGACGATCCGCAGAGGATCGGTGCGTACCGGCTGCTGGCGCGGCTCGGGGCCGGAGGCATGGGGCAGGTGTACCTGGCCCGGTCGGACCGGGGGCGGACCGTCGCGGTGAAGCTGGTGCGGCAGGAACTGGCGCAGCAGGAGGAGTTCCGGGCGCGGTTCCGGCAGGAGGTGCAGGCCGCGCGGCGGGTCGGCGGGCACTGGACGGCTCCCGTGCTGGACGCGGACACCGAGGCCGCCGTGCCGTGGGTGGCCACCGGGTACGTCGCCGGGCCCAGCCTGCAGCAGGTCGTCGGGCACGACCACGGGCCGCTGCCCGAGCGGTCGGTGCGGATCCTCGCGGCCGGGCTGGCCGGTGCGCTCAAGGACATCCACGCGGCGGGTCTCGTCCACCGCGACCTCAAGCCGTCCAATGTGCTCGTCACGATCGACGGCCCGCGGGTCATCGACTTCGGCATCGCGCGGGCGCTGGAGACCGTCACGGACGGCGGGCTCACCCGGACCGGCGCGCTGGTCGGCTCGCCCGGTTTCATGGCGCCCGAGCAGGTGCGCGGCGACCGGATCACCCCGGCGTGCGACGTCTTCTGCCTCGGTTCGGTGCTCGCGTACGCCGCGACCGGTGCGCTGCCCTTCGGCGGTGCCGACAGCAGGGTGCACGCGCTGATGTTCCGGATCGCCGAGGAGGAGCCCGATCTCGAGGGGGTGCCCGAGGGCATCGCCGACCTCGTCCGCGACTGTCTGCGCAAGGACCCGGCCGCCCGGCCGACCCTCGACCAGATCATCCAGCGCACCGGTGCCGGGGACACGGTCGCCGACGGACGTCTCCGCGATCCCTGGCTGCCCAGTGCCCTGGTCGCCCAGCTCGGGCGCCATGCCGTCCAGCTGCTGGACGCGGAGAACCCGGAGGACGCGCAGAGGGCACCGGCGGGGGACGGGGCCGCCGCCCCCGCCGGGCCGCAGGGGACCGGCGGGGAGGCCGCCGGTCCGGCGCAGCACAGGGGCGGGTCCGCGCCCGCCGGTTCC
>NZ_BAAAHG010000108.1:0-6013 GCF_039525155.1 Streptomyces thermoalcalitolerans | reverse complement strand
GGGGCCTGGGCACCCTGGTCGGCGTCGACGGCTGGGAGGCGGCCAAGCAGGCGTGGAAGGGGCTGGCCCAGCTGGCCACCGGCCTGGTGCTGACGGCGGTGCCGGTGGTGGGGGCGGCGTTCTGGACCCTGCCGGAGGACAAGCTGCCCTCCTGGATCCGGGATTCGCGCACGGCGATGAAGGAGACCGGCAAGGCGCTGGTGGCCTGGGACGAGTGGGGCAAGAACCCCGCCCGCGCCGCCGGGGCGGTCACCTTCAACGTGCTCACCACCGTCTTCACCGGCGGCGCCGGGGGTGCGGCCTCGGGTGCGGGCAAGGCCGGCGCGGTGGCCAGGGCGCTGTCGGTGGCCGGGAAGGCGGGGCGGGCCATCGACCCGATGACCCACATCGCCAAGGGCGCCGGAGCGGGCCTGTCGAAGATCGGCGACATCGCCAAAGGCCTCAAAGGCATCGGCACCATCGACATCCCCACCCTCCCCGACGGCTCCGTTCGCCTGCCCGACGGCCGTCTTCTGGACCCGCACGGCAACCTCATGACGCCCAACGGGGTCATCGACACCACACCGATCCCGCGCGAGACGACCTCTACGCTCCCGGCCCACTGGACGATCCAGGGCCAACAGCCGGTGTACGCCGGGGTCCACGCGGGCGACGGTCTGGTCGACGGCGTGCGCACGACCGACACGACGGCGTACAACCGCATGCCCACGAACACGCCCGTGCACGATGCCCCCACGGAGGTTTCGTACACGCCGCATGAGGCACCGGTGTCCACGCCGCACACCGGCGGGCACGAGTTCCCGAACGGCAGTGGCCACGACCCGAACCCGGTGTCCCAGAGCTCGGCCCACGAGATGCCTGGCGGCCACACCGACGACACCTCCCACGGGACGGGCCACAACGGCCACGACGGCGACCACACGAAGTACGGCGACGATCCCACCGACCAGTCCGCGCAGGGATACGCGGACGACGTCACCGACGCGGTCGACCAAGCCGACCAGGTGGACCTCGGCGACACGGCCGTGGACACCGCCGTGCACCACGGCGCCGACACACCGGTGGAGCCGGGCCGTGCGGACACGGACGTGCCGCAGCACGGCGGAGGCGACGCGCCGTTCGAGTACAAGCCGCTCATGTCGCACGAAGAGTTCGCGACTCTGAGCAGTGCCGAGAAGCACGCGGTGGCCGAGGCCGAACTCGCGCACGGCACGAACCCCGCGCCCAGCGTCAGCAACGAAGCGGGGCTGAAGTACGGCGACGCCTACTGGAAGGAGTTCATGGACGACCTGCCCCTGGAGAAGAAGCAGGGGCTGGTCACCTACACGGGTGCCGCGTACGACCCGATCAACAACCATCTCCGCTACGGCACGGATGTGCCCCAGCACATCCTGGACACCATCAAGAGCATGGACGAGGTCATGGACGCCCGCCCCGTGCCCGAGAACATCATGGTCGTGCGCGGAACCGGGATCGATCACCTCAACCTGAAGTCGCCGCTCGACATGAGGGGTGGTGTCTTCGACGACAAGGCGTTCACGTCCACGGCACTCGGCAAGACGCCGCCTCCGCCCTTCGACGCCAAACCGGTGCGGCTGCACCTTCGGGTGCCGAAAGGCACCCCCGCCCTCTGGCTGGAGCCCATCACCCAGGTCAAGGGCGAGCGGGAACTGCTGCTTGCCCGGGGGACCCGGTTCAAGGTCACGCGTGTCTTCATGGACGAGACGGACGGCAAGTGGCACGTCTACGGGGAGGTTCTGCCGAGGTCGTAGTCTGCGTTGCAGATCATCCCCCGGTGAAGAAATGTGGACATCATGAGCAGTGAACGGCCGATCAACCCGCGCTTCGACGACGACGTGCACTTCAATCTCGTGGAGCCGGGGCCGCCGCGATACCAGACCCACACCGACAAGCCGGTGCGTTACATCACGGTGGCCGACAAGCAGAGCGGCGAGGTTCTCGGCTACGTATGGGCCAACGACGAGGACGACGCCGCCGCGTGGGAACCGCGAGAGGCCGTCGGCCCCCGGGCGTTCGCCGAAGGCAGCATCTGGCATGCCAGGCTGGAGGGTGCCAAGAATCGGGGCCTTCGGCCGTCCCAGGCGCTCGCGGAGCTTTTGGCCAACCCTGAGGGCAACCGCGGACGGGTCCTCCCTGACTCCCTGACCGACGCCCCGAGCGCCGCAGCCGTCGAGGCACTCGCCAAGGAGAAGTAACCGCCCCACGTCATGCACACCCCCGTCCGCTACATCACCGTCACCGCCCCCGACGGCGAGATCATCGGCTATGCCTGGGGCAGCGCCACCGATGTCGGGTGGATCCACCGGGCGGCGAGCAGCAGCAGTGCCTACAAGGCGGGGATGGAGTGGTCCAGCAAGGTACGGGACGCCCACCGGCGTGGTCTCGCCCCGGCCGGTGTGCTCGCCCTGTTCAGCCGGGAGCCGGGCGCGGGGCCCGTCACCGAGGCCCCTGACCTCGACACGATCGAGGAGCTCGCCCGTGTCGTCACCCCGGCCGACGACCAGCGGCTGCTCGACCAGCTCAAACCGGCGGACCACCCCGCCTGGCAGGAGCTGGCCGAGGCCTTCGACGCGCTCACGGACGAGGACCGTGCCGTCGAGTGGGGCGGTGGCCAGGAGACGTCGAACGGTGCGATCCACGTGCCGTTCCCGGTCTACAGCAAGCCGCTGAAGCGGGCGGTGCAGGCGCTGTGGGACATCGGCGCCGTCACCCCCGAGTACCGGTGGACGGGCAACCCGCTTCCCCAGGTTCCGCCGTCCGGGCGGCTGGACCCCGCCGACGCCGTGCGTGCCGCCACCGCGGTCCTGCGGGGTGAGCGGTTCTGCGACGGGATGATCGAGGACGCGGTGAAGTCCGGGCTTCTGGACGCCGTCGCCGACTCGCTCCGGGCGTGGCACGCCGACCCCGCGACCGCGCGGTCCTTTGCCGTGCGGCACCCCGGGGCCGGCACCGGTCACAAGGCGCCCGCGCCCGCCGCCGTCCGGGCCGGCGCCGGCGACCGTGCCGCTCACCCCCGGCAGACCGTCTTCCTGTGCAGGTACTGCGGAGCCGCCCCCGCCGCGGACGTCGCCTTCCGGGCGCACCGGGGGCTGCTGTTCGTCCTCGGGTTCCGGAGGACGGACGGGCCGGTGTGCAGGGTGTGCGGTGTGGCCGTGCACCGGGCGCTGACCACGCACACGCTGTGCTGGGGCTGGTGGAGTCCGCTCTCGCTGTTCCTCTTCGGCCCGTTGACGCTGGTGCGCAACCTTCTCGCCGTACGCCGGCTGAAACGGCTTCCGGAGCCGGGGCCGGGAACGCTCGGGGAGCGGCTCGACCCGGGCCGGCCCGTGCACCGGCGGCCGCGGGCGTACGTCGCGCTCATCCCGCTGTCATGGCTGCTGTCCCTGATCGGAGCGGCGGTGTTCCGCGATGGCTGACGCACCGGGGGCGGTGGCCGCCCGGCGAACGGCGCACCCAGGGTGTACGGGTGACACACCCATGGCTTATGTTGCGGAAAGGAATGAGGGGGGATTCCGCGTGCCGCAGGAAGAGCCGCTCCGCGAAGGGCGGACGCAGACGCCGTCCGGCGACGGCGCACCGATGACTCCTGCCGAGGTCGAGGCCGTTGCCCGTGCCGCGCACGACGGTCAGTGGGACAAGGCCGGACGGCCGTACGCCGAGCACCTGCAGGCCGTCGCCGAGGGGGTGCGGGCCCGCGGCGGAGGGGACGATCTCGTCGCCGCCGCCTGGCTCCACGACGCCCTGGAGGACGGCGTCCTCAGCGAGGAGTGGCTCGACGCGGCCCGGCTGCCGCAGCGCACCAAGGACGTCGTACGGGCCGTGACCAAGCGGCCCGGCGAGGAACCGGAGGCGTACGCGCGCCGGATCCTGGCCACCCCCGGCGCCCGGCTGGTCAAGGCGGCCGACCTCGCGCACAACGCCGACCCGCGCCGGCTCGCCCTCCTCGACGAGCCGACCGCCCGGCGGCTCGAGCGGAAGTACGCCACGATGCGCGGCCTTCTCGGCCTCACCCCGGACGACTGACGGCACCGCAGGACACGGCACAGGACGACGGAATGGCACGGGACTACGACAGCCAACTGCTCGAGTCGGTGGCGGTGCGCCGCCGGCGGCTGCGCGACGCGCTGCTGTTCGGCACGCAGCGCGGCCGGCGCACGCTGGACGAAAGGCTCGGCAAGCTGTTCGCGGGGATCGCCATCGCGGCGGTGCTGTGCGCCGGTTGCGTCGGCTGGTCGTTCCTTCAGGCCACCTTGGCCAAGCAGAAGGCCGAGGAGAAGAAGCGGCAGCAGCAGGAACAGCTCTGGCATGGGCACGCTACAAAGGACCCGTGACGGAGAGGACACGATGATAGGTTCCGGTGAGTGGTGAGCGCAGCAACGACGTCCCGGACGCGGCTGAGCCGGGTCACCCTGGTCGGTGAGCGACGGCGCGCCGACATCGTCCTGCCGTCGGACACTCCGATCGGTCAACTGCTCCCTGACATCCTGAAATTGCTCGACGACCGTGTGGCCACCCGTCCGGCCACCCGGCAGTTGATCACTTCCGACGGCTCGGTCCTGCCGCACGAGGCGACCCTGTCCTCGGCGGAGGTTCCCGACGGCGCCGTTCTGCGGCTCGTCCGTGCCCATGCGGCCCCGCCCGCACCGGTCGTCCACGACGTCACCGACCAGGTCGCCGACGACCTCGACCTGCATGCCTGGCGCTGGCGTCCGGCCGCCCGCCGGGCCGGTGCCGGTGTGGCCACCGTGGCGTTCGCCGTGACCGCCGGGCTGCTCGCCCGGCGGGAGTTCGCGCTGGAGAGCGTCACCGCCGCACTCGCGGCCGTCACGGTGGCGTGCATGGTCGCCGGAGCCCTGGCGGCCAAGGTGGGCAAGGGCAATCGCGGGCTCGCCACCGCGCTGCTGCTCGCCACCGGCGGGCTCGGACTGCTCACGGCGTGGACCGCCGCCGACGCCTACGCCTGGTCGGGGACGGCCAGGCTGGGCGGTGTCGTCGGCGCGCTGGTGGTCACCCTGGTGCTGCTGGCCTATTTCTCGCCGCTCGGCCGCGGCGGGCTCATCGGGGCGGGAGCGGCCGCCGCGGTCGCCGTCGTGTGGGAGGCCGTCGCCGCCGTGCAGGACAGGCCGGACCGGCTCGGCGCCGTGATGGCCGTGTTCTCCGTCGTCCTGCTGGGACTGCTGCCCCGGTTCGCGCTGATGGCCTCCGGGCTCACCGGGCTCGACGACCGGCGCTCCTCGGGCGCGTCGGTGAGCCGGCATCAGGTCGCCAACGCCCTCGCCGCCACCCACCGCGGGCTCGTCCTGGCCACGGTGGTCACCGCCGTCTCCGCCGCCGCGGGCGGCTGGCTGCTGACCACCGCTCAGAAGCCCACCGTGTGGACGGTGGCGCTGGCCTCGGTGACCGCCGTCGTCCTGCTGTCGCGGGCCCGGGCCTTCCCGTTGGTCGCCGAGGTGGTGGCGGTGTTCGCGGCGGCGGCCGTGCTCGTCGTACGGCTGGTGGTGCTGTGGCTGGACCACGGCGGAGGCATCGGCGCGTTCGCGCTGCTCGGTGCGACCGCGCTGCTGCCGCTGGGCATCCTCGCGATCGAACCTCCGGAGCACATCCGGGTACGGTTGCGCAAGTTCGCCGATCTGATCGAGTCCGTCGGAGTGATCGCGCTCTTCCCGCTCGCCGTCGGGGTGTTCGGTATCTACGGGCAGTTGCTCGACAAGTTCTGAGGCTCCACGGACGACGCGCGCCGCTTCGGGCGGGACGACGAGGCAGGAGAGAAGGGGACATGCCGAGCGGGAACAACTGGCAGAGCGACGTGCTGCGCGATCTGAGAAGCGGCACGTCCCCGCAGGGACCGAAGGGGGACACGAGCCCACCGCAGGCGGAGGCGCAGACACCGGCGGACGCCCGGCCGCAGCCCCAGCCGGCGCCGTCCGCCCGGCAGCAGCCGTCGGACACGGCCCCGCGGCCTCCCGCGGCCGGGCAGCCGACCGCCGTCCCG
>NZ_BAAAHG010000107.1:0-6044 GCF_039525155.1 Streptomyces thermoalcalitolerans | reverse complement strand
CCCGGCCGGGCCGGACCGGGCGCTCCCCGGCCGGCGCCCGGCCGGGCCGCAGCATCCGGACGGCGGCGAGAGCCGCGACCAGCGCGAAGGCCGCGGTCAGTACGGTGGCGGGCAGCCGTCCGGCGACCGCGCCGCCCAGCATCGCCGGGCCGATCCCGGCAGCCGCGAACAGCAGTCCCGTACGCCACCGCACCTGGCCGCTTCGGGCGTGGGCGACCAGGGCGGTGGCCGAGGTGACCGCGACGACGACCAGGCTCGCGGTGGTGGCCGCGACCGGGGTGGAACCGAGCAGATAGATCAGGGCGGGGACGGCCAGCACACTGCCGCCGCCCCCGAGCGCGCCCAGTGCCAGGCCGATGACGGCCCCGGCGGCCAGAGCGAGGAGCAGGGTGTTCACGCGATCGTGCCGTCCTCGCCGCGGTCGTCCACCACCGGCAGTCCGGCCCGTACCCAGTCCCGCATGCCGCCGGCCACGTCGACGGCGTCGGCGCCCCGGGCCGCCAGGAGGCCGACGGCCTGCCGGGAGCGGTTGCCGGAGCGGCAGATGACGATCAGCGGCCGTCCCTGTGCCTCCCGGGGCAGCGGTGCGCCCGCGGTGAGCACGGACAGGGGCATGTGCAGTGCGCCGGGGGCGTGCCCCGCGCGCCACTTCTGCGTCTCGCGCACGTCCAGCAGTACGGCACCGCCCGCGCCGCCGGCCGGGTGGTGACCGGTGCGCTCGGCGGCCTCGCGCGCGGTGACCCGCCCAAAGCCGCGCCGGAAGAGACTCATCCGCACGGTTTCCCTCGCTTTTCCTCGCTCTTCTTCGCTGCTCTTCGCTGGTCTTCTTCGCTTGTCCGTGCTTTTCCTCGCTGTTTCCCGCTGTTCCTCCCCGACCGGGCTCAGACGGTCCGCACGGTGAGTCCGGCCTTCTCCGCGGCCTCGAACGTGTCGTCCACCGCGACGACGTCACGGCCCGCCGCGTCCAGCAGGGAAGCGGCCACGGCGGCCCGCATGCCGCCCGCGCAGTGCACCCACACCTGCCCGTCGGGGACCTCGTCGAGCCGCCGGTGCAGCAGGTGCACGGGGATGTGCACCGAGCCCTCGACATGGCCGCCGGCCCGTTCGGAGTCACGCCGGACGTCCAGGACGACGATGCCCTTGCCCGGGTGCCGTTCGGCGAGGTCGGCGAAGGTGGCCCGCGGGAAGGAGGCGGGCGTCTCGCCCGGGCGGAGCCAGTCGGCCGGCCCGCCGGTGGCCGCGGCGGCCGGGCGGTCGATGCCGACCCGGACCAGCTCGCGCTGGGCTTCGGCCAGTTGCCCGGGCGACTCGGCGAGCAGGGTCACCGGCTTGCCCCAGGGCACCATCCAGGCCAGGTGGGTGGCGAGCTTGCCCTCGGCCTCGAAGTTGAACGAGCCCGCGACATGTCCCTCGGCGAAGGCGACCCGGTTGCGCAGGTCGACGACCCACTCCCCCGCGGCCAGCCGGGCGGCGATCTCGTCGGGGTCGGCCATGGCGGGCGGGGTCAGGTCGACCGCCGCAGGTCCGGCGGCGTTGGCAGGCCCCATGTGGGCGTAGTACGCGGGGATGTCGTCCAGGTTCGCGAGCAGCCCGGCGACGAAGGTGTCGACGTCCTGGGTGAGGGCGTCGTTCGCCGTCCGCTCCCGGCCGATGGTGGTGCCGCCGCCCGCCACCTGGCTCGAGGAGCAGAAGCTGCCGAAGCCGTGGGTGGGCAGCACCGCGGTGCTGTCGGGGAGTTCGGCGGCGAGCCGGTGCGCGGAGGCGTGCTGGGCGCGGGCCAGGCGTTCGGTCAGCCGCGGCTCGACCAGGTCGGGGCGGCCGACGGTGCCGATCAGCAGCGAACCGCCGGTGAACACGGCGACCGCCGCCTGGTCCTCCTGGAGGACGTAGGAGGTGTGGTGCGGGGTGTGTCCGGGGGTCGCCATCGCCCGCAGGGTCAGCCGGGCACCGGCGTCGACGGTGACGGTGTCGCCGTCCCGCACGGGCGTGTGCGCGAAGCGGACGCGGGCTTCCCCGGGGACCAGGTAGGAGGCTCCGGTGAGCCGGGCGAGTTCCAGGCCGCCGGAGACGTAGTCGTTGTGGACGTGCGTCTCGACGACGTACGCGATCCGCACCCCGCGCCGGGCCGCCGCCGTCAGCACCTGGTCGACGTCCCTGGGCGGATCGACCGCCACGGCCGTGCGCTCGCCGCCGGCCAGATAGCTGCGGTTGCCGAGGCCTGCCAGCTCGATGGTCTCGATGAAGAACACGGGACGCTCCCTTCACGGAGAAATTACCCCCCGGGGTATACAGCGAGACTAACACAAGTACCCCCGGGGGTATTTCTCGGGCTCCGGGGTTCCCAGGGAACGGAAGGGTCTCGGGGCGCGGAGGGGACGGAGGAGAACGGGCCGAGCCGATCCTTCCGGTCCGCTCACTCGGGCAGGCGCAGACGGCGGGTCTCCCCCGGCCGGACGCGGACGGCCCGGTCGGGCAGACGTACGTCGATCGGCGAGCGGTTGGAGGGAGGCACGGTGATCGTCACCCGGCCGCGCTCCAGGCGCAGCCGTACGTCCCAGTGCCCCCGGAAACGGAGGGAGAAGCCGTAGGAGGACAGCTCGGGCAGCGGGGCGGGGTCCAGCCACAGGGCGTCCTCGCGGGTCTCCAGGCCGGGCAGTCCGCGCTGGGCGAAGTCGAGGGTGCCGGCCATGGCACCCAGGTGGATGCCCTCGCCGGTGGTGCCGCCCTGCACATCGGCGACATCGCTCAGCAGGGCGTCCCTGAGAAAGGTCCATGCCTCACCGCGGCGGGCGCGGGCCAGGACCCAGCCGTGCACCAGGCCGCTGAGGGTGGAACCGTGACTGGTGCGGGCCAGGTAGTAGTCGACGGTGCGCCGCCAGAGGTCGTCGTCGAGGCGGTGGCCCAGCCGGCCGAAGAGCGAGGCGAGTTCGGCGGGCGAGAAGAGGTAGCCGAGCATGAGCACGTCGGCCTGTTTGGAGGCCTTGTAGCGGTTGACGCTGTCGCCCTCGGCCTCCAGGATCCGGTCCAGGCGGCGGATGCTGCCGTACCGCTTCCGGTAGCCGTCCCAGTCGAGTTCGGCGAGGCTCTCGTAGCCCTCGAACTGGCTGATGACACCGTCGTGGAAGGGCACGTGCAGCGTGCGGGAGACCTCCTCCCACCGCTCGGGCTCGCCGTCGTCCAGGCCGATGCGCTCGGCGAGTCCGCGGCGGCACGGCTCGGGCAGGAGACGCAGGAGTTCCAGGGCCCGGGCGAGCACCCAGGCGGCCGTGACATTGGTGTAGGTGTTGTCGTCGAGGCCGGGCCGGCCGGCGTCCGGGTAGGCGTCGTGGTACTCGTCGGGGCCCATCACGCCCAGGATGCGGTGCCGTCCCAGATCCTCGTCCCAGGTGGCCGAGTCCGCCCAGAAGCGGGCGATCTGCACCAGCATCTCGGCCCCCTTGGTGTACAGGAACTCGCTGTCCCCGCCGGCCTGGCAGTACTGCCACACGGTGTAGGCGATCGCCGAGCCGACGTGCCGCTGGAGGCGGGAGTGGTCCGGCAGCCAGCGTCCCGAGCGGGGGTTGAGGTGCAGTCGCTGGGTCTCCTCCCGGCCGTCGCTGCCGCTCTGCCACGGATACATCGCGCCGCGCCGGCCGATCGCGCGCGCCGCCGAGCAGGCCCGTTCCAGACGCCGGTGGCGGTAGCACAGCAGAGCGCGGGAGACCTCCGGGAAGTGCAGGTTCAGATAGGGCAGGACGAACAGCTCGTCCCAGAAGACATGTCCCCGGTAGGCCTCGCCGTGCAGCCCGCGGGCGGGCACCCCGACGTCCAGGTCGGCGGTGTGCGGCGAGAGGGTCTGCAGCACATGGAACAGGTGCAGGCGCAGGATGTGCCCCGCCTCCCCGGGGACGTCGGTCTCGGCCCGGCGCCACAGGTGGTTCCACGCCGTCAGATGGGTCCGCAGCAGTTCGTCGAAGCAGGGCGCCGCGGTCACCCGGTCGACGGCGGCCCCCAGTGGGTCGCCGATGGCGGGGTCGCGGGAGGTGTGCAGCGCCGCGGTCTTGTCGACGGTGGCGGTACGGCCCGGCTCCAGCCGCAGCCGCACCCGCTGGACCGCGCGCAGGTGCTCGTGCCGGGTGGCGATCTCGCCCTCGCAGGTCAGACGGGTGGCCACGCCGATCCGGATGTCGGAGGTCCGGGTACGGCAGCGCAGCCACACCGTGTCGGGGGCGGCGGTGCCGGAGTGCACATGGGTGAGGTGCCGGCCCTCCAGTTCCCGGTAGCGCTCCACCCCGCAGTTGGTGACGCCTCCGTCGACGGCCGCCTCGACCTCGAGGTCCGCCGTGAGTCCGTCGGCGGTGAACTCGGTGCGCAGCACGGCCAGATACGCGTCGCCCATGTGCACGATCCGCTGCTGACGCACGATCAGCGAACGCCCGTCGCCGAGCCCGTAGCGGGTACGGCGTTCCAGCAGCCCCGAGTCCAGGTGCAGGACCTGGTGGTGGTCGAGGACGGTCGCGGTGTCCGGGGTCAGCCAGGGGCCGTCCGCGAGGCGGAAGCGCAAGGGCAGCCAGTTGGGGACATTGACCATGTCCTCGTTCTCGACGGCCTCGACAGTCTTGGCGGGCTCGGCGGGCTCGGCGGCCTCGGCGCCGTCGCCCGCGTGCACGGCGACACGGGAGACGAGCCGGTTGTAGCAGCCCGCCACATAGGTGCCCGGGTAGTGCACCTCGTCCGCGTCGCACTCCGGCAGGGCACCGCGGGTGGCGAAGCGCCCATTGCCCAGCGTGCACAGCGCCTCCCTCAGGCGCTCCTGCGCGGGGTCGTACCCCTCGTACGCCCAGGTCCCCGCCGTCGCCCTCCCTGCCACGGCGTCACACCCGCTGCGGCACGACGGCCACCGGGCACTGCGCGTGGTGCAGCAGTGTGTGGCCCGTCCGTCCGAGCTGGAGGCCGAGACGGCCCGTCCTGCGCCGCGCGCCGACGATCACCAGGTCGGCGGCGGCCGAGCGGTCGACGAGCACCCTGTGCGCCGGCCCTTCGACCGTCGCGGGACGCAGCCGTACGTCCGGGTGCGCGGCCCTCGCCTCCCGCAGCAGTTCCTCCATCAGGGCAAGGGCCTGCTCCTCGCGTTCCCGGGCCGGGGGGTCGAAGGGCGCCTGGAACGCGGGGCCGCGCCAGGCCCGTACGACGTCGAGGACGCAGCCGCGCACCTCGGCCTCCCGGAACGCCCACCGCACGGCCTCGCCGCCGGTGTCGGGCTCACCGGCACCGAGCAGGATCCGCTCGTGCGTGCCGGCCAGCCCCGCCTTGTCGCCGCGGACCACGACCACCGGGCAGTCCGCCCGGGCCGCCACGGCCAGGGAGACCGACCCCAGCAGCAGCCCCTTCAGTCCGCCCCGCCCCCGAAAGCCCGTGACCAGGGCAAAAGCGGTGTCGCCCGCTTCCAGCAGGGCGGAGACCGCGTCGTCGGGGACGATGCCGGCGGACACCTTCACATCGGCGTTCCCCCCGGTCCTCACGCCGGTGCTCACGCGGGCTTCGCGCTCACGGGCCCGCTGTGCGGCGGAGGCGACGATGTGCTCGGCCATCGCCTGCTCCGAGGAACGCTCCCCGCTCCCCGGCGGGACACCCTCCTCGTATCCCTCGTGTCCCTCGTATCCCTCGTGTCCCTCGTAGCGCTCCCAGAGGGAGGCGTACACCAGCCGCACGGGCAGACCGTGCCGGGCGGCCTCGTCCACCGCCCAGTCCACCGCCGCCAGGCTCGGAGCCGATCCGTCGACCCCCACGACCAGAGGCAGTTCCACCGTCCCACCGCCTTTCGCCGGGCCGCCGGGCCGCGCGGCAGAAAATCCCACCACCACCGTCGCACCTCCCGCGCACCCCTGCGAGGGCAGTTCGGTCCTTTCGGGGGACGGCCGGTCCGTGCGGCCCCGCGGTCACCGTGCCCCGGCCGCCGGGCGGACATGGGCGTCGAGGCCGTAGAGGCTGCGGCCGCCGACCAGCTCACGCCCCGTGATCAGCTCCGGCTCCACCCGCACGAACACCTCCCGCGGCCAGGGCAC
>NZ_BAAAHG010000106.1:0-6301 GCF_039525155.1 Streptomyces thermoalcalitolerans | reverse complement strand
CTGGGCCCGCCGCCCCGACCCGCTGGGCGCCGCCGCCGGACGCGTGCTCGCCTGCCGCGGCGGGGCCCAGGACCGCGACCTCGTCCTCGCCGCCCTCCGGGAGGCCGTCCGGGGCGAAGGCCCCGACGCCCCCACGCTGTGGACCCTCGTCGACGGCGCCGGACGCCTCGGCATCACCTGTGCCGCCCCCGTCCTGCGCCACATCTACCGCGAGACCGCCTCCTCGCATCTGCGCGGCCGCGCCGCCCGCGCGCTGGCCGCCACCGACCCCTCCTTCGCCACCGGATTCGCCGTCGAGTGCCTGTGGGACTGCGAGGAGACCACCCGCGAACTGGCCGCGCGGCACGCCGAGACCGGTGACGCCCGCGTCGTCGAGCGACTGCGCAGGCTCGCCGCCGACCCGGCCGAGGAGGCCGAGGTCCAGACCGCCGTACGCAGCCGGATCGGACCGGACCTGCCCACCGTGTGACCCCGTGACCCGGACGCCGGGACCGCGGGGACGGAAACCGGCCTGCCGCGCCGCGCAGCCCCACGCCCATGGGACGGTGCCCCGTCCGGAAGGACCCACGGTGATTCCACGGTGACGCGGCCGCGCCCGGTCCGGCGACAACACCGGTACCGCGTGCCGTCATCGTGACCGAGTCCCTGCCGCCCGTGCCGCCGACGGTGTGCCGCGCACCCGGGGCCCGCCCCGGAGCCTCTCCCGGTGCGCCGCCGACGCCCTCGGTACGTGTACGGCGCACGCCTCCGCGCGTGTGGTGTGCCCCACAGGGCTTACGGGGCGGGAGTCCGCGTGCACTCGGCGCGCGCGACGTCGTACGCGCCCCGGGTGCCGGTCCGGCGGAACGGCACCCCGCGCCACGGCCGCGGGACCGCGCGCCCGTCACGCCCGTGGGGAGAGATGCCGTCGGTGCCGGTGGCCGCTCGCGCACGCACCGGACCGGGGCGTCCGCGCTGTTTGGGTTCTTGTCGGATCGAGGACCTAGTCTGTGCACGTGACTTCGCCTGCATCGACGGACAGCGCTCCGCCCCAGCTCAGCGCGGGGCCGCGCCCTGCCCTGGGCCCGGCCGCCGACGAAGGACTGGCGCGGCGGCTGCGCGCACTCGCCTGCACCGCACCGCTGCACGACCTCGACGCGCGCAAGGCCAATCTCGCCGGCGAGTATTCGGTGTACGGCATGGCGGAGATCGCGCTCGCCGCCATCGACCTGATCACCCTCAACATGGACTTCGACACCGGCGCCGACCACGACGAGATCGTGGCCCGGCTCGTCCCGCGTGTCGCCGCCCAGGCCCCGCAGCGGCCGGCCGCCGAGCACGAGCGCGTGGCCCGCTGGGTCCTGGAGAACCTGATCAACGTCGGCAGCGTCGACCGCGGCTTCCGCGCGGTGTACGGCACCTTCGCGCCGGACGGCACGTACGTCCGCCGGGACTACGACTTCAAGCTGATCGAGGAGGTCCCGGGCCCCGGCGGCAGCATCTATCTGCGCACCACGGACGAGGCGGTCAACGTCCTCGTCGGCGCCCTCGACACCGATGTGACCAGCGCGCAGATCGCCGCCGAGGTCAAGCTGGACGTGCTCATCAGCCGCGGCCGGCTCGCCGACGCCCAGCTCGCCGCCGAACAGGCCCGCTACCGGACCGTGCAGTACTCGGAGAACCTGCGCCGGGCCCTGGAGGCCACCCGGCGCAACGTCCGCGCGGTGGACTGGCTCAACGCCGTCCCCGACATGATCGCCGAGGCCCTGGACCATGTCGCCGACCGTTACCGGCACGAGAACGCGATCCTGACCAACATCCGCAAGGCACGCGACGAGTCGGAGGACCCCGAGCACAAACGGCGCGCCGCCGAGCTGGTCGACATCGTCAAGGACTGCATCCGCCGGCACACCCAGCTGCAGGCCCGCCTCCTGGAGGCCGGCCCGCTGTTCCGCGCCGAGCAGGACCGGCAGGCCTTCGCCACCCCCTCGGCCACCTCCGGCACCGACCTCTACGGCCATCTGCTCGCACCGACCCTCCCCCTGCCCCTGGAGCAGGCGATCCGCGTCACGGACGCCTTCTTCGCACACGGCACGGGGCTGCGCACACCCGTGTCCGTCCGGGTGGGCGACCTCGTCGACATCCTGCTGACACCCCCGGTCGAGCGGGAGCACCTGGGCGCCGAGATGCCCGAGCCCGACCTGATCGCCACCCCGGACGACAGCCGGTTCAGCGAGGAGCAGCTCGCCGCCGCCATGGAGCTGCTGGACCTGCCGCCCGACGCGCCGCGGCGGCTGTCGGGCCTGCTCGCCGAGGCCCGCCGCAAGGACCCCGACCTGCCCTATCTGGTCGCGCTGCTCGCCGTGCACGCGGCCAGCCCGCCGGTCGGCACCGCCTACCGGCAGGGCGAGGAGAAGCTGCTGTTCGCCGTGGACGACGGAACCGAGCTGGACGACCCCGAGTTCGGCGGCGCCGACCTCGTCGTCGGCACCGCGCTGCTGGACGCGGCGGGCATGGCGGCCGACCGGACGGAGGCGGCGTGAGCCTCGCCCACACCCGTACGCACGAGCCAGACCGCGACAAGGAGCCCCAACCGTGACCGAGCCCGTCGACCGGAGCGAGCCGGAAGCCGCACCCACGCCCCCTACGGCTGCCGTCACGCCCGCCGACGCCGCCGACGCGGCCCGGCTCGTCGCCTTCGGATTGCAGCCCAAGCTGCAGCCCGCGCGCGACCAGGAGTACACCGACCTGCTGCGCCGCTACCGCGAGGACCCGCCGTTCGCACGGCTCGCCGACGCCGTGGCCGCCGGGCTGGGGCTCGTCGTCCTGGAGGTGTCCCCGCGCGCGGGCATGGTGGTCACCGCCGCCGAGGGCTCGGTGTTCGCCGTCCGTATGAGCGACTACGCGCGCCGCACCGCCGCCGACTCCACCGACCGCTTTCTGCACGGGCTCGCCCATCTCGCCGTGGCCGCCCTCGCCTTCCCCCGGCCCGAGGACCTCGCCGACGACGGCTACGTCGGACGTGTCACGGTCAACGGCGTCGACAGCTTCGTCCGCCAGGCCTGCCGCCGTCTGGAGGAACGCGCCGAGAAGCAGGGCGAGAACACCGACCCGGCCACCGACGCGCCCGGCCTCGAGGCCGCCTGGCGGGTCTGGGCCAGACGCAGCGCGACCGGGGCCACCAAGGACGCACGCAGGCCGGCCACCTCGACCACCGGCATCGTGGCCAAGGCCCTGGCGTTCCTCGCCGACTCCGGGTTCCTGCAGCGCACCGGCGACGAGAACGGCGGCACCTACCGCACCACGGCCCGCTACCAGCTCCAGGTGCGGGACATGGCGGGCAGTGCCGCCCTGTCCGAACTGCTGGAACTGGGCATCGTCCCGGTGACCGACGGCAGCCCGAGCCTGCTGCCCGCCGAGGACGTCGACGACCTGGAACTGGTGGCCGACGACGGGCTGCCGTTCCGCTCCTAGGCCGCTTCAGGCCGTTTCCAGGCCGCTCTCAGGCCGCCCGTCGTCCCCCCAACTGCCCCGATCTGCAAGAAAACTGACGAGAGTCCGCCATGTACGAGCTGTCCCGGGTCCGCCTCTACTCCATCGGGCCCGCCGGTGCACGCTATGCCGACACCGTGCTTGACCTGAGGGGAGTGGGCGAACCGGTGCCCGACCCCGCCCCCGTCCAGGCGGAGTTCTTCCAGGAGGAACCGGCCGGCCCGCTGCGCCGGCCCGCCCCCGCGGGCGTGCTCTTCCTGGAGAACGGCGGCGGCAAGTCCGTCCTGCTCAAGCTGATCTTCTCGGTGATGCTGCCCGGCCACCGCAACACCCTCGGCGGTGCCAGCTCCGGCGTGCTGCGCAAGTTCCTGCTCGCCGACGACTGCGGGCACGTGGCCCTGGAGTGGCAGCACGTGCAGACCGGCGAGTGCGTGGTCGTCGGCAAGGTCAGCGAGTGGCGCGGACGCCAGGTCTCCAACGACCCGCGGAAGTTCGCCGAGGCCTGGTACTCCTTCCGGCCCGGCCCCGGACTCACCCTGGACAACCTCCCCGTCGCCGAGGCCACCTCCGTGCAGCCGCCCGCGGAGGGCCAGTCGGGGGCGCGGGGACGGCGCCGCACCATGAAGGGCTTCCGCGACGCGCTCACCGAGGCGGGCAAGGCCTACCCGCACCTGGAGGTGCACTGGGAGGAGATCCACGAGCGCTGGACCGAGCACCTCGGCGAGCTCGGCCTGGACCCCGAACTCTTCCGCTACCAGCGGGAGATGAACGCCGACGAGGGCGAGGCGGCCGGCCTGTTCGCGGTGAAGAAGGACTCCGACTTCACCGATCTGCTGCTGCGCGCCGTCACCGACACCCGCGACACCGACGGGCTCGCCGATCTGGTCAGCAGCTTCGGCAACAAACTCGGCCGGCGCGCCGAACTGATCGCGGAACGGGACTTCACCGCCGGCTCGGTCGACCTGCTCGGCCGGATCGTCGAGGCCACCGAGGCCCGCACACGCGCGCGTGAGATCCACGCGGCGGCCGAGCGGCGCACCCGCACCCTGGTGCGGCGGCTGTCCGCACGGGCCGTGCAGGAGCGGGCACGGGCCGGCGACCTCGCCCAGCAGGTCACCGCCGCGGCCCACGCCGTCACGCACGCCGAGGCCGCACGGGAGCGCAGCGCGCTGATCTCCGCCGAACTCGCCTACCGGCACGCCTCCCTGGCCCTCGCCGCCGCCGAGAAGGCCGCCGCGGCGCAGAAACGGGAACTCGCCGACGCACGCACCCTCTACGCCGCCTGGCAGGCCGCCGAGGCCGTGCTGCGCCACCGCGCCGCCGCCGACCGGGTGGCCCGTGTCTCCGCCGCGATCCGGGAGGCCGAGCGGGACGCGGCCCCCGCGCTCGCCGCGCGCACCCGGGCCGCCGTGGACCTCGTACGCGCCCTGCACGCCGCCGCGGAGCGCGCCGAGGCCCTGGCCAACGAGGAGGAGGAGCGGTCCGCGCGCCTCCAGGAGGTCAGCGAGTCGGCCTACCGGTACCAGACGGCCGCCGCCACCGAGGCGCAGCGGGCCCGCAGCGAGGCCGAGCATCTGCGCCAGCGTCTGGCCGAGGTCGAGCAGGAGACCGCCGAGGCGGTCCGTGCGGGCTGGCTGGACGACAGCGCCCCCGACGCCGACCCGGCGCGCGCCGCGCTGGCCGCCAGCGACGCCGAGAAAGAGGCGGTCGCCGCCTGGGACGAGGCCCGTGAGGCCGCCCGGAGGGCCGCCGAGCACGCGCGCGAGGCCGCCCAGGCCGAGTCCCGCGCGGAACTCACGGCGGCCCGCGCGGCCGACGCGGCGGTGGCGGCACGGCGCGCGTACGAGGGCGAACGCCGCATCGCCGAGGCCCTGGCGGCGGAGGAACGGCTCGCGGAACTGCTGAGCCTGCCGGGCACGACCGGGACCGGGCGGGGCGGAGCACCGAAGTCCCCCGCGGGACCGGACGCCGCGGACGACCCGGTCGGCACGAGCGGCACGAGCGGTGAGGACCGTGCCCAGGGCCCCCTCACCCCCGAGGAGCTGGACCGCTTCGCCGACGACCTGCGCGGCCTGCTCGACGACGCCGTCTCCTCCGCCGAACGGCACCTGTTCGAGCTGCGCACCGCCGCCGCGGACGACGCCCGGATCCTCGGCGCGCTCGGCGACGGCGGACTGCTGCCGCCCGGCCCGGACGTGCTGGCCACCGTCGAGTACCTCGGCGAGCACGGCATCCCCGCGCTGCCCGGCTGGCGCTACCTCGCCCAGGCCGTCGACCCCGCCGACCACGCGCGCGTCCTGGCCGCCCGGCCCGAACTGGTCGACGGTGTGATCATCACCGACCCCGACACCCACGCGCGGGCCCGCGAGGTCCTCACGGACGCGGCCCTGCTGCCCCGGTCCGCCGTGGCCGTCGGCACCGCGGCCGCCCTGCTCGCCCCCGCCCCGGCCGCCGACGCCGCCCTGGGCGACGTCTTTCTCGTACCGCCGAACCCGGCCATGCACGACGAACACGCCGCCGACGAGGAACGGCAGGCACTGCGTGCGCGGGCGACCGAGCGGGACGAGGAGATCCGCCGGCTCGCCGCCCGGCTCGCCAAGGACCGGGAGCTGGCGGCGCGGCTCGCCTCCTGGCGCGCCGGCTGCCCCGCCGGACGGCTCGCGGAACTGGCCCGGGCCGCCGAGGAGGCACAGCTCTTCGCCGAGGAGGCCGAGGCCGAGCTGGCCGAGGCACGCGGCCTGCGGGCGGAGGCCGAGGAGGCCGCCGCCGAGGCCGCCCAGGTGCGCGACGAACGCCAGGAGGCCGCTCAGCGGGCACGGCGTGCCGCCGA
>NZ_BAAAHG010000105.1:0-6645 GCF_039525155.1 Streptomyces thermoalcalitolerans | reverse complement strand
CGTGCGGCTGCTGGGGGGTGCCCTCGGAGCGGGGGAAGAACTCGTACCACGACCCGTACAGGGCCCGCTCCCGCTCCACCAGCAGCTCCAGCGGCTCCGAAGCGGTCACCAGCTCCCGCAGCGGCCACCGCGCCAGCACCGTATCCACCTCCGGCGTCAACGCCCCCGCCAGGCGCGTCATGACCGGCAGGGAGTCGTCCCGCAGCGTCTCGGCGGCGGCGAGCACGACGTCGCGCTGCGGTCCCTCGGGAACCCCGGCCGCCGCGCGGGTGTGGAGCTCGGCGCCCTCCTCCAGCACCAGCCCGGCGTCGATGCCGGCCGGGACCTTGACGGTGGCGGCGCGGCGCCAGGTGGTGACCGGGTCGCCCCAGGCCTCGACCGTGTACGTCCACCAGCCGGTCGACCCCGGTGTCACCTCGGCGCCCCAGCGGTCGGTGCCGGGGGCCAGCTCGCGCATCGGCGTCCAGGGGCCCGGGCGGCCCTCCGGGTCGCGCAGGACCACGTTCGCGCCCACCGCCTCGTGGCCCTCCCGGAAGACGGTGGCGGTGACCATGAAGGTCTCCCCCACGACGGCCTTGGCCGGCCGTCTGCCGCACTCCACGGCCGGCCGGACGTCCCGCACGGGGATCCGGCCGACGGTCGGGGCCGGTTTCGGGGTCGGACGCATGGGTGTCACCGCCACTGTGCTCGGGGCCGGGCTCGTGCCCGGCCGGGGTCCTGGTGCCTGCCAAAGGGCCCTACCGTCCGGTGCGGGTGTGCCGCTCCGTCGTCGTCGGCGGGCCCCGGCGGGCGGCGGCGCTGCGGTGCGGCCGGCCGCTCTGTTCCCGCAGATAGGTGACGAGAGGAGTGCGCAGATAGCGCTCGGCGGCGTCCGCGGCCTCCCGCGCACACCGCTTCCCCATCAGCACGCACAGGGTGTAGCCCGAGTCCTCGAAGGTGGACCGCACACCGCGGTCGTCGGGCCGCGCGAGCATCGCGCGTTCCCACATCCGATAGCGCCGCAGATGCCGGGCGACTTCGGCTTTGGCGGGTAGCAGCATGCGCCGTCCACCTTTCGGACGCGTTCGATGGGCACGGTTCCCCGACAGCCGGGGCGGCGGCCGCGCGCGGGTGCGCACGGTCCCGTTCACGGCGCTCGAGACTTTCACTCATGGTGCATGTTCAACGACTCAGCGTCCTGTTGGCGCTTCAACAAGCCCGCTGACCTGCTCGTGTTGCACCAATGGCGTAGCGCGCTCAGTGTGGTTTCCACTCAGAGGCAACATGTGCTCACGCTCCGCGATCGGGGTCCGGCCCCAAGGGCGGGGAGGGAGCGGGAGCCCGGCGGTGAGGAGTCAACGACGATGAAGACCGCAGTGCCCTGCTACTACCACCTCGACGTGGACGTCAGCCCGGAGCGGGTCGGGCAGGTCGGGCGCATTCTGGCCGCCCACCTCCGGTTCTGGGGTCTGGAGGACCTCGTCGCCCCCGTGTGCGGCGGTGCCGGGATGCTGCTGAGGGCCATCGACGAGCACGCCACCGACAAGCGCGTCTCCGTCGAGATGTGGTGGACCGGCCAGCACCTGATCACCGCGATCGGGGAGAACGACCAGGACCTGCGCCCCGACCAGGACCTGCGCGGCTGCCTGGCCCGTATCGCGGCGACGAGCGACGGCTGGGGCTGCTGCGCCTCCCGGACCGGCAGCAAGGTCATCTGGTTCTCGCAGCGGGCCCGCGCCGGGGTGCGTGTCCCGCTGGTCCCGAAGGCTCCCGAACCGGCCCTGCGCGAGCGGCTGCAGACGCCCCGCGAGCTGCCGGTCACCGCGCTGGCCTCCCCGGCACGCGACGACCGGGCCGCCCTGGAGGAGTCCCGGTGACCGGGCGGTCGCGCCGGAAGAAGAAAGTGTCCCCGCCCGTGTGGCGGGGACACCCTTACCCGCTGGGCGCCGTGTACGACGGGAAGGGCACCAACTTCGCGCTGTTCAGCGAGGTGGCCGAGCGCGTGGAGCTGGTCCTGGTGGACGACGGCGGAACCCACTGCGAGATCCCGCTCACCGAGGTCGACGGCTTCGTGTGGCACGGCTATCTGCCCGGTGTCGGGCCGGGGCAGCGTTACGGCTACCGGGTGCACGGCCCCTGGGACCCGGCGGCCGGCCACCGGTGCAACCCGAGGAAACTGCTCCTGGACCCCTATGCCAGGGCGATGGACGGACGGGTCGACAACCACCCCTCGCTCTACGAGCGCGCCCCGCGCGGCCCGGACCCCGCCGACAGCGCCGGGCACACCATGCTGGGCGTGGTGACCGACCCGGCCTTCGACTGGGGCGACGACCGCCCGCCGCGGCGGGAGTACACCGACACCGTGATCTACGAGGCGCATGTGCGCGGACTGACCCGTACGCACCCGGACGTGCCGCGCGAGCTGCGGGGGACGTACGCCGGACTGGCGCATCCCGCGGTGATCGGCCATCTGACCTCGCTGGGCGTGACGGCGGTCGAGCTGATGCCCGTCCACCAGTTCGTGCACGACGGCGTGCTGCAGGGGCGGGGGCTTTCCAACTACTGGGGCTACAACACCATCGGTTTCTTCGCCCCGCACCACGAGTACGCCGCCCACGGCACACGGGGCCAGCAGGTCACCGAGTTCAAGTCGATGGTCAGGGCGCTGCACGCGGCCGGACTCGAGGTGATCCTCGACGTGGTCTACAACCACACCGCCGAGGGCAACGAGAAGGGCCCGACGCTGTCCTTCCGGGGCATCGACAACGCCTCGTACTACCGGCTGGTCGACGGCGACTGGGCGCACTACTACGACACCACCGGGACCGGCAACAGCCTGCTGATGCGGCACCCGCACGTGCTCCAGCTGATCATGGACTCGCTGCGGTACTGGGTCACCGAGATGCACGTCGACGGCTTCCGCTTCGACCTCGCGGCCACGCTGGCGCGGCAGTTCCACGAGGTGGACCGGCTGTCGTCGTTCTTCGACCTGATCCAGCAGGACCCGGTGGTCTCCCAGGTGAAGCTGATCGCCGAGCCCTGGGACCTGGGCGAGGGCGGCTACCAGGTGGGGAACTTCCCGCCGCTGTGGTCGGAGTGGAACGGCAAGTACCGGGACGCCGTCCGGGACTTCTGGCGCGGCGAGGAGCACACCCTGGGGGAGTTCGCCTCCCGGCTGACCGGTTCCCCGGACCTGTACGCCCACCACGGGCGCCGGCCGCGCGCCAGCATCAACTTCGTGACCGCGCACGACGGTTTCACCCTGCGCGACCTGGTGTCGTACAACGACAAGCACAACGAGGCCAACGGCGAGGACAACCGGGACGGCGAGAGCCACAACCGGTCCTGGAACTGCGGGGTGGAGGGCGAGACCGACGACCCCGGGGTGCTTAAGCTGCGGGCCCGGCAGACGCGCAACTTCATCGCGACGCTGATGCTGTCCCAGGGCGTGCCCATGCTCAGCCACGGCGACGAACTGGGGCGCACCCAGCGGGGCAACAACAACGCCTACTGCCAGGACAACGAAGTCTCATGGATCGACTGGCGGCTGACGGACGAGCAGCGGGAGCTGATGGACTTCACGCGGTACGTGATCGGCCTGCGCGCCGCCCACCCGGTGCTGCGCCGCCGCCGCTTCTTCCAGGGCGAGACGGCGACCCGGGACGACCAGCCGCTGCCCGATCTGGTGTGGCTGCTGCCGGACGGCCGTGAGATGACCGAGGAGGACTGGCAGCGCTCCGACGCGCACTTCGTGGCGGTCTTCCTCAACGGCGACGCCATCGCCGAACCCGACGGGCAGGGGCGCCCCGTGGTGGACGACTCCTTCCTCCTGCTGCTCAACAGCTACTGGGAGCCGATCGGCTTCCGCCTCCCCGGCCCCGTCTACGGCGACCGCTGGACCTGCCTCCTCGACACCACCGAACCCACGGGACTCCCCGACGAGCAGGAGTACAAGCCGGGGGACGTCCTCCGTGTCGCGTCCCGCAGCCTGGTCCTGCTGACCCGCCCCCCGAGAACCAGCCGCTGACGCTCCTGGCCCGCCGCGGTCCGCACGCCGGTCCGTGAGCCGCCGGGACGCCGGCGCGTTCAGACCTCGCGGCGCGAGGTCACCGTGAACTGGGCGCCGTCCGGGTCGCGGAGCACGGCCTCGTGGGGATCCTCGCGCAGGACACTGCCGCCGTGGGCCTCGGCGGCGCGGACACAGGCGGCGACGTCGGCGACACGGAAGTGGATCTGCCAGTGCGGGCGGATCGTGGGATCGGGGGCGGCCCCCAGCGCACCGGACTCGATGCGCGCCACGACCTCGCCGTGGCTGCGCAGCACGACCTCCTCGCCCTCGTAGCGGACCTCGCAGCAGCCGGGCTGCTCCGAGGCCCAGTCCAGGACCTCGCCGTAGAAGATCGCGGCGTCGAAGGCGTCACGGGTGTGCAGCCGGATGAAGGCCGGCGCGGCCTTGCGCCAGGCCTCCCAGTCGGTGAAGAGCTCGCCCTCCCAGATGCCGAAGGTCGCGCCGTCCCGGTCGGCGAGCAGCGCGGCCCGCCCCGGTGGGAAGGAGATCGGCCCGACCGCCGCCGTACCGCCGCGTTCCTGCGCCCGTGAGACCGCCTCGTCCGCGCTGGGCACGGCGAAGTACGGAGTCCAGGCCACCGCCGTCTGCCCCATGGACGCCGCCGCTCCGATCCCCGCGACCGGTGTCCCGTCCGCGAGGGCGATGCGGAAGTGGTCGCCGCACCGGGCCGGACGCCACTCCCAGCCCAGCACCGCCCGGTAGAAGTTCTCCGAGGCATCCACGTCGCGGCTGATCAGGCTCACCCAGCACGGTGCGCCGCACACCGAATGCGTGGAGACGACATCGGGGCTGGAGCTGGCAGATGTCCTGTCGTGATTCATGGCATGTCCTGGTCTCGTCGACCGGCGTCCACCGGTGTTCACCGGTCCTACACCAGTCTCCGGCCGACAGCCGGGAGGCGCCTGCCGAGTGTCCGCGCGTCGCCGCCGAAACGGCACGAGCGGCGGTCACCCGGGACCGGGCGGACGACCGGGTCCACTGGCAAAGGCCCGCCCGAGTGACGACGATGGACAGCGTGGAACGCGCATCGCACGACTCCGGCGACGCGGCGGACCGGCTGCGCGAGCTCCAGAAGGAGGTCGAGCAGCTGAAGGAAGCCGTGACCTCCCACGCTGTCGTGGACCAGGCGATCGGCATGGTGGTCGCGCTGGGCCGGATCACGCCGGACCAGGGATGGACGGTGCTGAAGGAGGTCTCGCAGCACACCAACACCAAGCTCCGTCACGTCGCCGAGCTGGTCCTCGCCTGGGGAGGGGGCACCGGGGAGATGCCCGAGGAGATCCGGGCGGAGCTGGAGAAGGCCCTCGACCGGTGCCGTCCCACCCAGATCCCGGGAACGCCGCAGGAGTGAGCGGACGCGGCAGGAAGTGACCGGGAGCCCGGGCGGCGTCCGCCCGCTCGTGGGGCCGCAGCGGGCGGACACCACCGCGGGGCCGGCCGGTCCGCGTGATCAGCCGGTCTCCGTGAGCAGTTCCTCGCGCAGCTGGGCGAAGCAGCCGCTGAGCAGCCGCGAGACGTGCATCTGCGAGATGCCGAGCTGCTGCGCGATCCGGCTCTGTGTCATCCCCCGGAAGAACCGCAGGTAGAGGATGGTGCGTTCGCGCTCGGGCAGCGCCTCCAGACACGGCCTGACGGCCACCCGGTCCACGACCAGGTCGTAGCGCGCGTCGGCCTCGCCCAGACCGTCGCCGAGCGCGTACCCGTCCGTGCCCGGGACCTCCGCCTCCAGCGACAGCGCGGCGAAGCAGTCCAGGGCCTCCATCCCGGTGCGCACGTCGTTCACGCTCAGGTGGGCGTGCTCGGCGATCTCGGTGACGGTCGGCGCCCGGCCCGGCGTGGTCTGTGCCAGCTCCTTCGTGGCACGCCGTACGCGGTTGCGCAGATCCTGGACCCGGCGCGGCACATGCAGCGTCCACATGTGGTCGCGGAAGTGCCGTTTGATTTCCCCGGTGATCGTCGGTACGGCATAGGCCTCGAACGCGTATCCGCGCCCCGGGTCGTAGTGGTCGACGGCCTTGACCAGGCCGAGCGCGGCCACCTGGTACAGGTCCTCCAGGGCCTCCCCGCGTCCGCGGAACCGTACGGCGATCCGCTCGGCCATCGGCAGCCACATCCGGACCAGTTCGTCCCGCAGCGTCTTGCGCTCGGGGCCGTCCGGCATACGAGCAAGCCGTTCGAACGCCTGCGCGGTATCCGGGGCGTCGTCATGGGGGTGAGGTTTTGTTCTGCCGGTGGTACGCATGCGCTGCGCCTCCCTCAGCAGGTGCTGGATGGACGGACACTGCGGGAGGAGCGTGCCCGGACCGGGCAGGAACGGATACGAGGTCCGGCACACCGGCTCCCAGGGGCGTGCCTCCTGTCCGAAGCACTGGAATGCGGATTCCCGAAGTCGGAGACCTGGAAAAATGTCCCGGGAATGCGATGACGTCATGCGACCGCACGATTTTTAATTCTCGACCAGTGGCCGGGGAAGTGCCACCGGAGGAAATACCGAGCATTTCCATGGCGCATGCGCGACGCTCCGGCCGCCTCCCGGGGCCGCGCACCGGGCCCGCTGCGGCGCGCGGCCGGGAGCGGCACCGGGGCGGGCCGCAGCG
>NZ_BAAAHG010000104.1:0-6942 GCF_039525155.1 Streptomyces thermoalcalitolerans | reverse complement strand
TCTCCGACGTGGAACCCGGATCCGTCCACGACCTGCGCGCCGCCCGCATCCACGCCCTGCCCGCCCTGTACGCCGCAGCCCGCCAGGGTCTGCCGACCCTGGCCGATGTCGGCTACACCGGCGCCGGCCAGGGCATCCACACCCCCTTCCGCCCGCACCCCGACATCGCCTCCCCACTCGCGCCGGACACCCGCACCCACAACCGGCTCCTGCGCAGCATCCGAGCCCTGGGCGAGCGAGCCGCCGCCGAACTCAAACAGCGCTGGCGTGCCCTGCAACATGTCACGCTCAGCCCCAGCCGCATCGGAGCCATCGCTCAGGCCGCCCTCGTCCTCAACAACGCATGGAACGAAAGGCGTTGAGAAAACCTCACTCAAGTCGGACGTGATGCTGCTGACCGGGTTGACCGCAGAGGAGATCGACGCGGTCGGCGGGATCGACGAGTAGCGGAACCGAGAGCCCCATACGCTTAGCACGCCCCGCACGCCCCACTCTGCGCTGTCTGCGGGAAGACCTCGGTCTGCCCCTCCCGCCGGTCACTGTGCCGCTGGACGAGACGGACCATCCGATCGTCGCCAAAGCGGTGGAACAGTTCGCCGACACCAAGGCCAAGCATGAGCGCATTCGCGCCATCGACGACCAGGTGTTGTTCAAGGTCAAGGTGCAGCGCTGGCGTGGAGCCGTCTGGATAGACGCGGACCTGCCATGGCTGGTGGCGGCCGGAAAGCGGGAGGACGGTTCGGGGGACGACTTCTACGCCAAGCTGGAGGCGGAGGGCAAAGCGGCTCGTGCGCGGCACAACGCCACGCATGCCGAGACGCTGAAAACTGTGACGTCCACGGCGCATCTTCTGCCGACGCGTGAGGACCACATCCGGTACCGAGCCGAAGCAGGTGTCCGCCTCGTCCGCCGACTGCGCACCACTCTGCTCACCCTGGTGCGGGCCTCTCTGCGGGACGGCCGTGAGCACGCCGTGGACTTCGACACCTTCACCCTGGGGCTGCAGGTCCGCGCCGATGACGGTCATGAGACCTACCTCGCCGTACGGATCACCGGCTCCGTGCCACCGAACCTCACGACCGTCATCCTGCGCAATGTTCCCGGCTGCGAGGTGGAGGGCTGGTACCCGGAATACGCCCTCCCGGAGCGGGAGCTCCTTCCGGCGGAACAGGCATGGTCCAACATCATGGATCCCCGCGCGGCAGCCGAAGTGCTCAATGACGTTGAGTGATCCGGGTCCCGACGACGGCCGGGGTCCGGGAATCCGCGGGCCAGGGCATCACGGAAGTCTTCGGCTGCCGCGCCTCGCGTCCAGTGTCAGAGCTTGACGATCATCTTGCCGATGTTGTCGCCGCGCAGGAGGCCGAGGAAGGCCTCCAGGGTGTTCTCGATGCCCTCGACGACCGTCTCGCGGTACTTCAGGCGGCCGTCGCGCACCCAGGGGCCGACCTCGCGCACGAACTGCGGTTGCAGGTCGTAGTGGTCGCTGACGAGGAAGCCCTCGATACGGCCGCGGACCTGGATGAGGCGGACGAGGTTTCTCGGGCCGGGGGCGGGCTCGGTGTTGTTGTAGACCGAGATCATGCCGCAGAGGGCGATGCGGCCGCCCTGCCTGAGGGAGCCGACGGCGGCCTCCAGGTGGTCGCCGCCGACATTGTCGAAGTAGATGTCGATGCCGTCGGGGGCGGCGGCGCGCAGCTGCTCGCTCACGGGGCCGTTTTTGTAGTTGAAGGCGGCGTCGAAGCCGTACTCCTCCAGCAGCAGCCTGACCTTCTCGTCGGAGCCGGCCGAGCCGATCACCCGCGAGGCACCCTTCAGCCTGGCCAGCTGGCCCACCTGGCTGCCGACCGCGCCGGCCGCGCCGGAGACGAAGACGGTGTCGCCCTCCTTGAAGGAGGCGACGCGCAGCAGGCCCGCGTAGGCGGTGAGTCCGGGCATGCCGAGGACGCCGAGGTACGCCGACAGGGGCGCGGCCTCGGGATCGACCTTGACGGCGTGCCGCGCGTCCACGGCGGCGTACTCCCGCCAGCCGCCGAAGTGCAGGACGTGGTCGCCCACGGCGATGCCCTCGGCGTTCGAGGCGACGACCTCGCCGACCGCGCCGCCCTCCATGGGTTTGCCCAGCTCGTAGGGGTCCACGTACGACCGGCCGGCGTTCATCCTTCCGCGCATGTAGGGGTCGACGGAGAGGTGGGTGTTGCGCACGAGGACCTGGTTCTCGCGCGGTTGCGGGGCTTCCGTCTCGACCAGGGCGAAGTTCTCGGGCCCGGGCAGGCCGACCGGGCGGCTGAGCAGGTGCCACTCGCGGTTGATCATGACAGCGCCTTCCGTCCGCTCCATTTACTTCATATCGTGAAACGATAATTGAGCTGAATATTTCAGCTTGTCAAGCAAATGGGTACCCTGGTGCCATGGCCACTGCACCGAACATCCGGCGCCCCGACGTGCTGACCCTGGAGGTCATCGAACTCATCGGAGACGTCGTGGCCCGGTTCCACGAGGACTACGAGGCCGCCGCCGGGGAGCACGCCCTGACCGGCGCGCAGGCACGGCTGCTGAGCCTGCTGTCACTGGAGCCGCTGCCGATGCGGAAGCTCGCGCAGAAGCTGAAGTGCGAGCCGTCGAACGTGACCGGGATCATGGACCGGCTGGAGGCACGGGGGCTGGTGGAGCGGCGGCCCGACCCCTCCGACCGGCGGGTGAAACTGGCGGCGGCGACGCAGGAGGGGCGGCGGGTGGCCCGGGAACTGCGGGAGGGGCTGCGCTTCGCACGGGAGCCGCTGGCCGCCCTGTCGGAGGAGGAGCGGCTGGTTCTGCGGGACCTGTTGCGGCGGATGGTGAACGAGAATTCCTGGAATTGACGAGGACTCTGGAATTCCTGAGCCCGCGTCGCCCGGGTGGGTGACGCGGGCCGTGGCCGACGCAGGGTCAGGTGCACCACCACAGGAACCGGTTGCACTCGCTCGAGGTCGGGGTCGGCTCGGGGTCCGACGGCCCCGGGTCCTCCGCCGGGGGCTTCGTCGGCCGGGGAGTCTGAGCAGACGGCGGGTTCGAAGCGCCGGCGCCCGCGCCGCTGCCGGAGCCCGTACCCCCGGCCGTACCGCCGGCCGCGCCCCCGTTCCTCGGCGCCTGCGTCGACGGCCGCGGGGCGCTCGTCTCCGTCGTGTCCGGCCCGGGCTGCCCGTCGTCCTCGGACGCGGATGCGGACGGGGAGGCGGACTCGGACGCGGACGCCGAGGCGTTGGGTGAGGCCGTGCTCGTGGCGGTCCTGGGCGTGGCGTCGGCGGGGCCGGCCGTCTCCTCCGGGTCCGGGGACGAAGCGCCGTCACCGGACTGCCCGTCGTCCTCCACCGCGGCCGGTTCGGAGCCGGAGGGGCCCGAGGCGCCGGCGCCGAGTCCGGCGAAGCCCAGGCCGCCCGCGGCCAGCACGAAACCGGCGGCCACGAGAAGGGCCCGGCGGCGCCGGGGCGCGGCCTTGCCGCCATGGCGGCTCGCCGTCGTGGTTCCGGCTCCGGATCCGTCCTGGCCGGTCTGCTGCCGGTCGGTCTGCTGCGGGGCGGCCTCGGGCTCGCCGCTCCCGGGCGGTCCCTCCCCGGCCACCACGGGCTCAACGGCCGCGGACTCGGCGTACGCCTCCACGGGAGTACCGCACCCCGGGCAGGCCAGAGCGCCGTTCAGGTGCCGTTGGCACGGGTGGCAGTAGTTCATGACGCGGGAAGACTAGGTTCCGCGCGAGGGTGTTCCCAGGTTTTCGTGTGAAAGTTCCGTGGGGAATCGCAAGAGTTGTCGAGAGGATCACCGAAACCGTTATCTGTCTGGACTCATTGACCTCTATTGGCACTTTCGGCGCCCGCTCCTTGCTGTCGCGTCGGCATCCCGAACGTATGGCGACACACCGAACGGTCATCCACGACTGAGGGGCAGGCCCTGGCGGCTCCGGTGGTGGCGCCCGGCCGAACGCGGCCTCTCCGAAGGCGGGCGTCGGCCACGAACTCGAGGCGATCGCCTCGGTGTTCATCGGGCGCGCCTCCCTGAGCGGCGGTGCGGGCACCCTTCCCGAAGCGATCGTCGGCGGTCTTGTCCTGGGCGTACCGAACGATGGTATGAACCTTCTCGGCGTCGGCACCGACGGGCAGCAGGTCGTCAAGGGCCTGGCTCTGCTGGTGACGGTCGGGTTCGACGTGTGGCAAGTGCACGTCCGGTTCACAGCTCAGCTCCGGCCCCGCCTGGCGGAAGGCGGGGCCCCGTCCTGCAGGAGCCGCATATGGAACTGAACAGACGCACGGTCATCGCGGGCGCCGCGGCAGCGGGCCTCGCGGCAAGCACACTCGGGGGCACGGCGCAGGCCGCCTCCTCGGTCACCCGTCCGTCCCCGGGGCGCGAAAAGCCGGTGAAGGAGCTGTTCGGCAGGCTCCCCGACGGCACGAAGGTGCACCGCTGGTCGCTGGCGAACGGCGGCACCCGGATGAAGGTCCTCTCCTACGGCGGCATCGTCCAGTCCCTGGAGATCCCCGACCGGCACGGCCGTTACGCGAACGTCTCCTTAGGACTGGACACCCTTGACGCCTATGTGGAGTCCAGCCCGTACTTCGGCGCCCTGATCGGCCGTTACGGCAACCGGATCGGCAAGGGCCGCTTCACCCTGGACGGCACGACGTACCGGCTCTCCGTCAACGACGGCGACAACAGTCTGCACGGCGGCGCCCGGGGCTTCGACAAACACGTGTGGGAGGTCGAGCCGTTCGCCGAGGGCCCGGACGTCGGCCTGCGCCTGTACCGCACCAGCCCCGACGGCGAGATGGGCTACCCGGGCACGCTGCGGGTGAAGGTGACGTACACCCTCACCCGGCACGGCGAGTGGCGCATCGACTACGAGGCCACCACCGACAGACCCACCGTCGTCAACCTGACCAGCCATGTCTACTGGAATCTGGCCGGCGAGGGCAGCGGCACGATCGAGGACCACGAGCTGACGATCGCCGCCTCCCGCTACACCCCCACCGATCCGGGCCTGATCCCCACCGGCGAACTGGCGCGCGTCGCGGGCACTCCCTTCGACTTCCGCCGTGCCAAGCCCATCGGCCGGGACATCCGGGCCGGTCATCCGCAGCAGGTGCAGGCCAAGGGCTACGACCACAACTGGGTGCTGGACAAGGGGGTCACCGCCCGTCCCGAGCACATCGCCACCCTGCGCGACCCCCGCTCGGGCCGCACCCTGAAGATCGCCACCGACCAGCCGGGCCTGCAGTTCTACTCCGGCAACTTCCTCGACGGCACCCTCACCGGCACCGGCGGCCGCACCTACCGCCAGGGCGACGCCCTCTGCCTGGAGACCCAGCACTTCCCGGACTCGCCGAACCACGCGCACTTCCCGTCGACCGTGCTGCGGCCGGGGCGGACGTACCGGACGACGACGATCCACTCGTTCGGCGTGCGATGATCGTGTCCATCCCCAAGTCACGCTCCCCCCACATGGGTTGAACGGCGTCGCGCCCGCCTCCGTATCCATGGGCGGCCCGTGCTCCCCCGCGCGGGCCGCCCCAGACGACGGGCCCGGCCGTCCCCACCGGGCCCGCCACCTACGGAGGTTCCATGGCCGAGAACGTCACCTCGCTGTTCCGCAGCACCACGGCCCACAGTCCGTCGATGGCGGCGTTGACGCGGGAGAGCGGCGACGAGACCGGCCCGGTGGACTTCTGCATCCCGTGCAACCCCTACTTCCCCACGCCCGAGATGTTCCAGGACATGGCGGCGCGGCTGCGGGAGATCATCACGTACTACCCGTCCAGTGCGGAGACGATCACCGCCGAGCTGTGCGACCTGCTCCAGCTGCCGCCGCAGTGCGTGGCGATGGGCAACGGCTCGACGGAGCTCATCACCTGGATCGACCATCTGCTCGTGCGCGAGTCCCTCGCCGTCCCCGTCCCCACCTTCGGCCGCTGGACCGACCAGCCCATGGAGACCGGCAAGCGGGTCGACATGTTCCCGCTGCAGGAGTCGAACGGCTTCGTCCTGGACCTGGCGCAGTACGCCGAGTTCATCCGGAAGCGGGGCACCAGGGTGGCCGTGATCTGCAACCCCAACAACCCCGACGGCGGCTTCCAGCACCGGCAGGCCCTGGTGCAGTTCATGGACGCCATGGCCGATCTGGACCTGGTGGTGATCGACGAGTCCTTCCTGGAGTTCGCCGACGCCGAGGAAGAGCCGAGCGTGGTGCAGGAGGCGATGCTGCGCCCCAATGTGGTGGTGCTGCGCAGCCTGGGCAAGAACTTCGGTCTGCACGGCATCCGCTTCGGCTATCTGGTCGCCAACCCCGCGATCGCGGGCAAGGTCCGCTCGATGCTGCCGAAGTGGAACCTCAACTCCTTCGCCGAGCACGTGGTGTTCATGCTGAAGGAGCACAGCGCGGAGTACCGGCGGAGCCTTCAGCAGGTGCGCCGTGACCGGGCGGAGATGGCCGGCCACCTCTCCGCGCTGCCCGGTCTGACGGTCTACCCCTCCCAGGGCAACTTCCTCTTCGTCCGTCTGCCCCTGGGCGCCGACGGCACCGTGGTCCGCGACCGGCTGCTCACCGAGCACCGGATCCTGGTCCGCGAGTGCGGCAACAAGATCGGTTCCTCCAGCCGCTTCCTGCGGCTCGTGGTGCGCCCCGAGGTGGATGTGCGCCGCCTGGTGTCCGCCATGCAGCAGGTGCTCTACGAGAACGAGAGCGGGAAGGACACCGGGAAGGAGAAGGCGAAGGAAGCCGCCGGCTCCGAGCAGGGCACCAGGGCCGGCTACAGCTCGGGCACGGCGGCGGTGGACCGGCTGGTGAGCGAGACCAACGGCTCCGGCATGCGGACGCAGGCCGCTCAGTCCACCGCACCGGCCGCCGCCGGCGGCGGCACGCCGCTCGCCGCCACCGCGTCGGCCGCACCCGCCCCGCAGCCGGCCGGTGGCGGG
>NZ_BAAAHG010000103.1:0-7450 GCF_039525155.1 Streptomyces thermoalcalitolerans | reverse complement strand
CTTCCGGCGCCGAAGCCGGGACCGGACGGGCCGCCGGACGCGGGCGCGCCGGCCGTCCCGCCGGGTGTCCCCGACGCGGACGCGCCCTGGGCCGGGAAGGTCTTCGGCGCCGGGCGGAAGGCCATCGTGCTCTTGTCGGCCGGGGCGGCCGGGCCCGGGGCGCCGGGGCCGTCGCCCGGCGTTCCGGCAGGGCGGGCCTCCGCCATGTGGGAGAGCCTCGGGTCGGCCCCCCAGGAGACACGGCGGTCCTGGTCGCCGCCGAAGCCGGACTGCCGGGAGGGGACGGCGCCCCACGCCGGCGCCGGCTCGCTCCGGCCGCCGTCCCGGGCCGCCGGGTCCGGTTCGGGGGCGGACTCGGGAGGGTCCTCGTCGAAGAAGTGGGGGCCCGTCTCCTCGACCGCGGGTGGCGGCGCGGGACGCACGCCGGGCGGCGGGCCGAGCCGCTCGCCTGCGGCCGGCGCCGGCCGGCTGGTGCCCGGTACCCAGGCGGAGCCGTTCCAGTACCGGACGTATCCAGGGATGGACGGGTCCGGGTACCACCCCTCGCGGGGCCTGTCCTCACCGGGTGCCGGGGTTGGGGCGCTCATGTCCGTCGTCCCGTATCTGCTCGGGGGTCGTATGGGGGCTCCACATCTACCAGACCGAGGCACCCGGTACCGCAGGTCCGTCCGGACCTACTCCTTTCCGGGCAACCTCGTACATGTACTCAACAGCCGTGATCAGAACAGTTTGCCAGGGTTGAGAATGCCCAGCGGATCGAAGACCTGTTTGATCGCCCGCTGCATCTCGATCCCCACCGGGCCGATCTCCCGCGCCAGCCACTCCTTCTTCAGCACGCCCACACCGTGCTCCCCCGTGATCGTGCCGCCGAGCCGCAGGCCCAGGGCCATGATCTCGTCGAAGGACTCACGGGCGCGCCGCGACTCGTCGGGGTCGCGGGCGTCGAAGCAGACGGTCGGGTGCGTGTTGCCGTCGCCGGCGTGGGCGCAGACCCCGATGGTGAGCCGGTACTTCCCGGCGATCCGTGCGACGCCCTGGAGCAGCTCGCCGAGCCGGGACCGCGGCACGCACACGTCGTCGATCATCGTCGTGCCCTTGACCGCCTCCAGCGCGGTCAGCGACAGCCGTCGTGCCTGCAGCAGCATCTCGGACTCGGCGGCGTCGTCGGCGGGCACGACCTGGGTGGCGCCGGCCGCCTCGCACAGCGCGCCGAGCGCGGCGAGGTCGGCGGCCGGGTCCGGGGTGTCGTAGGCGGCCAGCAGCAGCGCCTCGGTGGTCTCCGGCAGGCCCATGTGCGCGAAGTCGTTGACGGCCTTCACCGTCGTGCGGTCCATGAGCTCCAGCATCGAGGGCGCATGCCCCTCCGCCATGATCCGGCACACCGCGTCGCAGGCCGCGGTCACGGAGGCGAACTCGGCGGCCAGCACCAGCGGCTGCGGCGGCTTGGGCCGCAGCCCCAGGACGGCCCGTACGACGATGCCGAGCGAGCCCTCGGAGCCGACGAACAGCCGGGTCAGGTCGTATCCGGCGACGCCCTTGGCGGTGCGGCGGCCGGTGGACATCAGCCGCCCGTCGGCCAGGACCACCTCCAGGCCGAGCACGTACTCGGCGGTGACCCCGTACTTCACGCAGCACAGGCCGCCGGAGGCGGTGCCGATGTTGCCGCCGATGGTGCACATCTCCCAGCTGGAGGGGTCCGGCGGGTAGTACAGCCCGTACTCGTTCACCGCACGGGACAGCACGGCGTTGACGACGCCCGGCTCGACGACCGCGATCCGGTCGACCGGGTTGATCTCCAGGATGCGGTCCATCCTGGTCAGGGACAGCACGATGCAGCCGTCGGAGGCGTTGGCCGCGCCGGACAGGCCGGTGCGGGCGCCCTGCGGGACCACGGGGACGCGCAGCTCGGTGGCGGTGCGCATGACGTGCTGCACCTCTTCCACCGTGCGCGGCAGGACGACGACGGCCGGGACGCCGGAGGGGCAGAAGCTCGCCATGTCGTTGGCGTAGGAGACCGTGACGTCGGGATCGCTGAGGACCGCGTCGGCCGGCAGGCCCGCGAGGAGCCGGTCGGTGAGGCTGCCCCGGGCTTCGGCGGGGACGGTAGGTGTACGGCTCACGATCTCAGCGTCGCACTCACGGCCATCGGTGTGAACCCGTTGGCCCCGTCCCTCCGCCTTCCGGATTGCGATAGTCGTACTGACGCACAGTGTGCGCCATGGAAAACCCTCTGCAGAGCCCGGCCCTGTGGCCGCCGGCCCGGCCGCGACGCCCTTCCCGCCTGCTGCGCCGGGTGCTCCTCGTGCTGCTCGTGGTGGCCGGTGTGCTCGGTGCGGTGCTGCTGGCACCGCCGGTCGAGCAGCCCGCGGTGAAGGCGCCCGCGCCGGCGCCCGGCCCGGCCCCCGGATCGGTGGCGCTGACCGCGCTGAGCACCGGCGCACCGGCGTCGCTGCCCGGACTGACGGCGCTGATCGCCGAGCGGGAGCGGCATCTGCGGGCGCAGCCGCGGGACGCGGGGGCCTGGGCGGTGCTCGGGGCCGCCTACGTCGAGCGGGGGCGGCGCACGGCCGACGAGGCGGACCACGCGAAGGCCGAGAAGGCGCTGCGCACCTCGCTGCGGCTGCGCCCGGAGAGGAACGCCCGGGCGCTGGAGGGGCTGGCGGCGCTGGCGAACGAGCGGCGGGACTTCCTCGCGGCCCGTTCCTGGGGCGAGAAGGCGCTGCGGGCGGAACCCGGGCGGTGGACGGCGTATGCGCCGCTGATCGACGCCTGCATCGGGCTCGGCGACCACGAGGCCGCCCAGGACGCCCTCGACAGACTGCTGCGCCTGCACCACTCCCCCGCCGTGATGGCCAAGGCGGCGGCCGTGTACCGGCACCGGGGCTGGCGCGAGGACGCGGCGGCCCAGCTGTCGGACGCGGCGGCCTCGGCGGCCTCGCCCGTCGAGCGGGCCGCGTATCTGGAGCAGGCCGGCGACATCGCGTTCGAGCGCGGGAACCCCGAGGAGGCGCTGCGGTACTTCGACGCGGCGCTGCGGCTCGACCCCGGCCGGCGGACGGCGGCGGCCGGACGGGGACGGACGCTGGCCGCGCTGGGCCGCACGGCGGAGGCGCTGAGGGCGTACCGGAGGGCGCTGGCACAGCGGCCGCGTCCCGAACACCTCCTGGAGCTGGGTGAGTTGTACCAGTCGCTGGGAAGGCAGCAGGAGGCCGCGGCGCAGTACGACCTGCTGCGGGCGCGCATCCGGCGGAGCACGGCGGCCGGCGTCGACGACGCGCTGGTGCTGGGGCGGTTCGAGGCGGACCACGGCGACCCGGAGTCCGCGGTGCGGCGGCTGCGCGCCGAGTGGCAACGGCAGCCGGGGACGGCGGTGGCCGACGCCCTGGCGTGGGCGCTGCACCGGACCGGGCGGGACGAGGAGGCGCTGACGTTCGCCCGGAAGGCCACGGAGACGGCCGGGGGCGGCGGGGTGCGCAACGCGCTGTACGCCTATCACCGGGGGATGATCGAGCGGAGCCTGGGGCGGCCCGGTCCGGCCCGGCGGCATCTGGAGAAGGCGCTGCGGACCAACCCCTACTTCTCCCCGCTGGCCGTGTCCGAGGCGCAGACGGCGCTGGCGGCGCTGGGCGAGCCGCCGGTGACGGGGGCGCCGGAGGACGTCACCGGGCGGTGAGGCGGGACGACGGCGGTCCGCCCGCCGCGCGGGCGGCGCGGCGGGCGGGTGCGCGCACGGGTGCGGAAGCCGGGCTCACAGGTTGCCGCGGCGGGCCTGCTCGCGCTCGATCGCCTCGAACAGGGCCTTGAAGTTGCCCTTGCCGAAGCCCATCGAACCGTGCCGCTCGATGATCTCGAAGAAGACGGTCGGACGGTCCTGGACCGGCTTGGTGAAGATCTGCAGCAGATAGCCGTCCTCGTCGCGGTCGGCGAGGATCTTCAGCTCGCGCAGGGTCTCGATGGGGACGCGGGTCTCGCCGACCCACTCGCCGAGGGTGTCGTAGTAGGCGTCGGGGGTGTCGAGGAACTCGACGCCGGCCGCCTTCATCCGGCGGACGGTGTCCACGATGTCGTTGGTGTTCAGCGCGATGTGCTGGACACCGGGGCCGTTGTAGAACTCCAGGTACTCGTCGATCTGGGACTTCTTCTTGCCGATGGCGGGCTCGTTGATCGGGAACTTGACCTTGAGCGTGCCGTCGGCCACGACCTTCGACATCAGCGCGCTGTACTCGGTGGCGATGTCGTCGCCCACGAACTCCTTCATGTTCGTGAAGCCCATGACCTTGTTGTAGAAGCCCACCCACTCGTCCATCCGGCCGAGTTCGACGTTGCCGACGCAGTGGTCGATGGCCTGGAACAGACGCCGGGCGGGCGGCTCGACGATGGGCTTCGCGGGCACGTAGCCGGGCAGGTACGGGCCGTCGTAGCCGGTCCGCTCGACCAGGGTGTGGCGGGTCTCGCCGTAGGTGGCGATCGCGGCGAGGACGACGGTGCCGTGCTCGTCCTTCATCTCGTACGGCTCGGCCAGCGAGCGGGCGCCGTGCTCGACGGCGTAGGCGTGCGCGGCGCGCGCGTCCGGGACCTCGAGGGCGAGGTCGATGACACCGTCGCCGTGCTTGGCCACGTGCTCGGCGAGGAAGTGGCCCCAGGGGGTGGAGGCCTTGATCACCGAGGTGAACACAAACCGGGCGGAGCCGCTCTCCAGGACATAGCTCGCGGTCTCACGGCTGCCGTTCTCCGGTCCGGAGTAGGCGACCAGCTTCATGCCGAAGGCGGTGGAGTAGTAGTGCGCCGCCTGCTTGGCGTTGCCCACGGCGAAGACGACCGCGTCCATGCCCTTGACCGGGAAGGGGTCGTCCTGCCGGCCGGTGGTGTCGGGGGTGTGGTGTGTGGTCTGCGTCATAGCCGAAGGGTCACCCGATCTCACAAGGTGCGCAATAGTTTGCGCATTCACTGAGCAATACGACCAGTGAAAGCCGCGTATCTGCGGGCTTTCTGTACAGGATGACCACCCTGGGAGGCGGGGGCACATGGCGATCGACCGTCTGGACAGCCGCATCATCGTGCTGCTGGCGCGCGAGCCGCGCATCGGCGTGCTGGAGATGTCCCGGCGGCTGGGGGTGGCGCGCGGCACCGTGCAGGCGCGGCTGGACCGTCTGCGGTCGCGCGGGGTGATCCGCGGCTTCGGCCCGGAGGTGGACCCGGCGGCGCTCGGCTATCCGGTGACGGCGTTCGCGACGCTGCAGATCCGGCAGGGGCAGGGGGCGGCCGTACGGGCCCATCTGGCGTCCGTGCCGGAGGTGCTGGAGCTGCACACCACCACCGGTTCGGGCGACATGCTGTGCCGGCTGGTCGCCCGCTCGAACGCCGATCTGCAGCGGGTGATCGACCGGGTGGTGGGTTTCGAGGGGATCGTGCGCGCCTCGACGGCGATCGTGATGGAGAACCCGGTGCCGCTGCGGATCATCCCCCTGGTGGAGCAGGCGGCGGAGGAGTGAGCGCGGGCCGCCGGGGCGCGGGGAACGCGATGCAAAGAACCCGTTGCAAAGAATTCTTTGCAGCGATACCTTTGCATGCGTGTCCGACGATCTGAACGTTCATGTGCTCGACGCCCGCAGCCTCCGCGGCCTCGCGCACCCCCTGCGCATGCAGCTGCTGACCGCGCTCCGGCGCGGCGGCCCCGCGACCGCCTCCCAGCTCGCCCAGAAACTGGGGGAGTCCAGCGGGGCGACCAGCTACCACCTGCGTCAGCTCGCCGCGTACGGCTTCGTCGAGGACGCGCCGGAGCACGGCAAGGGGCGCGAGCGCTGGTGGCGGGCGGCCCACCAGGGCGTGCAGTTCGACGAGGCGCTGCTGCAGGACCCCGATCCGGCGGTCCGCGGCGCCGCCGCCCTGTTCATGCACGAGGTCGCGACCCTGCACGCCCAGGAGCTCTCCACGTTCATCGGCACCGCGCACGACTGGCCCGAGGAGTGGAGCAACGCCTCGAACGTGAGCGACTGGACACTGCGGCTCACCCCCGAACTCGCCCGTGAACTCAACGCGAGGATGCACGAACTCATCGAGAGCTACCGCGTGCGGGCTCCCGAGGAGGGCACCGCGCAGGCCGAGCAGGTGCGCGTCCACACGCACCTCTTCCCCACCCGCACGGACTGAGAGGCCCGCCCGATGCTTCCCGAGATCCACCTCGTCCTGCACCGCGTCCGCGCCGCCGAACTCCACGCCCGCGCCGCCGCCCACCGCCGCGCGACCGCGGCCGTCCGCCCCCGTGCCCTCCGTGCCCGCCTGGGCTGGACCCTGGTGGAGATCGGCCTCCGCCTCGCCACGACCGCCCCGAAACCGGCGTCCGCCTGACGGCTCCCCGGCCGCTTCCTCAGCAGCTGGGGACGGAGCCCTTCCCGGTCCGCAGGGCCACCAGGGAGTCGACGGCGCCCTTCAGGGTGGTCACCGGGATCAGACGAAGGCCCCGGGGCAGCTCGGACTTGGCGTCGGCGCACTCGGCCTTCGGGACCAGGAAGACCGTGGCACCGTCCCGGTGGGCGGCCTGGGTCTTGAGGGCCACGCCGCCGACCGGGCCGACCTTGCCGTCGGCGGTGATGGTCCCCGTGCCGGCGATCGTACGGCCGCCCGTGAGGTCGCCGCCGTTGCCGTCGCCGTCGAGCTTGTTGATGATGCCGAGGGAGAACAGCAGGCCCGCGCTGGGGCCGCCGACGTCGGCGAGCCTCAGCGTCACCTTGACGTCCTTGTCGTGGACGCCGAGGTACTTCAGGGCCGCCCGGGTCGCCGCGTCCTGGGACTTGCGCATCTGCTCGGCGTTGTACTGCTCGATCTCCTTGACGCTGTCGCCGCTCGGGTAGACCGCGTCGCGCGGCATGACCGCCCGGTCGGTGGCGAACCAGCCGTCGATCACGTCCTTCAGCGAGACGTCCGCGTCCGGGCCGGTCGCCTCGATGGTCGTCATCCGCAGCTGCCCGCTCGTCCTCCGGGTGGGGGCGCCGGAGACGGTGATGACCGGGGTGCCCTTGTTCTCGCCGAGCACATCCGCCGTCATGCCCGGCTGCGCCACCGAGAACGGCAGCGGTGCGCACACCGCGGCGGCGATCAGGGCCGCGACGGGAAGCGCGCAGACGGTGAGGGCCTGGGGGCGTGAGAGGCGAGAGAGCACGAAGTCAATCTAACCCGCCGCCGTCGCCCCCACTTCGCCCAGTACGGCCCAACGGCGCGCCCAGGTGCCGTCAGGTGCTGTCCGGACCGTGCCGTGCGGCCGGGGCGCTCCGGACGGCCCCCTCGAACGCCTCCGGCACCTCCTGACGCGGCGCCTCTGGCACCTCTTGACACGGCACCTGCGCTAGGGGGTGCCGTTTGGATCATGCCGCAGGTCGCGGGGTTCGGCACGCGCTCCCCCACTGCCCTGGACGGGCGTGGGGGCACCCCCAGCGGCGTTGTCGTCACTCGC
>NZ_BAAAHG010000102.1:0-7738 GCF_039525155.1 Streptomyces thermoalcalitolerans | reverse complement strand
GTGCCGGGGGCGGGGAGGATCTGCACCAGGTGGTGGACGCTTTGGTGGGGATGGTGCTGGAGCAGCGGGAGGCGGCGCGGGCGCGCAAGGACTGGCCCACCGCCGATGCCCTGCGCGACCGGCTCCACCAGGCCGGGCTGGTCATCGAGGACGGCCCGCACGGCCCCCGCTGGAGCCTCAACCCCCGCTAACCCCCACACCCACACCCGCACCCCCACCCACCAGCAACACGTCCGCACACCCACCCTCGGCGGACGCGAACGGGCACGAATGGGGCCGCGTGCGCGGCCCCATTCCCCGACCCGCCGTACCCCGCGTGGGTGGGGGGTCGGGTGCGCCAGATAGCCTTCGAACATGACCACGCTGCAATCCGCCGTGCGACGCCGCCGCGCCGTCGCCGCCGCCGGCGCCGTTTCCGCCGGACTGCTTGCCCTGTCGGCCTGCGAGAAGCCGACGCCGCTGGCCACGATCACCGTGGGCGACTCCTCGGTGCACGCGGAGGCCACCTGCTACGACAACGGCAAGGCGATCAAGGACTCCAAGCTGCTGAGCTGCCTGAAGTCGGACACGTCGATCAAGGTCGACCCCGACGAGACCGTCCGCTTCGGCGTCGACCCGGCCATCGCGGACAAGGGCTGGACCATCCTGATGAACGGGCAGCCGCTGACCGACTCCAGCACGAAGACCTACCGCGCCATCCCCGGCAGCGTGTTCTTCAACGCCCAGTACGGCGCCAGTGGCAACTCCACCTGGGTCTCCATCAAGCAGGGGGACAAGGACGTGCTGGGCCTGTGGTCCTTCAAGCTGCTGAAGGACTCCTGACCAGGCAGCCGGTGTCCTCCGTACGCGTACTCGTCGCCACCGCGGTCCCGGCCGAACGGGAGGCGGTGGCGCGGGCGTTCACGGGGCCCGTGCGGGAGCTGCCGCTGCCCGGGGTGACCGTGCACCGCCGCGGCGGTCACGATCTGATCGCCGCCGGTGTCGGCCCGGCCCGGGCCGCCGCCTCCACCGCCACCGCCCTGACCGCCGCCGCACTCGGCGGCACCCCCTACGACCTCGTCGTCTCCGCCGGTATCGCCGGAGGCTTCGCGCCCGCCGCGCCCCTCGGCTCGCTCGTCGTCGCCGACGAGATCACCGCCGCCGACCTGGGCGCCGAGACCGGCGACGGCTTCCTTCCGGTGACCGAGCTCGGCTTCGGCACCATCACCCACCGTCCGCCCGAAGCACTCGTACGAGTGATCGCGGAGGCCACCGGGGCCCGGACCGGAACCATCCTGACCGTCTCGACGGCGACCGGCACCGCCGCCCGGGCCGGCGCCCTGCGCACCCGTCACCCCCGTGCCCTGGCCGAGGCGATGGAGGGGTTCGGGGTGGCCGAGGCGGCTGCCGCGCACCATGTCCCGGTGCTGGAGATCCGTGCGGTCTCCAACCCCGTCGGCCCGCGCGACCGTGCCGCCTGGCGCATCGGCGACGCCCTGGCGGCCCTGACCGAGGGCTTCGGGAAGCTCACCGACGTCCTTGCGAGGTGGAATCCCCATGAGCCCTGACAGGAGTCCTGACCACCGGCGTCTGCGGATCGCCTACTCGCCCTGCCCCAACGACACCTTCGTCTTCGACGCCCTCGCCCATGGCCGTGTCCCGGGCGCGCCCGCGCTCGACGTCACCTTCGCGGACATCGACGTCACCAACGGCATGGCCCAGCGCGGCGAGTACGACGTGCTGAAGGTGTCGTACGCGGTGCTGCCGTACGTCCTCGACACCTACACGCTGCTGCCGTGCGGCGGTGCGCTGGGCCGGGGCTGCGGGCCGCTGGTGCTCACCCGGGAGCCGGACAGCGGTCTGAGCGGCCGTACGGTCGCCGTGCCGAGCGAGACGTCGACGGCGTACCTGCTGTTCCGGCTGTGGGCGGCGGACACGGTCCCCGGCGGGGTCGGCGAGATCGTGGTCATGCCGTTCCACGAGATCATGCCGGCCGTGCGGGACGGGAAGGTCGACGCGGGACTCGTCATCCACGAGGCACGCTTCACGTACCGGAACTACGGCCTGCACAAGCTCGCCGACATGGGCGAGCACTGGGAGACCACCACCGGGCTGCCGATCCCGCTGGGGGCGATCATCGCCAAGCGGTCGCTGGGCGAGGAGACGCTGACGCGGCTCGCCGACGCGATCCGCAGGTCCGTGCGGGCCGCGTGGGACGACCCGGAGGTCTCCCGGCCGTACGTCATGGAGCACGCCCAGGAGATGGACCCGGCCGTCGCCGACCAGCACATCGCCCTGTACGTCAACGAGTTCACCGCCGACCTCGGCGAGGACGGCTATGCGGCGGTCCGCGGGCTGCTCACACGTGCGGCGGCCGAGGGGCTCGTACCGCCCCTCGGCCCGAACGCGCTCGTCTTCCCGTGATCCGGACCGGTCCCGCGGCCCGGGTCGCGGGACCGGTCCCAGGTCCGTCGGCCGGGTCCCGCCGTCGCACGCTCATACGTCCAGCTGGTCGGCGACCGCGCGCAGCATGCCGGCGACCTTCCTGCCGGTGGACTTGTCGGGGTAGCGTCCGTTCCCCAGCCCCTGGGCGATACCCTCCAGGAGCGTGGTCAGGTCCTGCACGATGGAGGCCAGCTCGTCCGGTTTCTTGCGCTGGGCGGCGGCGACCGACGGCGTCGGTTCCAGGATCGTCAGGGAGAGTGCCTGGTCGCCACGGTGCCCGGCGACCACCCCGAACTCCACCCGCTGTCCCGGCCTGAGCGTCTCCACTCCGGCGGGGAGTACCGAGGAGTGGACGAAGACGTCACCGCCGTCGTCGCGGGAGAGGAAGCCGAAGCCCTTCTCAGCGTTGAACCACTTCACCTTGCCGGTAGGCAAAGCACGCACCCCATCTCACCGGTGAGCCGAACCACTGTTGCCGCAGGTCAGGCTATCTAGCGCTCGCTCGTGCCTGCCGTTGTCCCGAAGCCTCCCCAGCTTCTTTACCCCTCGTCAAGCCCGCCCACGCCAGTCGGCCGAACCCGGCCGGCCGGTGCACGGGCTGCACGCTCGCCCGAGGCGGGGGGACACGGGCATATCTCAGCACACCGAGGACATGCGGCTGCAACTTGTTTCCTCCCCGGCGGCTGCTGGGACCGTACGCTCCCGACCGACACCGACACGAACCCTGCGGGGAACTACCCTGACCGGGTGCGTGAAGAAACCCCAACGAACCCTCCTGCGGCCGGTGAGTGGCTGATCCGGGCCGGTGCCGTCGTGTTCTTCGTCGGCGCGGTGGCCACGCTCGTCACGATCGCGCCGCTGTTCCTCGGCACGAAGCCCTTCCCGACGTACATGTTCGGCCTGAGCATGCTCATGGGCGTCGGCTTCCTGCTCGCGGGCATCGGTCTGCTGCGGTCGATCGCGGCGAGCCGCCGTCAGGCGCGCGGCGACTCCCGGTAGCCGGACAGCCACTCCGGGAACCCGGTCAGGTCCGGCAGGACGACGTCCGCGCCCGCCGCCCGCAGCTCCCGCTCGTCGCAGGGACCGGTGGTCACCGCCACCGACAGGGCGCCCGCCGTACGGGCGCCGCGCACATCGCCGACGTGGTCGCCCACGTACACGCCGACGCCGTACTCGCGCAGCGCCCGGGCCTTCTGCTCGGCCCACAGATCGCCGATCACCGCGTCCGGCTCGATGCCCAGGTGCTCCAGGTGCAGCTTGGCGTTCGGCTCGTACTTGGCGGTGACGACGATCGCCCGTCCGCCCAACTCCCTTACCGCCGCCATCGCCTCGCGGGCGCCGGTCAGCGCGGGCGTGGCGGGGACGGCGTAGGCCGGATACATCTCCCGGTACATGCTCCCCGCGGCCTCGACCTCGTCGGCCGGGAACCAGTTGATCAGCTCCTGCTCGAGCGGCGGACCGAGCCGGGTGACCGCCAGGTCGGCGTCGATGTACGTCCCCGTCCGCTCGGACAGCGCCAGAAAGCAGGCGCGGATCCCGGGGCGGGAGTCGATGAGGGTCATGTCGAGGTCGAAGCCGACGGTCAGGGGGCGCGAGGTCATATGGGCCATTCTGCCCAGGGGCACGGGCGGGCGGACGCCCGGTCCGTGTGACGTACAGCTATCGCCGGCGGGCCCTGCGGGCGGTGCCGCCGGTGCGGGCGGTGCTGCCAGTGCAGGCGGTGCGGGCGGTGCGGGCGGTGCTCACTGGCGGCGCTGCGCGCGCCAGATCAGGAAGAGGGCCGAGAGCACGGCCGCGGTCCGCACCACCCAGGGCCAGGTCTGCTGGACCGCGTCGCTCATCTGCCCCTGGGCGATGGGGGTGCCCCAGCGGCCGTCGGCGCGTCCCCACAGCCACACCGCTCCGGCCGTCAGCGCCAGGCCCGGCAGGCCCATGACGGCCCACTTGGACTCCGTCGGGGTCAGCCGCCGGGAGCCGTACGCGATCAGCCAGCCGAGCAGCAGCGCGAACAGATTGCCGAGAACCGCGCCGGCGACCAGCAGCCCGGCCGCGAGCAGCAGCAGCGGGTTGCGCCGGCTCCCCTTGAGCAGGGACAGGCCCAGCCGCCGGCGCGCGGCCGGCGCCTTCTGCGGCTCGGCCGTCTCCTCCTCCGCCGCCGTGTCCGTGCCGGCGGCCTTCTCGGGGTCGGGGCCGGGCTCGGCCGGTTCCTTCGGCGGCGGGGGTTTGAGCAGCTCCGGGACCTCCACCCCGCCCACGAAGCCGGGCACCTCGTCCCCGATGCCGAGCGAGGGGCCGTCCAGGTTCCACCAGTCGGGGCGGGCCGTCGCGTCGCCGAGCTCGGCGGCGGTCGCCAGATGCGGCGGGGACGGGCCGTCGAGGGGTGCGGGCTTTGTCCTCGGCTGCGACGAGCGCGGCCGGGGCACGAGCGGCCGGGGCACGATCTTGCGCAGCCCCTTCGGCTGCTCCTGATCCGTCCCGGACGCCCCGGATGCACCGGACGGCTCGGACGGCCCGGATGCACCGGACGGCTCGGACACCGGGGACGCCTGGGATGTCCTGGGGTCCCGCTGCGCGGGGACGGCCGGCTCCGGCGCCCGCGGTTCCGCCGCGCCCGTGCCGCCCGTCTCCGTGCCGCCCGCGGCCGCGACGACCTCGTCCGGGCTGCCGAGCCGGGCGAGGATGCGGCGGACGGCGGCGGGACTGTCCACCACGGCCTTGGCACGGCGCCGTTCGATCTCGTCGCGCAGCTCCGCGACCAGGCGCATCCGGGCGGCCGAGGACAGATGCCGCTGCTGAGCGACGTCCCCGACGCGGCTCAGATACTCGTAGACGACCTGATCGCTCTCGATCCCCACGGAACCCCTCCGGGGTGGCTGGCCCATGCTCCCGCGGGACGACGGTAGCGCAGGACGACCCCGCGCGGCCCGTACGACAGCCGGGGGACGCGACCGTTCGAGCCGATGAGGGACCAAGAGCCGCTCAGGGACCACGAGCCGATCAGGGACCAAGGGCACGGTCCTCCCTGGACCGCGACCCGCTACCGTGGGTCGGATGAGCAGCGATGAGCAACCGCCGGCTCCGCGGTCCCTCGCGGAAGCGCTCCGCGCGCGCGACGACGCCTCCCTGGCCGCCCTCCTGCGCAGCCGTCCCGACCTCGTCACACCGGTCCCGGCCGACCTCACCCAGCTCGCCACCCGTGCCGGAACCCGCGCCTCGGTGGTGCGCGCCCTGGAACGGCTGGACCGGTTCGCCCTGCAGACCGCCCAGGCCCTCGCGGTGGCCGGCGACCCGGCGACCTACGACGAACTGCTCGGCCTGATGGCCTCCGACGACCGGGACCCCGTCGTCGCCGCCGCGCTGCCCCGCGCCCTGGACACCCTGCGCGAGCAGGCCCTCGTCTGGGGCAACGACGACCGGCTGCGCCTGGTGCGCACGGCCCGCGACGTGCTCGCCCCGCAGCCGCGGCGTCCCTCCCCGACCGGCCTCGGGCCGACCGTGCGGGAGGCGACGGCGGGCATGTCACCGGGGCGGATCCAGGAGATCCTGGCCGCCGTCGGTCTGCCCTCGACGCACGACTCCGTCTCCGCCGTCGCCTCGCTCACCGCCCTGTTCACCGACCGCGAGCGGATGTCCGCGCTGCTCTCCGAGCTCCCGGCCGACTCCCTCGCCGTCCTGGACCGCCTGGTGTGGGGCCCGCCGTACGGCCAGGTCACCCCCGAACCGGCGCCGCACCTTCGCCGGCTGCTCGACCTGGGGCTGCTGCTGCCCGCGGCGCCCGGGACCGTCGTCCTCCCCCGCGAGGTGGCCCTGCATCTGCGCGGAGGCCGCGCCCATCGCACGCCCGAGCCGGTGCCGCCCGCCGTCGAGACGGCCGCCGCCCACCATCCACAGGCTGTGGATGCGACGGCGGCCGGACAGGCGCACACCGCCCTGGCCACCGTGGAGGAACTGCTGAAGGGATGGGACGAGGGCGGGCCGCACGTGCTGCGCGCGGGCGGCCTGAGCGTGCGCGACCTCAAGCGCACCGCCGTCGCCCTCGACGTGCCCGAACCGGTGGCCGCCTTCTGGGTCGAGCTCGCCTACCTCGCCGGGCTGGTCGCCTCCGACGGGGAGGCCGACGAGCGGTACGCGCCCACCCCCGCCTGTGACGAGTGGCGGGAGCGGCCCGCCGCCGAACGCTGGGCCCATCTCGCGGCGGCCTGGCTCGTCTCCACGCGCGTCCCGGGACTGGTCGGCGAGCGGGACGCCAAGGACCGCACCCTGTCGGCGCTCGGCCCCGGACTGGACCGCTCGGCGGCACCGGAGGTACGGCACCGGGTGCTCACCCTGCTCGCCGGGCTGCCGGTGGGCGCCGCGCCCTCCGCCGAGTCGGTGCTGGCCCGGCTGCGCTGGGAACGGCCGCCGCGCGGAGTGCGGCGGGAGGACGAGCTGCGCGAGAGGCTGGCCCGGTGGGCGCTGTCCGAGGCGGAGCTGCTCGGGGTCACGGGGCGCGGCGCGCTGTCCGCGCACGGACGCGCGCTGCTGGGCGCGCCCCCGCCCGCACCGGCGGCCGAGCCGCCGTCCGCCCCGGCAGCCGGACAGCACGCCGAGCCCGTGGGGCCCGGTGACAAACTCCCCGTCCACCACCACAAGCACCCTCAGCCTCACCGGCCCGGGCCGGACGCCGGGCCGCCGGAGCCCCCCTCCCTCGCCGAACGGACCGCCGCCGCGGCCCGCATCCTCGCCCCGCTCCTGCCCGAACCCCTGGACCACGTCCTGCTGCAGGCGGACCTCACGGCGGTGGCGCCCGGGCCGCTCCAGCGGCCGCTGGCCGACATGCTGGACCTGCTCGCGGACGTGGAGTCCAAGGGCGGCGCGACCGTCTACCGCTTCACCCCCGCCTCCGTACGCCGCGCCCTGGACGCCGGCCACAGCGCCGCCGGCCTGCACGCCTTCCTCGCCGCGCACTCCCGCACCCCGGTGCCGCAGCCGCTCACCTACCTCATCGACGACGCGGCCCGCCGCCACGGGCATCTGCGGGTCGGCGCCGCCTCGGCCTATGTGCGCTGCGACGACGAGACGCTGCTGGACGAGATCCTGGCCGACAAGCGGTCCGCTCCTCTGCGCCTGCGCCGCCTGGCGCCCACCGTGCTCGCCGCGCAGGCCGGTCCGGCCACCCTCCTCGAGGGGCTGCGCGCCATGGGCCACGCCCCGGCCGCCGAGTCCGCCGAGGGCGACGTCGTGGTCACCCGGACCGCCTCCTACCGCACCCCGCCGCGCACCGCGCCCGCGCCGGTCCCGGAGGGCCCGCCGCCCCCGGACGCCGCCCTGCTCG
>NZ_BAAAHG010000101.1:0-7779 GCF_039525155.1 Streptomyces thermoalcalitolerans | reverse complement strand
GGCGCGGGCCAGGGCGCGGGCGGCCTGGACGTCGGCGGCCGGCCAGTCGGCGGCCGTGACGGCGGTGCTCACCCCGAGGGTCCAGCCGGGCTGCGGAGCCGGCTCCCGCTCGGCGGGCACGAGCACCCGTACGACCCCGTCCGCGAGGTCCACCAGCGCGGATCCGAGCGCGGTGCCGAGCGCGGAGGCGGCCATGGGGTCGGGGGCCTGGGCGTCCGGCTGGGCGTGCACCACGAGCCACCGCTCGGCCCCGAGCAGTGGCGCGACCTCCTCGGGCGCCGCCCCCAGCAGCATCCGTACGAGCGCCGAGGACCGGGCCGCACCCGTGCCGCTCTGGTGCTCCCCGGTGAGCAGCGACAGCAATACCGTGGCGACGGACGCGACGGTGTGGTCGCCGGGACTCCGCTCCGGAGCCGCCACCGCGAGCACGAACCCCCGCCCGGTCCCCAGCGCATAGGCGGCGAGATGACTGCCGTCGACGGTGTCGGTGGCGGAGGAGGGAGCGGTCCGGCCGGGGGAGGCGGACCCGGTGGCCGGGCGTCCCGGGGCCTCCGGCTGCCGGGAGGACGGGGGATGTGCCGGCCGCGCGGCCGGAGCGGGCGGCCGGGGCGAGCCCGCCGGGGCCGGGCGCACCACGCCGACCAGCTGTGCGAGCGCCGTGCGGACCTCCTCGCGCGGGACCCGTCCCGCCGAGGCGATCTCCGCGCCGTCCGGGCCGTGGAGGACCGCCCAGCCGCCCAGCCGCTGGGCCAGCTGGCGCAGGACCGAGGGGACGGGGTTCGGCCGGGAGGCGGCGGCGGCCAGGCTCTGCTGGGCCTCGGTGACACGGCGGAGTTCGGCCAGGCGGACCTGGGCCATCAGCTGCCAGACGGCACGGGTGATGGCGGAGAAGGGGGTCTGCGGGGGAACCTCCAGCAGCGGAAGGCCCTGGGCGTCGCAGGCCGCCACCAGGGCGGGCGGCACCGTGTCGTGCACCGGTGCCAGGCCGAAACCGAGCGCCGCGCCGCCCGCCGCGACGACCTGGGAGACATAGGTGTCGAAATACGGCCCGATGTCCACGGCCGACGCGGCCGCCGTGGCCGACGGGACATGAACACCGGCCGTCAGCAGGAGTTCACCGCCCAGCAGATAGGGGTACGGGTCGGCCATTTCCGAGGTGTGCACCCAGTGGATCACCGTGTCCCGGCCGGCCGGCCCCGCGATGTGGCGCAGGCCGAGGTCCTCCCGGGCGAGCAGGGCCGACAGGGGGACCGGCGGGGTCGGGGGGACCGCCGGGACGGCCGGCGCATACGGATCCGGCATGGTGGACGATCCCTCCATCCCGCTCGGCTCGAATGGATGAAACGTACACTTCAAGGACTCTTTTCGGCCACCTAGGGTCGACCCACGAACCAGCCGCGAGGAAGGGGCGGTCCCTATGGTCGTCGACTACGCAGTGATCGTTGTGTATCTGGTCGGGATGCTGGCCATGGGCTGGTGGGGCATGCGCCGCGCCAGGTCGAAGAGCGAGTTCCTGGTGGCGGGCCGCCGGCTCGGGCCCACCATGTACTCCGGCACCATGGCGGCCATCGTCCTCGGTGGTGCCTCCACCATCGGCGGTGTCGGTCTCGGCTACAAGTACGGGCTCTCGGGGGCCTGGATGGTCCTCACCATCGGCCTCGGACTGCTCGCCCTCTCGATCTTCTTCTCGGCCAGGATCGCCCGGCTGAAGGTCTACACCGTCTCCGAAATGCTCGACCTGCGCTACGGCGGCCGGGCCGGCGTCATCTCGGGCGTGGTGATGTGGGCGTACACCCTGATGCTCGCGGTCACCTCCACCATCGCCTACGCCACGATCTTCGACGTCCTGTTCGACCTGCACCGCACGGTCGCGATCATCCTCGGCGGCACGATCGTCGTCGCGTACTCCACCCTCGGCGGCATGTGGTCCATCACCCTGACCGACATGGTGCAGTTCGTGGTCAAGACGATCGGCGTCCTGCTCCTGCTGCTGCCGGTCGCCGTCGTCAGGGCGGGCGGCTTCAGCGAGATGCAGGACAAGCTGCCGACCTCCTACTTCGACCCGCTGGGCATCGGCGGCGAGACGATCTTCACCTATGTCCTGATCTACACCTTCGGCATGCTCATCGGACAGGACATCTGGCAGCGCGTCTTCACCGCCCGCAGCGACGCGACGGCCAAGTGGGGCGGCACCGTCGCCGGCACCTACTGCCTGGCCTACGCCGTCGCCGGCGCGGTCATCGGCACCGCCGCCAAGGTGCTCTACCCCGACCTCGGCAACGCCGACGACGCCTTCGCCACCGTCGTCAAGAACGACCTGCCCATCGGCGTCCGCGGACTGGTGCTCGCCGCCGCCCTGGCCGCGGTGATGTCCACCTCCTCCGGCGCGCTGATCGCCTGCGCCACCGTCGCCAACAACGACATCTGGTCCCGGCTGCGCGGCGTCGTCCGCCGCGGTGAGGAAGCGCACGACGAGGTCAGAGGCAACCGCGCCTTCATCCTGATCATGGGCGTCGCGGTGATCTGCACCGCCATCGCCCTCAACGACGTCGTCGCGGCACTGACCGTCGCCTACAACCTGCTCGTCGGCGGACTGCTGGTGCCGATCCTCGGCGGGCTGGTGTGGAAGCGCGGCACCGTGCAGGGCGCCCTCGCCTCCGTGATCGTCGGCGGTCTCACCGTCGTCGCTCTCATGGCGACCGCCGGCATCCTCGCCAACGAGCCCATCTACTACGGTCTGCTGGCCTCCCTCGCCGCCTACGTCGTCGTCTCCCTGCTGACCCGGCCCACCGACGAGGCCGTCCTCGCCGCCTGGCGCGAGCGCCTTGCCGGGCGCACCCCCGGACTCCCGTCCGAGCCCGCTCCGGCCCACCAGTAGAGTCGCCCGGGAAGCAGTACATACGCGATGAAGCGTGAGAAAGAAGGCATTTCAGTATGAGCAGCAACGCGATACCCCGCGGTCCGGTCGACTCCTCCCGCGTCCCGCGGTACGCCGGCCCCGCGACCTTCGCCCGGCTGCCCCGCCTCGACGAGGTCGGCACCACCGACATCGCCGTCGTGGGCGTGCCGTTCGACTCCGGTGTCTCGTACCGGCCGGGCGCCCGCTTCGGCGGCAACGCCATCCGTGAGGCGTCCCGGCTGCTGCGCCCCTACAACCCGGCGCAGGACGCCTCACCGTTCGCCCTCGCCCAGGTCGCCGACGGCGGTGACATCGCCGTGAACCCGTTCAACATCAACGAGGCCGTGGAGACCGTCGAGGCCGCCGCCGACGAACTGCTCGGCACTGGCGCCCGGTTGATGACCCTCGGCGGCGACCACACCATCGCCCTGCCGCTGCTGCGCTCCGTCGCCAGGAAGCACGGCCCGGTCGCCCTGCTCCACTTCGACGCCCATCTCGACACCTGGGACACCTACTTCGGCGCGGAGTACACCCACGGCACCCCGTTCCGCCGCGCCGTCGAAGAGGGCATCCTCGACACCTCCGCCCTCTCCCACGTCGGCATCCGCGGCCCGCTGTACAGCAGGCAGGACCTCACCGACGACGAGAAGATGGGCTTCGGCATCGTCACCTCCGCCGACGTCTACCGGCGCGGCGCCGACGAAGTGGCCGACCAGCTGCGCCAGCGCATCGGCGACCGCCCGCTGTACATCTCCATCGACATCGACTGTCTCGACCCGGCCCACGCGCCCGGCACCGGCACCCCCGAGGCGGGCGGCATGACCTCCCGCGAACTGCTGGAGATCCTGCGCGGCCTGGCCGACTGTCATCTGGTGTCGGCGGACATCGTCGAAGTGGCACCGGCGTACGACCACGCCGAGATCACCTCGATCGCCGCCTCCCACACCGCGTACGAGCTGACCACCATCATGGCCCGCCAGATCGCGGCGGCCCGGAAGGACACGGAAGCGAAGTGACCCACCACCACGACCTGGCGCTCCGCCCCGCACCCGCACGGACGAAGGAAGCGCTCGACACTCCCTCCCGTCGCCCGGTCACCCCTCACAAGGGCAGCACTGCGCACCGCGTGAGAGGGAGCCGCAACGGCGGAGACCTGGTCGTGGAGACGCTGGCCGGGCTCGGCGCGACGACCGTCTTCGGCCTGCCCGGCCAGCACGCCCTCGGCATGTTCGACGCGCTGCGCCGCTCCGACCTCGGATACGTGGGCCTGCGGGTGGAGAACAACGCCGGCTTCGCGGCGGACGCCTACGGCCGGATCACGGGCCGGGCCGCGCCGCTGCTGCTCTCGACCGGCCCGGGAGCCCTCACCTCCCTGGCCGCCCTCCAGGAGGCGGCGGCGGCCTCCGCTCCCGTCCTGGCCATCAGCAGCCAGGTCCCGACCGCCGGGCTCGGCGGCGGCCGTCACGGCTATCTGCACGAACTGCCCGACCAGGCCGCCTCGTTCCGGGGGGTGGTGAAGTCGGTCCACACCGTGCGCACCCAGTCCCAGATCCCGTCCGCGATCGCCGCGGCCTGGAAGTCGGCGCTGACCGCCCCCCACGGACCCGTGTGGGTGGAGATCCCGCAGGACGTGCTGCTGGCTCCGACGAGCCTGCCGGTGGTCACGGCGATGGACGCGACCCCGGAGCAGCCGGCCCCCCGCCCGGAACTCGTCGCCGCGGCAGCCGACCTGCTCTCCCACGCCGCCCGCCCCGCGATCATCGCGGGCGGGGGAGTGGTCCGCGCGGGCGCGTCCGGTGAACTGCTGGCCCTGGCCGAGAAACTGAACGCCCCCGTCGTCACCACCTTCGGCGGCAAGGGCGCCTTCCCCTGGGAGCACCCGCTGTCCCTCCAGTCCTGGATGGAGGACCGGCACACCACGGACTTCCTGGAGGACGCCGACGTCCTGCTCGTGATCGGCTCCGGCCTGGGCGAACTCTCCTCCAACTACCACACGTTCAAGCCGCGCGGCCGGATCGTCCAGATCGAGGCCGACCTCGGCAAGCTGGAGTCCAACCACCCGGCGCTCGGCATCCACGCCGACGCCCGCCTGGCGGTCCGGGCACTGCTGGAGGCGGTGGACGAACGCCCGGACGAGAGCGCCGCCGACCGTGCGCGGGAGCTGCTGGACAAGGTCCGCGACCGCATCGCCGCCCAGGACCTCACCCTCGAACAGGAGGTCCTGGCCTCCGTCCGCCGTGCCCTGCCCGCCGACTCCCCGTCCTTCTGGGACATGACGATCCTGGCGTACTGGGCCTGGTCGGCCTTCGACGCCAAGTCCCCCAACGCCATGCACTCGGCCCAGGGCGCCGGCGGTCTCGGCTACGGCTTCCCGGCGGCGCTCGGCGCCGCGGTCGCGGACCCCACCCGGCCGGTCCTCGCGGTCTCCGGCGACGGCGGCGCCCTGTACTCCATCGCCGAGCTGGCCACGGCCCGCCAGTACGACCTGAACGTCACCTGGCTGATCGTCGACGACGGCGGCTACGGCATTCTCCGTGAGTACATGACGGACGCCTTCGGCCAGGCCACGGCGACGGAGCTCACCCGCCCCGACTACGCGGCCCTGGCCGAGTCCTTCGGCGTCCCGGGCGTGCGCACCACCCCCGAGACCCTCGAGAAGGACCTGGCGAGGGCCCTGGCCGCACCAGGGCCCTCGGTGGTCGTCCTCCCGGCGGTCCTGCGCATGTTCGCGCCGACACACCTGGACTGATCCGGGCCGGCTGACCCGGGCCGGCTGACCCGGGCCGACGGCACCGGGAGGACGGCACATCCGGTCAGGGAGGGCGGAGGCCTTACTTCAGGCGCAGTTCCTTCCACGTCTTCGGGCCGACGATGCCGTCGTACGGCTTCACCTTGTAGGTCTTCTGGAACCACACCACGGCCGCCTTGGTCTTGGGACCGAAGTCGCCGTCGACCGCGAGCTTGGGCGTGTAGGAGGTCGTCTCGTTGATCAGGGCCTGGACCTCCTTGACCGCATTGCCCTTGCTGCCCGTCTTCACGGTGGCGCTGCCCTTGTAGTAGCCGCAGTAGAAGCCGATGCTGCTGGTGTACGAGCACTTCGCCGCGGCCGAGGCCTTGCCGGTGATGGAGTGGGTGGCGGCGCTGCCGGCCGTGTGGGACGTGCCGGCGGTGGCGACGCCCGCCGTGCCGCCCAGGAGGGCGAGGGTCGCGATGCCGATGCCGAGGGACGTGCGCATGGCGCTGATGGTCATGGGTTCTCCCCGTTTTCCGTGCTGGTCGGTTGTCGGTGCCGTACGGGGACCGTGCCGGACGGACGCGGTCCCCGCCGTGCCCCACCGACACTGCCCGTCCGTCCCGGGGCGGGGCCACCGTCGTCGGCAGGATGGTGCCCACACGGGACGTCCCACCCTCTGACCTGCGGGGACGCGGTGCGGGACGAGGCAGCGGCGGGACGCCGGGCCGCACCGCACCGTGGCCGAAAGCATCCTTCCGGGGGAGGGCGCCGGAGAACCGGAGCGAGAACCCCTCCTGTCTTCCAAGGAGGAACTGCCGCCAAAAGGAAGAGATGTGGGGGGACATGTCTCCTTGGAAGCAGCTGCCGCATTCGCTCGACCCCAGGGCGCGGCATCTGGTCGTACAGCTCCGCCGGCTCAAGGACCACAGCGGTCTCAGCCTGCAGGCGCTGGCCTCCCGGACCGGGTACAGCCGCTCCTCCTGGGACCGTTACCTCAACGGCCGGGCGCTGCCGCCCCAGCGGGCGGTGGCCGCGTTCGCCCGTGCCTGTGCCGCCGACGCGGAGCGGCTGCTGGCCCTGCACGAGCTGGCCGCGGCCGCGACGGACGGCCCGGGAGGACCGGGAGGAGGTGCGCGGAGGGAGGGGCCCGACCAGCCCCGGAACCCCGAGTCGGCCGAGTCGGCCGAGTCGGCCGAGCCGACCGAGCAGGCCGAGCCGGCCGAGCCGACCGAGCAGGCCGGACAGGCCGGGGCGGCTTCGACGTCCGGGAAGCCGGAGGAGGAACCGGAGAACGGTGGCGGCGGGCGAAGCGGTCTGCGCCCGTGGGTGACCGCCTCGGTGGCCGCGGCCGTCACGGCCGTGGTGGTCCTGACCGTCCTGCTGGTGACCGCTCCCGGGAACAAGGGCGAGGAGCGGGGCGGGCGCGTGGTCGCGGCGGGCAGTCCGGTCACGGACCCGGAGCAGAAGCCGTTCGTGTTCCGGCCCGGCAAGGACTATCCCTGCGCGGTGCACCGGGACGACGACGGCCTGCTGTACGCGGGGTACAGCAGGACCCGTACGGCCCTGATCGGCAAGGGGTCCACCCAGTGGGCCGTCGTCGAGGCGCAGTGTCTGCTGCGGCACCACGGCTTTCCGCCGGGACTCGCCGACGGGATCTTCGGCAGCCGCACCGAGCGCGCGGTCAAGCGGCTGCAGCGGGACGCGCACATCGTCGTGGACGGCGTGGTCGGCGAGGACACCTGGGGGGTGCTGCGGAAATGAGGCCCGGCGAGCGGCCGCTGGAGTGCGAGCGGCTGGCGGAGACGCTGCGCGGTCTGCGCGCCCGGACCGGGCTGAGCCTGGCCGCCCTGGCAGGGAAGACGGGGTACAGCAAGTCCTCCTGGGAGCGCTACCTCAACGGAAAGTGCCTTCCGCCGCGCCAGGCCGTCGAGATGCTGTGCGGCCTGGCCGGCGAGGCCCCCGGCAGGCCGCTGGCCCTGTGGGAGATGGCCGACGCGGTGTGGAGCGGGCGGGCCGGCCGTCCGCCGGCGCCCGCGTCGCCGACGGCCCCCGCCGAGTCTTCGGCTGCCCCCGCCGAGCCTTCGACGGCCCCCGCAGAACCCGCGGCGGCCGCTCCCGCGCCGTGCCCGAAGCCCGGTGGTGCCCG
>NZ_BAAAHG010000100.1:0-8330 GCF_039525155.1 Streptomyces thermoalcalitolerans | reverse complement strand
GTGCCCTGGCCGCGGGAGGTGTTCGTGCGGGTGGAGCCGGAGCTGATCACGGGGCGTGAGCTGGTCGGCGGCCGCAGCCTCTACGGCCTCGACGCCCTTCTCTGACTCCTCCGACTCTTCCGGACCCTTCTCCCTGCTCCTTCGTTCCCTGCTTCTTCCCGCTTCCTCCCACCTCCTCCCGCCCTTCCGGCTCTTTCCTCCGGCCCTTTGGCCCTCCCGGCTTTTCCGACTTTTCTGACTCTTCTGGCTCTTCCCGCTCTTCCGAGCCTTCGACCGGACCCACCGGAGGGCGTCATGAAGGATTCCCCGTACACCGTCGGTGACGTGATGACCCGTACCGTCGTCGCCCTGACCAGTGGTGCGTCGTTCAAGGAGATCGTGCGGACGATGAAACGGTGGGACGTCAGCGCGATGCCCGTGCTGGACGACAGCGGCCGGGTGATCGGCGTCGTCTCGGAGGCCGACCTGCTGCGCAAGGAGGAGTTCCGCGCCGACGAGCCCGGCCGGCCCGGCCGGACGCAACGCCCGGCGGACGAGGCCAAGGCGGAGGCCGCGACCGCCGGGGAGCTGATGACCGCCCCGGCCGTCACCGTCCACCCCGACGCCGGCCTGGGCCGGGCGGCCCGCCTCATGGCCCAGCGAGACGTCAAGCGCCTGCCGGTCGTCGACGACGACGGCGTGCTCACCGGCATCGTCAGCCGCTCCGACCTGCTCAAGGTCTTCCTGCGCAGCGACGAGGACCTTGCCGAGGAGGTCCGCCGCCGGCTGCGCGATGCCCGGCTTCCGGGTCTGTCGGAGTCGATACGCGTGACCGTGCACGAGGGCGTCGTCACCCTCAGCGGACGCGTCCAGGACGCCTCCCTGACACCGCTCGCCCTGCGCCTGGCGCGCTCCGTCGAGGGTGTGGTGGACGTCCACAGCGCCCTCGCGGGACCGCCCCGCCGCCCCCTGCTCGAACCCGATCTGGCCGACGAGCAGCCCTGAGGCACCCGGACGGACTTCCGCGGCGCCCCGCCGCGCCGCGCCATCCGGCCTGCCCTCCCCGGAACCGCTTCACGCCGGGGCAGCTTCACACAGGGGGCTTCCGGCTCCCCCGGACGCGGCCCCCACGCATCGGACGCCGCTCCTCGCTCCCCCGGGTTTCCCCGGGTTTCCCCGGGTTTCCCGGGCTTCCCGGCCCCCTGTGATCCCCTGTGAGCCCTGAGAGCGCCGGAAATCTCCGGCGGAGAGCACCGGGCGGTCGATCGGCTTCCCCTCCAGGGACCTTGGACCCTCCTGCGGCGAGGTGTCGACGGCGACAGTGGAGGTATCCACCGCAAGGAGACCGCCCACCATGTCGACCATTCCCGTTCGTCCCGTCGTCGTCGGCTTCGACGGCAGCCGTGCCGCTTGTGCCGCGGCCGACTGGGCCGCCCACGAGGCCCTGCTGCGTCAGGTGCCGCTGCGGCTGGTACATGCCTGGGAACAGCCGATCGTGCCCTATGCGCCCCTCGCGGGCGTGACCGTCCCGTCGGACCCCAAGAGGTCCGCGCGTCTGCTCACCGACGCCCGGGTCCATCTGTCGCGCCGCCACCCCGGGCTCGAGGTCATCACCGACCGTCTCCCCGGGGACCCCGCGACGGCTCTGGCGGCCGCCGGGGCGGACGGCGAGATGCTGGTGCTCGGCTCGCACGGGCTGGGCAGGACCGCCGGTTTCCTGCTCGGCTCCGTGGCCCGGGCGGTGGTGGCACGGGCGGAGGGGCCGGTCGTACTGGTCCGCGCCACCGACACCGAAAAGCCGGAGGACGGCGTCCAGAAGCCGGTGACGGGCAGGAACACCGGCGGCGTCGTGGTCGTCGGCGTGGACCTGGACAGCCCCGACGACACCGTACTCGTGTTCGCCTTCGAGGCCGCCGCACGGCGCGGCACCGCCCTGCGCGTCGTTCACGGCCGCGGCTCGGCGGACGAGCCCGCCGACGGCCTCGGCCTCGCGGAGACGGAGTCCGTGACCGCTCCGCTCGACGACGTGCTCCGCCCCTGGCAGGAGAAGTTCCCCGGCGTGCCGGTGACCGCCCAGGCCGTGATCGGCCAGGCCGGCACCCATCTGGTCGACGCCTCCAGGGACGCCGTGCTGCTGGTCGTCGGGCGGACGGTCCGGCAGGGCACGCTCGGCACGCACATCGGACCGGTCACCGACACGGTGCTGCGCCACGCGACACCGCCGGTCGCGGTGATCCCTCACACCTGACGCGGGTTTGTGCGCCGGGGCGGCAGATCACCCGGAGGCGGAACGAATGGGCCGGAAGGCCCCCTGTCCGGCTCCGATCCGGGCCGGTCGGCTCATGCGGCGAGGGCCCTCCAGGGGTTGACTGGACCACGGAGGCGGCGGAATTCCGGCGGCCGCAGGGCATCCGGCCCGAGGAGGTTGCGATGGCCACGCGACAGCTCGACAGCAGGACGGTGACCGCACTGGTCGCCGAGGCCACGGCCGCCCCGTCCATGCACAACGCCCAGCCCTGGAGGTTCCGCCTCCTGCCGGACGAGGACCTGCTCCTGCTGTACGCCGACCTCCGGCGGGCCATGCACCGGACCGACCCCGGCCACCGGGCCCTGCACATCGGATGCGGAGCGGCGCTGTTCAATCTGCGGGTTGCCGCCGTGCACGCCGGTTTCACCCCCGAGGCCGGGCTGCTGCCCGATCCGGCGGACCCGCTGCTGCTCGCCGCGGTGCACCTGGTGGAACCCGCGACGAACGACGACGACCTGCGACGGCTGCACCCGGCGGTCTCCAAGCGGCACACCAGCCGCCATCCGTTCTCCGAGCGGGAGATCCCCGAGGACGTCCGCGCCGCACTGCGGGCGGCGGCGGCCCGGGAGGGGGCCGAGCTGCTCTTTCCCGGGCGCTGGCACACCGAGACCGTACTGGAGCTGGTCCGCGACGCGGAGGGCCGGGAAACCCTGGACCCCGTCAGCAGGGAGGACCTGATCCGCTGGGTCCGGCTCGGACCGGAGGCCGACGTCGCCACCGACGGCGTCCCCGAGTACGCCTTCGGACCCCACCGCCGCGACGGAAGGGCCCCGCAGCGCGACTTCGCCGGCCGCCGGCCGGTGGCCGGACGCGACGCCGAGGACTTCGAGCACGATCCGCAACTGGCCCTGCTGAGCACCCGCGGCGACACACCGGCCGACTGGCTGCGCGCCGGCCAGGCCCTGGAACGGGTCCTGCTGGAGGCGACCTCGGCCGGTCTTGCCACCTCCCTGACCTCGCACCCGCTGGAGAGCCCGGACCTGCGCCTGCTGGCCCGCGACCCGGTGTCGGGCAGCGGCCATGTGCAGATGGTGCTGCGCCTCGGCTACGGCCCCGGCGGCATCGCCAGCCCCCGCCGTCCGGTCCGTGAGGTCCTCGACATCGCCTGAGACCACGACCCGGAACCGCACCTCGGAACCACATCAACCACATCAACCACATCGGCCGGAACACACCGGCCGACCGGACCGGCGGGACCGCACCGACGGGAGGAGAACACACCGATGTGCGAATACTGCGGCTGCCAGAGCCTGGCCTCGATCGACGAGCTGACCCGTGAGCACGAGACCCTGGTGAACCTCGTCGGCCGGGTGCGACAGGCCCACCAGGACGGTGACATCACCCGCATGGCGGATCTGGCCCGGCAGATCTCCGCGGTGCTCGGCCCGCACACCGAGGTGGAGGAGCACGGCCTGTTCCCCGCCCTCGCCCCGGAGTTCCCCGAGAAGATCGCCGCACTGGAGGCGGAGCACCGCCGTGTCGACCGGGTGCTCGCCGAGGCGGACGCCGGTGTCCCGGCGGACCCCGCATGGCCCGCCCGCTTCCTCGAGGCACTCGCACTCCTGCGGGAGCACATCCTCAAGGAACAGGACGGCGTCTTCCCCGCCGCGCTGGCCTGCCTGAGCACCGAGCAGTGGGAGGCCGTCGAAGCGGTGCGTGCCCGGGTGACCTCCCGTACGGCCCAGTCCTCGGCCGTGTGACAGCCGCTCACGCGTACGCCTCCCCGGCGGTTACGGTCCGGTCCTGTGCCCCGTGGTCCCGTGAGCGCTCGATCCTCGGCTTTCCGCGGCACCCCGCCGGCGCGGGCTCATGTCTCGTCGGCCTCCTTGTGCTGCAGCAGATGCCCCATCCGGTCGCAGAACAGATGGCCGACCAGTGCGCCGCCATAGACGACGAATCCCACGCCGATCAGCCAGGACTCCACCACCAGGATGGTGCCGATGGCGCCGTAGCTGACCGCGTTGGTCACGATCAGCGGAGTGAACACCAGGTCCGAGAAGACCCGCAGGCCCACCAGGCCCGCCATGGTGGCGACGGCCCCGGGGAACAGCAGCCGCCAGCGCACCTGGTGGCCGAGGAAGAAGTGCGGACCCCACCAGAAGAACAGCACGCCGATGCCCACGCTCAACAGCATCCGGTGCGTCCCGGCGAGCACGGTGCGGGTGAGCACCTGCACATACAGGTACACCATCAGCATGATCAGCCAGACGACCTGGCGCCAGATCCGGTGCCAGGGGCCGGAGGGCAGCCGCCAGATCCGCTCGTAGGCGTTCTGCACGCTCGACGCGAAGGAGACGCCGAAGACGACGAGCAGCACCAGCCCCCACACACTGGTGGAGGCGGCCACCCTGGGCGGCGGGTTGAAGACCTCCGTGAGCACCCGGGCGGACTGGCCGGACAGGTCCATGCCGTCCACCAGCCACAGCGCGAACCCGGAGTGGTACAGGGGGTCGAGCGCGGCCACCACGATCAGCAGCGGCGCCAGGGTGATCAGGGCGAGCGTGGCGAACCCCACCGCCCGGTGCATGAGCTCCAGCTGTTTGCCGCGCCGGTAGAGCTCAGCGGCCCATCCGGGGTGCGTCGTCGGGCGCTCGGCCCCCCGCTCGCTCAACGCAGCCGCCGTGAGCGCCCGTTTCCGTGACCGGCGGCGGCGTCGCACGGCGCCGGACGGGACGGAGTCGGACGTGACATGGCGACGGCGTCTCCTCTCCGGGCCGCAGGTGACCGGCGCGACCGCGCAGACCCATCATCGCGACCCCGCCCGCCGGACGCACCCCGACGACGCGCGGGAACGAGGCGGGAGAGCGACCGGCCCGGGGCCCGCGGCCCCACGACGGCGGACACCAGGAGCGCGCGGCGGGGACGCCGGGCTCCGCGGCGGCCACGGCCCCGCCGTGACCCCGCTCACTCCGGTCACTCCGCTCACCCGGAGCGTGCCTGCCGGGTCCTCGAACGGTTCTCCTCGCGGATCGCGTCCAGCAGCTCCCCCTTGGACATCTTCGAGCGCCCCTCGACACCGAGACGCCTGGCCACGCCGTACAGATGCTCCTTGGAGGCGCTCTCGTCGACGCCCTCGCCGCTGCGCCCGCCCTGTCCACAGGGCCGGGCCGACCGCGGATCCGACGGGCCCCTGCGTCCGCCCTCCTTGCGCTCCCAGTGATCGCCGACCTTCTCGTACGTGTGCTTGAGCGCGCTGTACGCCACCCGGTGCGCCCGCTCACCCTCGCCGTACTGCTCCACCGCGGAGTCGTGGGCCTTGATCCAGGTGCGCTGGGCGTCCTCGGGGGAACGCCTCAGCGTCGACGGCAGTTCCTCTCGTCCGGGCACGGATCCACCTCCGTATCTCGTCCGTATCCCGCGTATCCCACGTATCCCGCGTGTCTCGTGGTCTTCGCCGTCTCGCTGTCCCGGCGTCTTGTCGTCCCGGCGCCTCGGCGGTTCGGCGGCTCGTTCGTGTCCCCTCGCCTCCGGGCCGCACGAGTGCCCGGCCGAGACGGTGGAAAACGGCCGCAACCCCCTGCTATCACCGCGTTTGACGGCCGGGGGTTCCGGCTACCCGCGCGGTGTGACCACGACTTCTTCGACGACTTCGCAACGGCAGGAACTCATCCGGTTCCTGGAGGACCGCTTCACCTGCGCCCAGGCGTGCACGGAGTGTGCCCGGGCGTGCGCGCTGCGCGCGAGCCTGGTGGAGCCCGGCGGAGGCGAGGAGCAGGAGCTCCTGCGGCGCAAGGGCATCGTGTGCGCGGAGGTCTGCGACGCCACCTGCCGGATGCTGTCCGAGCAGAACAGCCAGAACGAGGCCGCCATCCGTGTCCAGCTGGAGTGGTGCCGGGCCGCCTGCCTGGAGTGCGCGCACGTCTTCGACCGGCACCCGGGCGCCGAGCGGACCGCCGAGGCCTGCCGGGCGGCGGCCCGCGCCTGCTCGGACTTCATGGCGACCCTGGGCTGACGCACGGACGCGGGGACATGGGAGCCTGGGAGGCATGAGCGATCCCGGGTTGTTCGGTCCATGGTCCGTGACATGGAACATGCACGGCGACCCGATGATGTGGATCGCCGGCATCCGGGCGCTGTACTTACAGGCCCTCCATCCGCGTGCGGTGCGCGGCGTGATGGAGAACTCCGACTTCCGGCGCGACGCCTGGGGCCGGCTGCTGCGCACGGCCCGCTTCGTCGGGACGACGACGTACGGGACGACCGAGGCCGCCGAGAAGGCCGGTGCCCGGGTGCGGAGGATCCACAGCATGCTCCGGGCGACCGACCCGGAGACGGGGGAGCGCTACCGGCTCGACGCCCCCGAACTGCTGCTGTGGGTGCACTGCGCGGAGATCGACTCCTATCTGCACGTGCTGCGCCGCTCCGGCTTCCCGCTCACCGACGCCCAGGCCGACCGCTACATCGCCGAACAGCGCACAAGCGCCCGCCTGGTGGGCCTGGACCCGGCCACCGTGCCCGCCGACCGGGCGGAACTCGCGGCCTACTTCGACACGGTGCGCCCCGAACTGGCCGCCGGAGCCGACGCACGGGAGGTCGACGCCTTCCTGCTCCGGCCACCGGTACACCCGCTGCTCGTCCCGGCGCGGGAGTTGCTGTGGCGGCGCGTGGCACGGCTGGCGTACGCCTGTCTGCCGCCGTACGCCCATGAGCTGTACGGCAGGCCGGCCCCCGCACCCGCCACCGTCACCCGCCGGCTGCGTCTCACCGGTACCCTGCTGCGCTGCATCCCCGCACGTCTGCGCTGGCAGCTCCCGCCGAAAAACATCCTCCACGCGATGGCCAGGCTCGGCCCCGGGACACGTCCCGCACCGTACAAAGCCGGGCGATAGCACGCCATACTGGACGGGGCCTTCCGGCGGATCGGGCCGACACCGGGGCGGCTTGCCGACACGGTCCGGGAGGACGGGCACACGGCGACGGGGGCAGCGGCGCGAGATGTCGGAGACCAGGCTGATTCAGGGCCGTTACCGGCTGCTCGACCCGATCGGGCGGGGCGGCATGGGCGAGGTGTGGCGGGCGCGGGACGAGTCACTGGGCCGTCAGGTCGCCGTGAAGTGCCTCAGACCGCTCGGCCCGCACCACGACTCCTCCGGTGCCCGGGTGCTGCGCGAGCGCTTCCGGCGCGAGGCCCGGGTGGCCGCCGCGCTGCAGCACCGAGGGGTGACCGTCGTCCACGACTTCGGCGAGTTCGACGGCGTGCCGTATCTCGTCATGGAGTTACTGGACGGCCGCGACCTCAGCCGGCTGCTGGACGACAACGGGCACCGGCCGCTGGCCGTCCCGGACATCGTCGAGATCGCCGAACAGGTCGCCGCCGCCCTTGCCTACACCCACCGGCAGGGCGTGGTGCACCGCGATCTGAAACCGGCGAACATCGTGCGCCTGACCGACGGCACGGTGAAGATCTGCGACTTCGGCATCGCCCGGCTCGGCCACGACATCGGCTTCACCACCCGGCTGACCGGCACCGGCATCGCCCTGGGCACCCCGCACTACATGTCGCCCGAGCAGATCGGCGGAGCCGAGGTCGACCAGCGCAGCGACCTGTACTCACTGGGCTGCGTGCTGTACGAGATCGCCACCGGCGCACCGCCGTTCGACCACGACGACGCCTGGGCGATCCTGATCGGCCACCGCGACACCCCGCCCGAGCCGCCGCGCCGTCACCGCGCCGAACTTCCCGCGTACCTGGAGCGGATCATCCTCGACCTGCTCGCCAAACTCCCCGAGCACCGGCCGCAGGACGCCCATGAGCTGTACCGCCGCCTCATCGAGGGCCGCACCGCGCACGCCCGCACGCTCGCAGTGGCCGCCCTGCGGCCGGCCGGGCGCGAGGCCCGCCTGCCGTCCTGGACACGCGGCATGACCACCGGCCCCAAGGCGATCGGAACCGCACCGCGCACCACCCCCGCGGACCCGGCCGCCGGCCTCACCGGAACGTGGACCGCGCCCGCCGGCTCGGCCGGTGCCGGCGCGGTCGTGCCCGCCCGTGCGGCCGGCACCGGCCCGCCCCCCCCCCCCCCCCCCCCCCCCCCCCCCGTTC
>NZ_BAAAHG010000099.1:0-8476 GCF_039525155.1 Streptomyces thermoalcalitolerans | reverse complement strand
CCCGCCCGGGCCTCCCGCCCGGCCCCGGCGAGGACGGCCGTCCGGCCGCCTTTCCTCCCGCTCTTCTCCCGCGGCCCGCACGCGGGGCCGCGGTGCCCGCTCAGGCGACGCGCAGGCGGGCCGCCGCGCGGTCTCCCCGGCGGGCGACCGGCACGACCCCCATGGCCTTGCCCAGGCCGGACTCGGGCATGTTCACGTAGACGGACTCGTAGGAGCCGGCCGGGACGACGTACGTCTCGTGCCACAGGCCGACCTTGCCCTTCCCCTCCCGCAGCCGCCGGTTGAAGGCGGCCCAGGCGGGGCGGTGGTTCCTGTCGGACGCGGCGGCGTAGGCGAGGAGCTTCTCCTTGGACTCCCAGTACTGCACCAGCAGCACCTCGCGGAGCCCGGCCGGCAGGATCCGGTGACCGAGGAGACCGCTGTCCGGATCGCGGGACAACTCGGCGAGCATCGGCCTCATGGCCCTGGCCACCGGCCACCAACTGCGCACCGCGGCAAAGCTGTTGATCCGCATTCCGATGAGGAAGACCACCACGTCCTTCTCACCGGCCGCGGTCATGCGCCCCATGATCGGCTCGGCACCCATGACATCCCCCAATCCTCGATCGTCCCGAGTCGTCGGATAGCTTCACTATCTATTTAGGATAGTGACACTCTCCAACGAGAGCCGCAAGAGGGAAAGGACCGGCACGGACATGCGACTGGCGGAACTGAGCGCACGCAGCGGCGTCTCCACCGCGACGATCAAGTTCTATCTGCGCGAAGGGCTGCTGCACCCCGGCCGCCGTGTCACGGCCACCCAGGCCGAGTACGACGAGGGGCATCTGCGGCGTCTGCGGCTGGTACGGGCGCTGATCCAGGTGGGACGGATCCCGGTGAACTCCGCCCGTGAGGTGATCGCCGCCCTGCAGGACGAGCACATGGATCTCCACCAGCGTCTGGGCACCGCCACCTGGGCCCTGCCGCACGGCCCGGAGCCCGACGAGACGGACCCGGCCACCGAGACGGCCCGGCGCACCGCCGACGCGCTCATGGAGCGGCTCGGCTGGCACTGCGGCGGCGCGTGCGGCCGGCCCCCGGCGGCACCGGCGTACGGGATGCTGGTGACCGCGATCGCCGCCCTCTCCCGGCTCGGCTACCCGTGCGACGTCGAGCACTTGGAGCCGTACGCCCGTGCCGCGGAGCGGATCGCCGTGAGCGATCTGGACCTGGTGGAGCGCTGTGGAACGCCGGACGAGCGGGTGGAGGCCGCGGTGGCGCTGACGGTGCTGTACGAGCCGGTGCTGCTCAGCCTGCGCCGGCTCGCGGAGGCGGAGGAGTCGCGCCGCCGGTTCGACGGGGAGTGACCGCGGACACACCGAAAAGGCCCTCCCTCGGGAGGGCCTTTTCGTTCCGTGTACCCCCGACCGGATTCGAACCGGCGCTACTGCCTTGAGAGGGCAGCGTGCTAGGCCGCTACACAACGGGGGCGCAGATCATGCGTTTCCGCAGATCAGCTGGTCTACCTGGACTCGAACCAAGACTAACGGAACCAGAATCCGTCGTGCTGCCAATTACACCATAGACCAAAGGCAATTCAGGTTGCTGAGTACCCCCGACCGGATTCGAACCGGCGCTACCGCCTTGAGAGGGCGGCGTGCTAGGCCGCTACACAACGGGGGCGTTGATCCCGGAGGATCCGTACCCCCGACCGGATTCGAACCGGCGCTACTGCCTTGAGAGGGCAGCGTGCTAGGCCGCTACACAACGGGGGCTTGCGGATGACGATCCGCGAGTGCAGATGAGCTCTGCGAGCTGGCCTACCTGGACTCGAACCAAGACTAACGGAACCAGAATCCGTCGTGCTGCCAATTACACCATAGGCCACTGGAACGCAAGCCCCTGCTTAGGGGATCTTGTTCTAGGGTAGCGCCTCCGGTTCCGGGCCGGTGGCCCGTGCCCCGCGGCGCAGGAAGAACATTACCTGATGGTGGGCGGGGCGCCAAAACTCATAACCGTGCCGAGGAGGCCGGGAAGTCCGCCGAGCGAGGTGATCCGGCGCAGACCGGTGTCCCCGGCGGGGGCGGGGGACGCACCGTCACGGTTGATCCAGACGGAGAACAGCCCGGCCTCGGCGGCTCCCCGCCCGTCGATCTCCGGATGGTCACCGACGTACGCCACCTGGTGCGGAGCGAGCTCCAGCGCGTCGCACGCGGCGTGGAACGCCCGGGCCTCCGGCTTCGCCACACCGAGCTCGGCGGCGCACAGCACGACCTCGAAGCGGTCGCGCACACCGAGAGCGCGCAGCTTGTGCTCCTGGACGCGCTGGTGGGAGTTGGACAGCACCGCGTGCCGGTAGGCGCCGGCGAGGGAGTCCAGGACGGGCAGCACGTCCGGGAAGAGCGCCCAGGCGGCCTCGTAGTGCCTCAGATAGCGCTCGAACCACGCCTCGGTCTCGTCGTCGCTCAGCTCCGGCCGGCCGAGGAAGACCCGTACCCGGTCCCGCCGCTGCTCCTCGAAGGACACCTCCCCGGCCGCGAACCGCGCCCACTGCTCGTCGGTGATCCGCCGCCAGCGCGCCAGGGCCTCCTCCACGCTTCCGTAGGCGTCGAGCAGCCCCTCGGCCACCAGGTGCTCCCGCATGCCGACGCGGTCGGCGGTGGTGTAGTCGAAAAGGGTGTCGTCCACGTCCCAGAGCACGGCTTTGATGGGTTTGACGGGCATGACACCGACGGTACGCCAGGACCGGCCGGGAGGGGCCGCCCTCGCCCGGACAGCACAAGGACAGCACGAGGACAGCACGAGGACAGCACGAGGACAGCACGAAAGGGGCGGCACCCCGGACCGGGTGCCGCCCCTGGCGTACGGACGCGCTGCTCTGCGCCGTCTACGCCGTCCGCGCCGCCAGCTTCGCCAGCGCCGCGTCGATCCTGGCCAGCGCCTTCTCCTTGCCCAGGACCTGCAGGGACTCGAAGAGGGGCAGGCCGACCGTGCGGCCGGTGACGGCGACACGGACCGGGGCCTGGGCCTTGCCGAGCTTGAGGCCGTGGGCCTCGCCGGCCGCCTGGACGGCCTCCTTCAGGGACTCGGCAAAGGTCCAGTCGGCGGCCTCCAGCTTCTCTCGGGCCGTGCGCAGCAGGGCGTCGGAGCCCTCCTTCATCGCCTTGTTCCAGCTCGCCTCGTCCTCGACCGGCTCCGGCAGGAACAGGAAGTCGACGTTGTCCGTGATCTCGGACAGGACCTTCAGGCGGGTCTGGGCGTGCGGGGCGATCGCCTGCCACTTGGCCTCGTCGAAGTCCTCCGGGGCCCAGGGGGCGAACGGGGGCTGCAGCCACGGGCGGCAGCGCTCGGTGAAGTCCTTCACGTCCAGCAGGCGGATGTGGTCGCCGTTGATCGACTCGCACTTCTTCAGGTCGAAGCGGGCCGGGTTGGGGTTCACGTCCTTGATGTCGAAGGCCGCGACCATCTCCTCCAGGGAGAAGATGTCCCGGTCGGGCGCGAGCGACCAGCCGAGCAGGGAGAGGTAGTTGAGCAGGCCCTCGGGCAGGAAGCCGCGCTCGCGGTAGAGGTTCAGCGAGGACTGCGGCTCGCGCTTGGACAGCTTCTTGTTGCCCTCGCCCATCACGTACGGCAGGTGGCCGAACTCCGGGATGCCCTTGGCGATGCCGAGCTCCATCAGCGCCTTGTAGAGCGCGATCTGGCGCGGGGTGGAGGAGAGCAGGTCCTCGCCGCGCAGGACGTGGGTGATCCCCATCAGGGCGTCGTCGACCGGGTTGACCAGCGTGTAGAGCGGGGCGCCGTTGGCCCGGACGATGCCGTAGTCCGGGACGTTCTCCGGGGTGAAGGTCAGCTCGCCGCGGACCAGGTCGGTGAAGGTGATCGTCTCGTCGGGCATGCGGAAGCGGACGATCGGGGTGCGGCCCTGGGCCTTGTACTCCGCGATCCGCTCGGCGCTCAGGTCACGGCAGTGGCCGTCGTAGCCGGAGGGCCTGCCGGCGGCGCGGGCGGCCTCGCGGCGGCTCTCCAGCTCCTCCTGGGAGCAGTAGCAGTGGTAGGCGTAGCCGGCGTCCAGCAGCTTCCGGGCGACGTCCCGGTAGATGTCCATGCGCTGCGACTGGCGGTACGGCGCGTGCGGGCCGCCGACCTCGGGTCCCTCGTCCCAGTCGAGGCCCAGCCAGCGCATCGCGTCCAGCAGCTGCCGGTAGGACTCCTCGGAGTCGCGCGCGGCGTCGGTGTCCTCGATGCGGAAGACCAGGGTGCCCTGGTGGTGCCGGGCGAACGCCCAGTTGAACAGGGCGGTGCGGACCAGGCCCACATGGGGGTTCCCGGTGGGCGAGGGACAGAAGCGGACGCGGACGGGGGTCCGGGGGGCCTCCTGCTCGAGCGAAGCCGAGGACATGGGGGAGGGTGCGCTAGTCACGCTTGACAACCTTGTTGGTGAGAGTGCCGATGCCTTCGATGGTGACGGCGACCTCGTCGCCGACGTTCAGGGGGCCGACCCCTGCCGGGGTGCCCGTGAGGATCACGTCGCCGGGGAGCAGCGTCATGGCCTCGGAGATGTTGACGATCAGGTCCTCGATGGGGTGGATCATCTCGCTGGTGCGGCCCAGTTGCCGCTGCTCGCCGTTGACGGTGAGCTGGATGGTCAGGTCGGCCGCGGCGGTGATGTCGATGTCCGTCTCCACCCAGGGACCGAGCGGGCAGGAGGTGTCGAAGCCCTTCGCCCGGGCCCACTGCGCCTCGCGCCGCTGGACGTCGCGGGCGGTGACGTCGTTGGCACAGGTGTAGCCGAAGATCACGTCCTTGACCCGCTCGCGCGGGACCTCGCGGCACATCCGGCCGATGACCACGGCCAGCTCGGCCTCGTGGTGCAGCTCCTGGGAGAACGGGGGGTACTGGATGGGGTCCCCGTGGCCGATCACCGAGGTGGCGGGCTTGAAGAAGGCGAACGGGGCGTCGGGCACCTCGCTGCCGAGCTCACGGGCGTGCTCGGCGTAGTTGCGGCCGAAGGCGACGACCTTGTTGGGGAGCACCGGCGGCAGCAGCCGTACCTTGCTCAGCGGCACCCGCGTGCCGGAGAGCTCGAAGTCCGTGAACGGGATGCCCTTGATGATGTCGAGGACGAGCTCGTCCGGCCGGTCGCCCTCGACCGCGCCGAAGGCGACGTTCCCGTCGATGGAGAACCTGGCGATGCGCACGGGTTGCTTGGTCCCTTGACATGAGCGGCTGGAGTCTGACGCTCCAGGCTAACGCGACCAGGGGTGCCGGACCTCGCGCACGACGGCGCACGGACACGCGCACGGACACGAAGGAGGGGCGCCCCGGACTCGGGACGCCCCTGCTTCCCGGCTGCGGACGGTCTGTCCGCGGCCCCGTCCGCCGGCCGCCGTGAGCATTTCGCGGCCGGCCCGCGTATTACTCGGCGGCAGTGGCCGCGACCGGCGTGTCCGTGAGGATGGTGCGCCGGGGGTTGGCGGTCCGGGAAGGGAGGGAGACGGAGTGCTCCGGCCGCTCCGGCGCCCGCAGGGCATCGGCATCCGTGAGGTGCGACAGGGTGGTGCGCCGGGGGTTGGCTATGGTGCGGAACATCATCGTCGTCTTCACAGCTGTACGAGACCTCGTCTGTACGGGCGCCGGGTGTCGAAAAAGTCCCGCGCCGGGTTGTCGGTTGTGCCAACTCTGTAAAACGTCAGGCTAAACATTCAATTCCTGGCCGAAGTCGTGAAGAGCCCGTGACTCAGATGTGAGTTTGCTCACGAACAGACTGACAAAACGGGCATTTTCTCGGCGTGACTCCCGTCCCCAAAAGGGGACAATTAACCGCTGAAGCCGCCATTCCGCTCCCGATCATGGCGACTGGGACACCTCTCATGACTCGCGGGTACGCAGAGATATGCCCCTTATGAGTCAGATACCTTTCCACGAACCGTGATCAGGCGCTGACTGAGTGTCACAGATGTCACAGCCTGCCCCTCACGCCTTGTTGCAGATCCGCCACTGTGCTGGAATGCCACGGACCGCCGCGCGATCGCACCGGCGCGCAGGGCGCGAACAGCGCTGAGCGGCGGCGGGAAGGGGGAGCCAGCGCCGGTCATTCACGACCACCGAGGGAAGCGTTTCAGGACGCTCCCCTACACGCCGACACCGTCCTTCCGTCGACGCGGAGGGGCGCCTGGTCCAGAGGTTGCGACGCTAGTGCAGGGACGTTTCAAGAGGGATGGCAGCGCTTCGGCGGAGCCGGAGCCGCACGGCGGGACCGACCGTGGTTCCTCGCCCCAGCACGCCCAGAACCCGGGCCTCGGCCCGGCCGGCGACAGCGGTGGCGGTGAGCGCCCCGGCGCGGCCGGCGGGCCGACCCCGCCGAGTCCCGCCCCGGCAGGCAAGCCGGCCAAGGGCCTGATCACCCCGAACTCACGCTTGGCGATGCGCAACTGGCGCATCTCCACCCGTCTGGTCTCGCTGCTCGCGCTCCCCGTGGTCGCCGCGACCACGCTGGGTGCGCTGCGCATCGACCAGAACATGGACGACATCCAGCAGCTGGACAACATCAAGCTGCTGACGGAGATGACCAAGCAGGCCACCGAGCTGGCCGCCGCGCTCCAGGAGGAGCGCGACCAGACCGCCGGACCGCTGGCCCACCGCTCCACGGCGACCGCGACCGCCGTCAAGGGCGTCCGGGACAAGACGGACCGGGCCCGGGACAACTTCATCTCCGCGTCCGAGGAGATCGACGCCGCCAGCAAGAGCGGCAACCTGCTGGGTGTCCGCGACACCATCGTCGGCATCGTCAGCGACCTCAACGAGCTCAACAAGATCCGCAAGGACGCGTACCAGGACAAGGACAACGCGTCCCGGACAGTGGACCGGTACCACCGGCTGATCACCGGGCTGCTCGCCCTGTCCCAGGACATGGCCCAGGCGACCAACAGCCCGGAGATGATTCAGCGCACCCGTGCCCTGGCCGCCTTCTCCTCCGCCAAGGAGTACGCCTCCGTCCAGCGCGCCGTGATCGCCGCCGCTCTGCCGGCCAACAACACCACGGCCGGCAGTCTCTCCGAGAACGACCGCCTGTACGCCCAGTCGGCGCTGGAGAGCCAGACCTCGGACCTCAACAGCTTCCGCAACATCTACGGCGACGCGGCCGAGGAACTCCTCAGGCCCATGGAGGAGGGCAACCCGACCATCCTGGCCGCGGACACCTACGCCAAGCGCGTACTGGAGAGCCGCGAGGGTCTGAAGCAGGCGGACAAGCGCTCCTACCGCGACTGGGTCGACGACAGCTCCACCAAGCTCCAGCAGATGAAGAACATCGAGCTCACGCTGCTCGAGGAGATGGAGCAAAAGGCCCGTGAGCTGCGCAACGCCACCGAGCGCGAGGCCATCATCTCCGGTGCGCTGATCCTGATCGTCCTCGGTGTGTCGCTGGTCGGCGCCTTCGTCATGGCCCGCTCCATGATCCGTTCGCTGCGCCGCCTCCAGGAGACCGCCACCAAGGTCGCCCAGGAACGTCTGCCCGAGCTGGTCAAGCAGCTGTCGGAGTCGGACCCGCAGGACGTCGACACGTCCGTGGAGTCGGTCGGCCTGCACTCCCGCGACGAGATCGGCCAGGTGGCCGAGGCCTTCGACGAGGTGCACCGCGAGGCGGTCCGTCTCGCCGCCGAGCAGGCCCTGCTGCGGGGCAACGTCAACGCGATGTTCACCAACCTCTCGCGTCGCTCCCAGGGTCTGATCCAGCGCCAGCTGTCGCTGATCTCCGAACTGGAGTCCCGTGAGGCCGACCCGGACCAGCTGGCCTCGCTGTTCAAGCTCGACCACCTCGCCACGCGCATGCGCCGCAACGGCGAGAACCTCCTCGTCCTCGCGGGCGAGGAGCCCGGCCGCCGCTGGACCCGCCCGGTCCCGCTGGTCGACGTGCTCCGTGCCGCCGCGTCCGAGGTGGAGCAGTACGAGCGCATCGAGCTGTCCGCGGTGCCGCCCACCGAGGTCGCCGGCCGCGTGGTCAACGACCTCGTGCACCTGCTCGCCGAGCTGCTGGAGAACGCGACCTCGTTCTCCTCGCCGCAGACCAAGGTCAAGGTCACCGGTCACGCGCTGCCCGACGGCCGGGTGCTGATCGAGATCCACGACACCGGTATCGGTCTGTCGCCGGAGGACCTCGCCGCGATCAACGAGCGGCTGGCCAACCCGCCCACCGTGGACGTGTCGGTCTCCCGCCGCATGGGTCTGTTCGTGGTCGGCCGTCTGTCCCAGCGGCACGGCATCCGCATCCAGCTGCGTCCCTCCGACTCCGGGGGTACGACGGCCCTGGTCATGCTGCCCGTCGACGTCACCCAGAACAAGAGGCCGGCCGTGGGGGCCTCCGGCGGCTCCTCGGGCGGTCGCCCGTCCTCGGGTGGCCCGGCGGCCGCGGCCGCTGCCGCCGGAGCCGCCGCGGCACGCCGTCAGATGAGCGGCGGTTCCTCCGGCGCGGGCGCGTCCGGTCCCGGCCGGCTCGGTG
>NZ_BAAAHG010000098.1:0-8557 GCF_039525155.1 Streptomyces thermoalcalitolerans | reverse complement strand
CCACGACCGCGACCGGCGGTGCGCCCGCCATGGCCGCCGCGACCCCGGCGGCCACCGCCCGGCCGCCGTGGATGCCCTCGCCCTCGTGGCTGACCGACCCGTCGATCGCCACCAGCCGGGCCGCCTCGGCGGGACGTCCGGCGGCGAACACCCCGAACGGCGCCGCCCGCATGGCCAGGCCGTCGCTCCAGGCGTGCCGGTGCTGGGCGGAGACGGGGGCGGCAAGGCCCCGGCGCAGGTTCTCCAGGGTGCCGCGCTCGCTGAAGCCGGCGCCGCGGAAAGAGCCCTCCGCGCGGCCGGCGATGTGCTCGTGCCAGGCCGCCTCCACATGGGCGGGGGTGAGCGCGGAGCCGTACCGGGCCAGCAGGAGACCGGAGAAGACGGCGTACTCGGTGTCGTCGGTGCCGGCCGGGCGCTCGGCGACATAGCCGGTGATACGGCCCCAGCGGGCGCGGATCTCGGACGGCTTCAGGTTCTCCGCCGGCGCGCCGAGGGCGTCTCCGACGGCGAGGCCGAGCAGCGCGCCGCGCGCCCGTTCGCGAAGCGGGACCCCGGCCGCTGCCGGGGCCGTGGCCAGGGCCTGAGGGAGTCGGGCGGTCGATCCCATGGCGGGCTCTCCTCTCGGGGCGTCCCGCCGGGCGGGAGCCCTCGGCGGATCTGTCCCCGGTGGAGTGCTCCGTGCAGCCCCGGGCGCCCCGGCATCACTCGTACGACATCCGTGCGGTGCGCCGCGCGGACGAGCGGCGCACCGCACGGCTCCGGGTTAGCCCAGCCTTTCCTTGCTGGCGGCGGGGGATTTTCCGGCGTAGGTTGGTCGTTGTCAAAAAGTAGATCTCGTCTAAGGGTCGCCTTCGTTCGTGCGGGCGACCGTCCTTTGGGGGACTTCGATGGCCGTCATCGACACCGAGGCGACGCTCCACGAGGCGCATCGCGACAACCACACGCACCGTGACGTGAACGGCGGCTGGCTGCGTCCGGCGGTCTTCGGCGCCATGGACGGGCTGGTCTCCAACCTCGCCCTGATGACCGGTGTCGCGGGCAGCTCGGTGAGCCAGCAGACCATTGTGCTCACCGGCCTGGCGGGTCTGGCCGCCGGTGCCTTCTCCATGGCGGCCGGCGAGTACACCTCCGTCGCCTCGCAGCGTGAACTCGTCGAGGCCGAGCTGGACGTCGAACGCCGCGAGCTGCACAAACACCCGGAGGACGAGGAGGAGGAACTCGCCGCCCTGTACGTGTCGCGGGGGGTCGAGCCCGCTCTCGCCCGTGAGGTGGCCCGGCAGCTGTCGAAGGACCCCGAGCAGGCGCTGGAGATACACGCCCGCGAGGAGCTGGGCGTCGATCCGGAGGAGCTGCCCTCCCCGATGGTCGCGGCGATGTCGTCCTTCGGCTCGTTCGCGCTCGGCGCACTGCTGCCCGTGCTGCCCTACCTGCTGGGCGCCGGCGCCCTGTGGCCGGCCGTGCTCCTCGCCCTTCTCGGGCTGTTCGCCTGCGGCGCGGTGGTGGCCAGGGTGACCGCGCGCAGCTGGTGGTTCAGCGGTCTGCGGCAGCTCGCCCTGGGCGGTGCCGCCGCCGGTGTGACCTACGCCCTGGGCGCATTGTTCGGAACCACCCTGGGATGAATGCGCTCAGGTGTTGTGCAGGTGGGCACGGAGGTGCATCATTATGCGGCGGCTCTGTTCGATACCGTCGCCCGACATCCTCGCATGTGGGGTCATCTGTTGGGTTGCCTGCCGGTTTCGGCTGTGTAACCACGGGGCATGAGCCGTACGCGTTGCGGGCAATGACGCCGCTGCCTCGTATCCACGGGACCGGGTGACACCACCCGCCCGTCCTCGGACCGACGGACACCGATCCGACCGATCTCGTCCGCCGCCGGTCCCCCGTCCTCACCGCCGGGTGCGGCACGCCGCCGTCATCCACGGTGTTCACATGATGGAACGGAGCATCCGGTTTCCGATGATCAGTCCATCATGTAACCTGCACGACATTTACCGGATTACGTGATTCCGGATTTCACGCGGAGGGCCAACGTCGTCCCTCGGTACCTGCACAGGCCACATGACGACGGGAGAGCCGATGCGTATGCCGCGCCAGCCGTCCCAGCAATCCGGGGGCGACCGCCCGAACCGGTCGTCCTTCATGGATGCCCGCCCTGCCGCGCAGGGGATGTACGACCCCCACAACGAGCACGACGCCTGCGGCGTCGGCTTCGTGGCCACCCTCACGGGCGAGGCGAGCCATACGCTGGTCGAGCAGGCGCTCACCGTCCTGCGCAACCTGGAGCACCGCGGTGCGACCGGCTCCGAGCCCGACTCCGGTGACGGTGCGGGTCTGCTGACCCAGATCCCCGACGCCTTCCTGCGCGAGGTGGCCGGGTTCGAGCTGCCCGCGGCCGGCTCCTACGCCGTGGGCATCGCCTTCCTGCCCCAGGAGGGCACCGAGGACGCCGTCGCCCGCATCGAGGCGATCGCCGCCGAGGAGGGACTGACCGTCCTCGGCTGGCGCGAGGTCCCGGTCGCCCCCGAGCTGCTGGGCGCCACCGCCCGCTCCACCATGCCCGTCTTCCGCCAGCTGTTCGTCACCGACGGCGTGAGCGAGGGCATCGACCTGGACCGCAAGGCGTTCGTGCTGCGCAAGCGGGCCGAGCGCGAGACGGACGTCTACTTCCCGTCGCTGTCCGCCCGCACCCTCGTCTACAAGGGCATGCTCACCACCGGGCAGCTCGAGCCCTTCTTCCCGGACCTGTCCGACCGCCGCTTCGCCTCCGCGATCGCGCTCGTCCACTCCCGGTTCTCCACGAACACCTTCCCGAGCTGGCCGCTCGCGCACCCCTACCGCTTCATCGCGCACAACGGCGAGATCAACACCGTCAAGGGCAACCGCAACTGGATGCGCGCCCGCGAGTCCCAGCTGGCCACCAGCCTGTTCGGGGACCCGGAGAAGCTGGAGCGGATCTTCCCGGTCTGCACCCCGGACGCCTCCGACTCCGCGTCCTTCGACGAGGTCCTGGAGCTGCTGCACCTCGGCGGCCGCTCGCTGCCGCACGCCGTGCTGATGATGATCCCGGAGGCGTGGGAGAACCACGACTCCATGGACCCGGCCCGGCGCGCCTTCTACCAGTTCCACTCCACGATGATGGAGCCCTGGGACGGCCCCGCCTGCGTCATCTTCACCGACGGCACCCAGGTCGGCGCCGTCCTGGACCGCAACGGCCTGCGCCCCGGCCGCTACTGGGTCACCGACGACGGCCTCGTCGTCCTCGGCTCCGAGGTCGGCGTCCTCGACATCGACCCGGCCAAGGTCGTCCGCAAGGGCCGTCTGCAGCCCGGCCGCATGTTCCTCGTCGACACCGCCGAGCACCGCATCATCGAGGACGACGAGATCAAGGCGGCCCTCGCCGCCGAGCACCCCTACGCCGACTGGCTGCGGGCCGGCGAGATCGAGCTGGGCGACCTGCCCGAGCGCGAGCACATCGTCCACACCCACGCCTCGGTCACCCGCCGCCAGCAGACCTTCGGCTACACCGAGGAGGAGCTGCGCGTCATCCTCGCGCCGATGGCCAGGACCGGCGCCGAGCCGATCGGCTCCATGGGCACCGACACGCCGATCGCCGCCCTCTCCGAGCGCCCGCGGCTGCTCTTCGACTACTTCACCCAGCTGTTCGCGCAGGTCACCAACCCGCCGCTGGACGCCATCCGCGAGGAACTGGTCACCTCGCTGCGCAGCTCGCTGGGCCCGCAGGGCAACCTGCTCGAGCCGACCGCGGCCTCCTGCCGCAGCGTCGTCCTGCCCTTCCCGGTGATCGACAACGACGAGCTGGCCAAGCTCATCCACATCAACGCCGACGGCGACATGCCCGGCTTCAAGGCCGCGACCCTCTCCGGCCTGTACCGCGTCTCCGGCGGCGGCGAGGCCCTCGCCGCCCGTCTCGAGGAGATCTGCGCCGAGGCCGACGCCGCCATCAGCAACGGCGCCCGCCTGATCGTCCTGTCCGACCGCCACTCCGACGCCGAGCACGCGCCGATCCCGTCGCTGCTGCTCACCTCGGCCGTCCACCACCACCTCATCCGCACCAAGCAGCGCACCCGCGTGGGCCTGCTGGTCGAGGCCGGTGACGTCCGCGAGGTCCACCACGTCGCCCTGCTCATCGGCTACGGCGCCGCCGCCGTCAACCCCTACCTGGCCATGGAGTCCGTCGAGGACCTGGTCCGCGCCGGCACCTTCCTGCCGGACATCGAGCCCGAGCAGGCCATCCGCAACCTCATCCGCGCCCTCGGCAAGGGCGTGCTGAAGGTCATGTCCAAGATGGGCATCTCGACGGTGGCCTCCTACCGCGGCGCCCAGGTCTTCGAGGCCGTCGGCCTGGACAAGGACTTCGTCGACACGTACTTCACCGGGACGGCCACCAAGATCGGCGGTGTGGGCATCGACGTCATCGCCCAGGAGGTCGCCGCCCGCCACGCCAAGGCGTACCCGGTCACCGGTGTCGCCCCCGCGCACCGCGCCCTGGAGATCGGCGGCGAGTACCAGTGGCGCCGCGAGGGCGAGCCGCACCTGTTCGACCCGGAGACGGTCTTCCGCCTCCAGCACTCCACGCGCACCGGCCGCTACGACATCTTCAAGAAGTACACGGCCCGGGTGAACGAGCAGTCCGAGCGTCTGATGACGCTGCGCGGCCTGTTCGACTTCGCGTCCGACCGCAAGCCGGTCCCCATCGACGAGGTCGAGCCGGTCTCCTCGATCGTCAAGCGCTTCTCCACCGGAGCCATGTCCTACGGCTCCATCTCCAAGGAGGCGCACGAGACCCTCGCCATCGCCATGAACCGGCTGGGCGGCAAGTCCAACACCGGTGAGGGCGGCGAGGACCCGGAGCGTCTGTACGACCCGGAACGCCGCTCGGCGATCAAGCAGGTGGCCTCCGGCCGCTTCGGTGTGACCAGCGAGTACCTGGTCAACGCCGACGACATCCAGATCAAGATGGCCCAGGGCGCCAAGCCCGGCGAGGGCGGCCAGCTGCCCGGTCCCAAGGTGTACCCGTGGGTGGCCAGGACCCGGCACTCGACGCCGGGCGTGGGGCTCATCTCCCCGCCGCCGCACCACGACATCTACTCCATCGAGGACCTGGCCCAGCTGATCCACGACCTGAAGAACGCGAACCCGCAGGCGCGGATCCATGTGAAGCTGGTCTCCGAGGTCGGCGTCGGCACGGTCGCGGCCGGTGTGTCCAAGGCCCACGCGGACGTCGTCCTGATCTCCGGCCACGACGGCGGCACGGGCGCCTCCCCCCTCACGTCCCTGAAGCACGCGGGCGGCCCCTGGGAGCTGGGCCTGGCCGAGACCCAGCAGACCCTGCTGCTCAACGGCCTGCGCGACCGGATCGTCGTCCAGGTCGACGGCCAGCTGAAGACCGGCCGTGACGTGGTGATCGCCGCGCTGCTGGGCGCCGAGGAGTTCGGTTTCGCGACCGCGCCCCTGGTCGTCTCCGGCTGCGTGATGATGCGCGTGTGCCACCTGGACACCTGCCCGGTCGGCATCGCCACCCAGAACCCGGAGCTGCGCGAGCGCTTCACCGGCAAGCCCGAGTTCGTGGTGAACTTCTTCGAGTTCGTGGCGCAGGAGGTCCGCGAGCTGCTGGCCGAGCTGGGCTTCCGCTCCATCGAGGAGGCCGTCGGCCACGCCGAGGTCCTCGACGTGTCCCGCGCCGTCGCCCACTGGAAGGCACAGGGCCTGGACCTGGCGCCGCTGCTCCATGTGCCCGAGCTGCCCGAGGGCGCGGTGCGCCACCAGGTGACCGCCCAGGACCACGGCCTGGAGAAGGCGCTCGACAACGAGCTGATCCGGCTCGCCGCCGACACCCTGTCCGCGCCCGACGCCGCCAGCGCCCCGCCGGTGCGTGCCCAGGTCGCCATCCGCAACATCAACCGCACGGTCGGCACCATGCTCGGCCACGAGGTGACGAAGAGGTTCGGCGGCGCGGGCCTGCCCGACGACACCATCGACATCACCTTCACCGGCTCCGCCGGCCAGTCCTTCGGCGCCTTCGTCCCGCGCGGCATCACCCTGCGCCTGGAGGGCGACGCCAACGACTACGTCGGCAAGGGCCTGTCCGGCGGCCGGATCGTCGTCCGCCCGGACCGCGGCGCCGACCACCTCGCCGAGTACAGCGTCATCGCGGGCAACACCCTCGCCTACGGCGCCACCAGCGGTGAGATGTTCCTGCGCGGCAAGGTCGGCGAGCGGTTCTGCGTCCGCAACTCCGGAGCACTGGTCGTCTCCGAGGGCGTGGGCGACCACGGCTGCGAGTACATGACCGGCGGTCGCGCGGTCGTCCTCGGCGAGACGGGGCGCAACTTCGCGGCCGGCATGTCCGGCGGCATCGCCTACGTCATCGACCTGGACCGCGACAACGTCAACGCCGGCAACCTGGACTCGATCGAGGCGCTCGACGAGACCGACAAGCAGTGGCTGCACGAGGTGGTGCGCCGCCATCAGGAGGAGACGGGCTCCACCGTCGCCGAGAAGCTGCTCGCCGAGTGGGACACCGCCGTGAACCGCTTCAGCAAGATCATCCCCCGTACGTACAAGGCAGTGCTCGCCGCCAAGGACGCCGCCGAGCGAGCCGGTCTGTCCGAGACCGAGGTCACCGAGAAGATGATGGAGGCGGCGATCCATGGCTGACCCGAAGGGATTTCTGAAGCACGGCCGCGAGGTTGCCGCTTCCCGTCCGGTCCCCGAGCGCGTCAAGGACTGGAAGGAGATCCCCGTTCCCGGCTCCCTGCTGCCGATCATCGGCCGGCAGGCCAGCCGCTGCATGGACTGCGGCATCCCCTTCTGCCACAACGGCTGCCCGCTCGGGAACCTGATCCCGGAGTGGAACGACTACGTCTACCGCGAGGACTGGGCGGCTGCCTCCGAGCGGCTGCACGCCACGAACAACTTCCCGGAGTTCACCGGCCGGCTGTGCCCCGCGCCGTGCGAGTCGGCCTGTGTGCTCGGCATCAGCCAGGAGCCGGTCACCATCAAGAACGTCGAGGTCTCGATCGTCGACAAGGCGTGGGAGGCCGGCGCGATCGTCCCGCGGATCCCCGACCGGCTGTCCGGCAAGTCGGTCGCGGTCATCGGTTCGGGCCCGGCGGGCCTGGCCGCCGCTCAGCAGCTGACCCGGGCCGGCCACACCGTCGTCGTCTACGAGCGCGCGGACCGCATCGGGGGCCTGCTGCGGTACGGCATCCCCGAGTTCAAGATGGAGAAGCGGCACATCAACCGCCGTATCGAGCAGATGCGCGCGGAGGGCACCCGCTTCCGCACCGGCATCGAGATCGGCCGTGACATCAAGGCGACGGACCTGAAGAAGCGGTACGACGCGATCGTCATCGCCGCCGGTGCCACGACGCCCCGTGACCTGCCCGTCCCCGGACGGGAACTGAAGGGCGTTCACCAGGCGATGGAGTACCTGCCCCTCGCCAACAAGGTCCAGGAGGGCGACTACGTCACCTCGCCGATCTCGGCCGAGGGCAAGCACGTCGTCGTCATCGGCGGCGGTGACACCGGCGCGGACTGCGTGGGCACCGCCCACCGCCAGGGCGCGGCCTCCGTCACCCAGCTGGAGATCATGCCCCGTCCGAACGACAAGCGGCACCCGGTCGACCAGCCCTGGCCGACCTTCCCGATGCTCTACAAGGTCACCTCGGCCCACGAGGAGGGCGGCGAGCGGGTCTACTCCGTCTCCACCACCCGCTTCGAGGGCGACGAGGAGGGCCGGGTGCAGTGGCTGCACCTGGTCGAGGTCGAGTTCGTCGACGGCAAGCTGGTCCAGAAGCCGGGCACCGAGCGCAGGATCCCCGCCCAACTGGTCACCCTCGCCATGGGCTTCACCGGCACCGACCAGACCAACGGCCTGGTCGAGCAGCTCGGCCTGGAGCTCGACGAGCGCGGCAACATCGCCCGCGACGCCGGCTTCCAGACCAATGTGCCCGGCGTGTTCGTCGCCGGTGACGCCGGCCGTGGCCAGTCGCTCATCGTGTGGGCGATCGCCGAGGGCCGTTCGGCCGCCCGCGCGGTCGACCGTCATCTCACGGGTGCCAGCGATCTGCCGGCCCCGATCCGCCCGACGGACCGCGCCCTGGCCGTCTGAGGCCGTTTCAAGGACGTCCCGTACAACGGCGTACGGGTGGGCCAGCTGGGGGATTCCTCCAGCCCCCCGAAGCGGCGCCTGCCCCAAGTCCCCGACCGGATCACAGGGCAGGCGCCGTCGCACGTCACGGAGCCGGACACCACCGCCCCCGGCGGCGCGGACCCGGCCGGGCGCTCTAGGTGTCGCACTCCAGCACCGTCCGGCACAGGGCGCACCGTGCCCGTATCCGGCCCCGCACCGGCACCCGGATGCGCTGATGGCAGGTGGGGCAGGGGAACGAGACCCGCAGCGGCTCCCGCCCGGCGGACGTGAAGGAGTAGGGGGCCGCCGACCGGGTGAGCGGCACCGGGCCGTGGGCCTGGGCGCGGCGCCGGTCGCGGGCATAGCGGCGGCGGCCCGCCGAGCCGGCCGCCGTCAGCGGCG
>NZ_BAAAHG010000097.1:0-8628 GCF_039525155.1 Streptomyces thermoalcalitolerans | reverse complement strand
CCGGGGCCGCGGTCGCCGCCGGCCCGCCGGCCAGCGCCGCGGTGGTCGCCGCGGCCAGCAGGACCCCGCGCAGCGCACGACGGCGTGAGGGGCGGCCGGAGACCCTGTCGACGTTCTGCTGACAGATCATGTGCAGACTGTTACATCATATGAACAGAAAGTGAGAGTGCGACACGCCGAAGACCGCCGGCACAACGAAGTCCGCCGAGGGCATCCGGGCCGGATGGAGGAGAAGCCTGAGGCGGACGGACGAAAACCCCGCCGGGATCCTTCCTGGAACCCCCCGCATCGGACAGCGTGATCCGCCATGGACCCTCTGCTCGTCGCCGACGCGTTCGACGGCCCGTCCCCGCGCGCCCGCACCGCACCGCCGGACCACGGCCACCTCGCCGACACCGCACCCGCCCCGCGCGTCCTCCGCCCCGGCCGGGGCACCGGGACCCCCCGATGACGCCCCCGGCCCGTCCCCGGCTGCTGGTCGCGGGCGTGGGCAACATCTTCCTCGCGGACGACGCCTTCGGCCCCGAGGTGATCCAGGCCCTCCGTCACCGCCCCCTGCCGCCCGACGTGCGGGTACGGGACTTCGGCATCCGCGGCCTGGACCTCGCCTACGAACTCCTCGACGGCTACGGCACGGCCGTCCTGGTCGACGCGGCACCCCGCGGCCACGAGCCCGGCACCCTGTCCCTGATCGCCCCCGAACCCCCCGACACCACCGCCGGCGCCGCCGCCCCGCCCGAGGCCCACGGCATGGACCCGGCCAAGGTGCTGGCCCTGGCCGCCCACCTGGGCGACGGGCCGCTCCCGCGCGTCCTCGTGCTCGCCTGCGAACCCCAGGTGCGGCCCCGCGGCGACGAGGACATCATGCCCGGGCTCAGCGCCCCGGTCCGCGCCGCCGTCGCCCACGCCGTCGAGGCACTGCACACGATGGTCCCCGTCCTGCTCGCCGACCCCGACGCCGTCCCGCCGTTGGGCCGCCCGGAGGAAAACACCCCGGCCCCCACGGCTGGGCTGCCGCACCTCACGGCCGGCGCGGCCGAAGATCGGTGACAGACCCGCCTCCCCCCCACCTCCCCGCCCCGAGCCCTTTTCCGAGGAGCAGCGCCATGTGCCGGTCCACCGATGTCAAGCAGGCCGTCCTCGCCAGGAACGACGACCTGGCCGCCGCCCTGCGCGGCGACCTGGCCCGGCGCGGCACCGTGCTGGTGAACCTGCTGTCCAGCCCCGGCAGCGGCAAGACCGAACTCCTCGGCCGCGTCCTGGCCCGTGCCGTGGAGCGGGGTGTGCCGGTGGCCGCGCTGACCGCGGACCTGGCCACCGAGAACGACGCCCGCCGGCTGGCCCGCTCGGGCGCGCCGGTCCAGCAGGTGCTCACCGACGGGCTCTGCCATCTGGAGGCCCTCCAGGTGCGCACCCGCCTGGAGGGCTGGCTGCCCGAGGACACCGCGGTGCTGTTCGTGGAGAACGTCGGCAACCTCGTCTGCCCGGCCTCCTACGACCTGGGCGAGACCCTGCGGGTCGTGCTGATGGCGGTCACCGAGGGCGAGGACAAGCCGCTGAAGTACCCCACCGCCTTCGGCTCCGCCCATCTGGTCGTGGTCACCAAGACGGACCTGGCCGAGGCGGCCGGCTTCGACGAGGACGCCTTCCGGGCGAACGTGCGCCGGGTCAACCCCGGGGTGGGGATCGTACGGTCCTGCGCCCGCACCGGCGACGGCGTCGACACCCTCCTGGACCACGTCCTCGAAGCCCGCGACGGAACCCCGCCGCACCACCCTCCCCTCGCCCCGCGTCCCCACGACCACACGGTCCACCGGGCCCCCGGGGACGAGACGGTCCACGACCACCACCCGCACCCGGCCACCACCGCCCCGTGACCGCCCCCGTCACCGGTACGGTGCGCCGCCGGCTCACCGTGCGCGGCACGGTGCAGGGCGTGGGCTTTAGGCCGTATGTGCACCGCCTGGCCACCGACCTGGCCCTGGCCGGCTTCGTGAGCAACACCGCGAGCGGCGTGCTGATCGAGGTCGAGGGACCGCCGGACGGCGTCGACCGGTTCTGCGACCTGCTGACCCGGCATCTGCCCCCGCTCGCCGCCGTCACCGGCATCGGCCGCGAGGACCTCCCCGCCACCGGCGCCACCGACCCGTTCACCATCCGCCCCACCGACCACGCCCCCGGCCGCACGCAGCTGCCGCCCGACACCGCGACCTGCGCCGACTGCCTGCGCGAACTGGCCGACCCCGCCGACCGCCGCCACCGTCACCCCTTCATCACCTGCACCCACTGCGGCCCCCGCTTCACCATCACCACCGCCCTGCCCTACGACCGCGCGGTCACGACCATGGCCGGCTTCCCCATGTGCCCGGCCTGCGCCCGCGAGTACACCGACCCCGCCGACCGGCGCTTCCACGCCCAGCCCGTGGCCTGCCCCGACTGCGGCCCCCGGCTGCGGCTGATCCCCGCCGACGGCAGCGGCCTCCGCCCGGCCCGGGACGCCGACGCCCTGACCGCGGCCCGCGCCCTGCTCGCCGCCGGCCGGATCGTCGCCGTCAAGGGGCTCGGCGGCTACCACCTGGCCTGCGACGCCACCGACACCCGCGCCGTCACCACCCTGCGCGCCCGCAAGGAACGGGGCGGCAAGGCGTTCGCGGTGATGTGCCCCGACCTCGCCGCCGTCGAGCGGATCGCCGAGCTCACCGACGGCGAACGGGCCGCGCTCACCAGTCCGCGGCGCCCCATCGTCCTGCTGCGCCGCCGCACGCGCCCGGACGGACTCCGCCTGAGCGACGCGGTCTGCCCGGGCAGCCCCCACGTCGGCGTACTGCTGCCCTACACCCCCGTGCACACCCTGCTGTTCGGGCTGCCCGGGGATCCCCCCGGCCCCCGTGTGCTCGTGATGACCAGCGGCAACCGCTCCGGCGAGCCCATCGTCACCGACGACGACGAGGCACTGACCCGGCTGGCCGGCCTGGCCGACGCCTGGCTCACCCACGACCGCCCCATCGCCTCGCCCTGCGACGACTCCCTGCTGCGGGTGCGCCCCGACGGCACCGAACAGGTGCTGCGCCGCTCCCGCGGCCATGTGCCCCGCCCGGTGCGCCTGCCCGTCCCGGTGCGCCCCGCGCTCGCGATGGGCGGCGATCTGAAGAACGCGCTCTGCGTCGGCGACGGCGACCACGCCTGGTTCGGCCCGCACATCGGCGACATGGGCGACCTGACCACCCTCCGGGCCGCCCAGCGGGCCGAGGAGCACCTGCTGCGCCTGACCGGGGTCACCCCCGCCCTGGTGGCCGCCGACCGCCACCCCGGCTACCACTCGACCGGCCTGGCCCGCCGCCGGGCGGCCCGGCTCCCCGAGCCACACCCGGTGCTGGTCCAGCACCACCACGCGCACATCGCCTCCGCCATGGCCGAGCACGGCCTCGACGGCACCACCCCCGTGATCGGCGTCGCCTTCGACGGCACCGGATACGGCGACGACGGCACCGTATGGGGCGGCGAGGTCCTGCTCGCCGACTACGCCGGCCACCGCCGCTTCGCCCGGCTGACCCCCGCCCCCCTGCCCGGCGGCGACGCCGGAGTGGCCAACCCGTGCCGCCTCGCCCTGGCCCGGCTGTGGGCCGCCGGGCTGCCGTGGGACGCCGATCTGCCCCCGGTCGCCGCCTGCGCGCCCGAGGAACTGTCCGTGCTGGAACGGCAGCTGGAACGGAATCTGGCCTGCGTTCCCACCTCCAGCATGGGCCGGCTCTTCGACGCCGTCTCCTCCCTCGCCGGCGTGTGCCACCGCGCCGGATACGAGGCGCAGGCCGCGCTGGAACTGGAGGCGACCGCCACCCCGGCCTGGAACGAGGACGAGACGGCGTACCCCTTCGGCCTCACCGGCGGCCCCGGCCCCCTGGACTGCGACCCGGCCCCCATGCTGCGCGCCCTCCTCGCCGACCGGCGCCGCGGCACCCCGGCACCGGTTCTTGCCGCACGCTTCCACCGGGGCGTCGCACGGGCCGTCGCCCGGATCTGCCGGCACGCCCGTGCGGCCACCGGTCTGACCACCGTCGTCCTCAGCGGCGGCGTCTTCGCCAACGGCCTGCTGGAGGAGGAGTGCACCGCCCTGCTGACCGGTGACGGCTTCACGGTCCTGCGCCACGGCGAAGTCCCGCCGACCGACGGCGGCCTGGCCCTCGGACAGCTCGTGGTCGCGGCCCACGCACCCCAGGGCGGACGGCGCACCTGAAGCCCCCGTACAGCGACGAGACGGAGTGACCCATGTGTTTGGCAGTGCCCGGCAAGGTCGTGGCCATCGACCACCAGTCCGACCCCCTCACCGGCCTGGTCGACTTCGGCGGAGTGCAGAAACAGGCGTGTCTCGAGTACCTGCCCGATGTGCGGGTGGGGGAGTACGTGATCGTCCACGTCGGGTTCGCCCTGCAGCGCCTGGACGAGGAGTCGGCCCGGGCATCCCTGGAGCTGTTCGAGCAACTGGGGCTGCTGGAGGAGGAGTTCGGCGACGCCTGGGCCCAGGCGGCCGAGCAGGCCGGCAGCGAGGTCCCGCACACCGACGGGGCCGGCGCACGCGAGAAGAGCGGAAGTGAGGCCCGATGAAATACATCGAAGAGTTCAACAACCCCGAGCTGGCCCGGAAGCTGCTGGACGAGATCCGCGCGACGGTCACCCGGCCCTGGGCGCTGATGGAGGTCTGCGGCGGCCAGACCCACTCGATCATCCGGCACGGCATCGACCAACTGCTGCCGGGAGGACTGGAGCTGATCCACGGCCCCGGCTGTCCGGTGTGCGTGACACCGCTCGAGGTCATCGACAAGGCGCTGGAGATCGCCGCCCGCCCCGAGGTGATCTTCTGCTCGTTCGGCGACATGCTGCGGGTGCCGGGCACCGACCGGGACCTGTTCCGGGTCAAGGGCGAGGGCGGTGACGTACGCGTGGTGTACTCGCCGCTCGACGCCCTCCGGCTGGCCCGGCAGCACCCCGACCGCCAGGTGGTCTTCTTCGCCATCGGCTTCGAGACCACCGCCCCCGCCAACGCCATGGCCGTGCACCAGGCCCGCCGGCTGGGCCTGGACAACTTCAGCCTTCTGGTCTCCCATGTGCGGGTGCCACCGGCCATCGAGGCGATCATGACGGCCCCGGACTGCCGGGTGCAGGGATTCCTCGCCGCCGGGCACGTGTGCAGCGTCATGGGCACCGCCGAGTACCCGGAGCTGGCCGAGCGGCACCGCGTCCCCATCGTCGTCACCGGCTTCGAACCGCTGGACATCCTCGAGGGCATCCGCCGCGCCGTCCACCAGCTGGAGCGCGGCGAGCACCGGGTGGACAACGCCTACCCGCGCGCCGTGCGCGAGACGGGCAACCCGGCCGCCCTGCGCATGCTCCAGGAGGTCTTCGAGGTCACCGACCGCTCCTGGCGCGGCATCGGACGCATCCCCGCCAGCGGCTGGCGGCTGTCGGACGCCTTCCGCGCCTTCGACGCCGAGTACCGCTTCGACGTCGGCGGCATCCGCACCGAGGAGCCCGCCGTGTGCCGGGCCGGTGAGGTCCTGCAGGGGCTGATCAAGCCCACCGAGTGCTCCGCGTTCGGCACCACCTGCACCCCGCGCACCCCGCTCGGCGCCACCATGGTCTCCAGCGAGGGCGCCTGCGCCGCCTACTACCTGTACCGCCGGCTGAACGGACAGACCTCGTCGGGCGCCCCGGAGTCGCAGGGCTCCCGTGTCCCGCGGGAGGAGATGAACCCCGTTGGCTGACCTCGCCCCCACGACGGCCGAACCCCCCGTCGACCCCGCGAACTGGACCTGCCCCGCCCCGCTGCGCGACCAGCCCGTCGTGGTGATGGGCCACGGCGGAGGCGGCGCCCTGTCCGCCGAACTGGTCCGGGACGTCTTCGCCGCGGCCTACGGCAACCCCGTCCTCGCCGCCCTGGGCGACTGCGCCGTCCTCCGCCTCGGCGGTGCCCGGCTGGCGTTCTCCACCGACTCCTACGTCGTCCGGCCGCTGTTCTTCCCCGGCGGCAGCCTCGGCGACCTGGCGGTCAACGGCACCGTCAACGACCTGGCGATGAGCGGTGCCCGGCCCGCCTACCTCTCCGCGGCCTTCGTCCTGGAGGAGGGCGTGGAGCTGACCGTGGTCGACCGGGTCGCCCGCGCCATGGGCGCGGCGGCGAAGGCCGCGGGCGTCACCGTGGCCACCGGCGACACCAAGGTGGTGGAGGCCGGGCACGGCGACGGCGTGTACGTCACCACCGCCGGCATCGGCCTGATCCCCGAGGGCGTGGACATCCGTCCGCAGCGGGCCCGGCCGGGCGACGCCGTCATCGTCAGCGGACCGATCGGCCTGCACGGCGTGGCCGTGATGAGCGTGCGGGAGGGCCTGGAGTTCGGCGTCGAGATCGCCAGCGACACCGCTCCGCTGGCCGACCTGGTGGCGGCCATGCTGGCGGTCACCCCGGACATCCATGTGCTGCGCGACCCCACCCGGGGCGGGCTCGCCGCCTCCCTCAACGAGATCGCCCGCGCCTCCGGCACCGGCGTCCGGCTGCGGGAGCGGGCCATCCCCGTCCCGGAGGCGGTCGCGAACGCCTGCGGATTCCTGGGCCTGGACCCGCTGTACGTCGCCAACGAGGGCCGGCTCGTCGCCTTCGTGCCCCCCGAGCAGGCCGAGGCCGTCCTGGAGGCGATGCGCGCCCACCCGCAGGGCAGCGGCGCCGCACTGATCGGCGAGTGCGTCGCCGACCACCCCGGGACGGTCGTGGTCGAGACGGGCCTCGGCGGCACCCGGGTCGTCGACCTGCCGCTCGGCGAGCAACTGCCGCGCATCTGCTGACGGACATCTGCCGGCAGAACGACAAAAGCCGAAGGACGTCCCCGCCGGTGCCCAGGGCACCGGCGGGGACACGGGGTCTTTTCGGCCCGGGGCGTCCGGCTCAGGCCGGAACCGGACCGGGCTCGATCCGGGTGATCTCCAGCTCCCGCCCCCGGCGCAGATCCTGCGACGGCCGGTCGCAGTGCGGGCACCAGAAGAACGGGGGCATGCCCACCGGGAACTCCTGGTCGCACGGCACGCAGTACGCGTACGCGGTCACCTGCTCGACCACGAGCCGGGCCCCGGCCAGCGCGGTGCCCTCCCGGGCCACCTCGAAGGCGAAGCTCAGGGCGTCGGGCACGACACCGGACAGCTCGCCCACCCGCACCGTCACCGCCGAGACGCTCTCCGTCCCCTCGGCGCGGGCGATCTCGTCGACCCGCTCCACGATCGCGGTCGCGATCGACAACTCGTGCATGGCCGCATCAGCTCCGTTCGGTGAGCCCCGCGAAGAACTCCTGGACGACGGGCCACACCCGGCCCCCGCCGGACAGGCCCCGCCACTCGCGGCGGATCGCCGCGACCATCCGGAAGCAGTCGTCGACGGGCACGATCCAGTGCTGGTCGAACTCCTGGACGGTATTGACCAGCAGGGCCTCCACCTCCGGCTCCATCGAGGCGAGCTGCGGGAATTGGTCGGCCAGCCGCCGCCAGGCCGCCGCGTCCACCTCCCACCGCATGGCCCCCGCCGGGCTCGGACCCTGCGCGGTGACCGTGCCGTCGGCGCGCGGCACGAAGAACACCAGACCGACCGGCACCCCCAGCACCGCCGTGTCGATCCGGGGAAGCCGCACCCGGCGCCGGGGGACGAGCCGGAAGCGCCCGCCGCCCGCCCCGCTGTCGGTGAAGAGCACCGCGCAGGGGCCGCAGACGCACCGCACCCCGTCCTCGGCGCTGTCGTGAAGGTGACGGTGCTCCTCGGGCACCGGCGCGGCGCACAGCTCGCACGTCTCGCCCGCGGCCGGCCCCGTCCGGCCGGCCGCGCGGATGATCCGGGCCAGTGCCCCGTCCGCCGTCACCGCGCCTCCCGCGCCCGCGCCCCGCCTCGCCGCGTCAGTGTCTCCAGCGGTACGAACGCGGGGGCCGGCCGCTTCGCGGACGTGTCCGTCACCGTCTCCACCGCCGTGAGTTCGGGTGCGGCGGCGAGCACGGCCGCGCGCACCGCGTCGGTGAGATCGGCCGTACCGCCGCCGCACCCGAAACCGCACCCGCCCGCGGTCACCCGCACCCGGGCCACCTTCTCCTCGACGCCGACCCACTCGACGTCACCGCCGCTCTTCCGCACGGCCGGCCGCAGCCGTTCGACCGCGCGGGCGGCCCGGTGCTCCACCGGTTCGGGATGGATCCGGTGCAGCACCAGCAGATGCCCCACCAGCTCGTCCTCGGCCAGCCACCGGGCCAGCTCCTCGTCCGCCCGGTCCAGCACACGGCCCAGGGCCTCGCCGTACACCTCGGTCAGCAGCCGCACCGCCTCGAGGGCCGACTGCACGGTTGGTCCCGGCGCGGTCTCCAGACCCGCCAGCAGCTCGTCCAGCCGGGCGAGCCGCGCCTCGACCTCCAGGTCGGTCAGCCGCCCGGCACAGCAGTCCGGTCCGGTGTCACCCATGGGTGGTTCCGTAGGTGGGGGTGTGGGTGAGGGTGGTCAGGGTGGTGCCGTTGCCGGTGTACATGTGCACGCCGCAGGGCAGGCAGGGGTCGAAGCTGCGGACGGTGCGCATGATGTCGATGCCTTTGAAGGTGTCGGGGCCGTTTTCC
>NZ_BAAAHG010000096.1:0-9327 GCF_039525155.1 Streptomyces thermoalcalitolerans | reverse complement strand
GGCAAGGGGCAGATCTTCGTCAGGGGAGAGGTGATCAAGACCGTTCCGGAGTCGAAGATCGTGGAGACCCTGATCGAGGAGGCCATGAAACTCGCCCAGCAGATGAAGGACGACGGAGTGGCCTCCGGGGAGCCCTCGGTCTCCGTCGCGGGCTGAAGCCCGGCTCCGTCCGCTTACTCCGCGCACCGGCCGCGGCGCACCCCCCGCCCCGCGCGGTCCCTCCCGGCCCTCCCCGACCCCGCCGTCCGCTTCCCGGAAGCCTGGAAGCCTTCCGGGAAGCGCCCCGGCAGAAGACCGGTGAGCCGGAAGGGGAGGGCCCCGGTGGGAGGGCTCCGGCGGCCATGACGAGAACCCCGCAGAACCCCGCGCTCGAAGAGGATCACCAACCCCGATGGGGCGCGCCGCCGCCGGTGCCTCCGTCCCGATGACCTCCGGGCCCCGTCCCGGCGGTCTCCAGGGCCCTCAACGGCATCGGGACGGCCGACCCGCCCCTGGCGACCGGACCCGACCGGACCCGACCGGGCACCGGCCGGCCGGACGCCTCCGGCCCTCGCCGTCCCCCGTCCGGACGGCCGTTCCCCGGGTCCGGACCGACCCGCCCCCCGTCCTCCCGTCCCCCTGTTTCCCGAGCTGTTCCCTCTCTGTTCCCTCGAGGTTTCCCCGACCCCTCTCCCGAGGGACGACGTCGCCCGGAAACGGCAGGTACAGTGCGGAGGATCAGCGAAACTCCCAGCCCGAGGCCCCGCACGTGTTGACCCAGACCACCTCACGGGTGCTCCAGCCGAGCGACCTGGACGCCGCGCTCGCGGTCCTCGACCGCGAGCCGGTCGTGAACGCCTTCGTGACCTCACGGGTCCAGGCCGCCGGCCTGGACCCGTGGCGGCTGGGCGGCGAGATGTGGGGCTGGTACGAGGACGGCAAGCTCACGTCCCTGTGCTACGCGGGCGCCAACCTCGTCCTGGTCTGCGCCACCCCCCAGGCCGTACGCGCCTTCGCGGACCGTGCGCGCCGCACCGGCCGCCGCTGCTCCTCCATCGTCGGACCGGCCGAGCCCACCGCCCAGCTGTGGCGGCTCCTGGAGCCCTCCTGGGGACCGGCCCGCGAGGTCCGCGCCCACCAGCCGCTCATGGTCACCGACCGCATGCCGGACGACATACGCCCCGACCCCTACGTCCGCCGTGTCCGCAAGGACGAGATGGAAACGATCCTGCCGGCCTGCGTGGCGATGTTCACCGAGGAGGTCGGCGTCTCCCCGCTCGCCGGGGACGGCGGTCTGATCTACCAGGCCCGGGTCGCCGAGCTCGTCGGCTCCGGCCGCTCCTTCGCCCGCTTCGACGAGCACGGCAAGGTGATGTTCAAGGCGGAGATCGGCGCGGCGACCTCCAAGGCCTGCCAGATCCAAGGGGTGTGGGTGGCCCCCGAGTACCGGGGGCAGGGCCTTGCGGCACCCGGCATGGCGGCGGTGCTGCGGTACGCGCTGGCCGATGTGGCCCCGGTGGTCAGTCTGTACGTCAACGACTTCAACACCCCGGCCAGACGGACCTACCGGCGGGTGGGCTTCCGGGAGGTCGGCGCGTTCATGAGCGTGCTGTTCTGAGCGCACCGAGCGTGCTGTTCCGAGCCCGCCCCGCCGTGCCGCACCGCCCTGCCCCGTGTCTGCCTCAAGACACGGTTCTGAGGCCGGTGCACGCCCTGTAGTCTCCGGGCATGGTCCACTTTCCCGGTCACGGACACCGCCGTTCCGAGGACGTCGTGATCGGCCCGCTCGACCTGTCCGCCCGCATCGACGAGGCGCTCGCCGTGCAGGCCGTCGCCTTCGGGCTCGGCGCCGACGAGGTCGCCGTGCGCCGGCAGATCGTGCTGCGGCACATGACCTGCACCGGTGCCCGCGCGCTCGGTGCCACCACCCCCGACGGCCGGCTCGTCGGCTTCGTCTACGGCATGCCCAACGACCGCACCCACTGGTGGTCCACCGTCGTCGAGCCCTATCTGCGCGCACGCGGCCACGACGACTGGCTCGACAACTCCTTCGTGATCACCGAGCTGCACGTCCATCCGCGCCACCAGAACCGCGGCATCGGGCGCGCCCTGATCACCACCATCACCGACAGCGCCACCGAGCCCCGCTCTATCCTCTCCGCCATCGACACCGACAGCCCGGCCCGCGGCCTGTACCGCTCCCTGGGGTACGAGGACCTGGCCCGGCAGGTCCTCTTCCCCAGCGCACCGATGCCGTACGCCGTGATGGGCGCCCCGCTGCCGCTGCGCCGCCGCGGGCGCGCACACGGAAACAGGCGCTAACCGATTTCCACCGGGACAGTCCGCCCGGCTAACCTCCTAGCCATCACCGTCCCCCGCTCTGGTCCTCGTTCGAGCGGGGCCCCATCGGCAGGAGATACGAGAACCATGGCGAACGCACCGGTCCAGCGCATGTCCCAGTTGATGGCCAAGACGCTGCGCGACGACCCGGCGGACGCCGAGGTCCTCAGTCACAAGCTGCTGGTGCGCGCGGGCTATGTGCGCCGTACCGCCGCCGGCATCTGGACCTGGCTGCCGCTGGGCAAGAAGGTCCTCGCCAACGTGGAGCGGATCGTCCGCGAGGAGATGGACGCGATCGGCGCGCAGGAGGTGCTGCTGCCCGCGCTGCTGCCGCGCGAGCCGTACGAGGCGACCGGCCGCTGGGACGAGTACGGCGTCGAGCTGTTCCGGCTGAAGGACCGCAAGGGCGGTGACTACCTCCTCGGGCCGACCCACGAGGAGATCTTCACCCTGCTGGTGAAGGACCAGGCGTCCTCCTACAAGGACCTGCCGGTCATCCTGTACCAGATCCAGACCAAGTTCCGGGACGAGGCCCGGCCCCGCGCGGGCATCCTGCGCAGCCGCGAGTTCATCATGAAGGACTCCTACTCCTTCGACCTCGCCGACGAGGGTCTCGCCGAGTCCTACGACCTGCACCGCCGGGCCTACCAGCGGATCTTCGACCGCCTGGGCCTGGACTACCGCATCTGCGCGGCGACCGCGGGCGCCATGGGCGGCTCCAAGTCCGAGGAGTTCCTGGCCCCGGCCGCCGCCGGCGAGGACACCTTCGCCAACTGCCCGAACTGCGGCTTCGCCGCCAACACCGAGGCGATCGGCTACCCGGTCGAGCCGGTGGACGGCTCCGGCGTGCCCGCGGCCGAGGAGATCCCGACCCCGGACACCCCGACCATCGAGACCCTGGCCGCCTCGCTCGGCGTCCCGGCCTCCGCCACGCTGAAGAACCTCCTGGTCAAGGTGGACGGCGAGATCATCGCCGTCGGTGTGCCCGGCGACCGCGAGGTCGACATGGACAAGGTCGAGGCGCATTTCGCCCCGGCCGTCGTCGAGCTGGTCACCGCCGAGGACTTCGCGGACCGTCCGGACCTGGTCCGCGGCTACGTCGGCCCGCAGGGCCTGGACAAGGTGAAGTACATCGCCGACCCGCGCGTGGCCCCGGGCACGGCCTGGATCACCGGTGCCAACAAGGAGCACACGCACGCGAAGAACGTGGTCGCCGGCCGTGACTTCGAGGTCGACGAGTACGTGGACGTGGTCGTCGTGGAGGAGGGCGACCCCTGCCCGAAGTGCGGCACCGGACTGAAGCTGGACCGCGCCATCGAGATCGGCCACATCTTCCAGCTCGGCCGCAAGTACACCGACGCCCTCAAGCTCGACGTCCTCGGCCAGAACGGCAAGCCGGTCCGCGTCACCATGGGCTCCTACGGCATCGGCGTCTCCCGTGCCGTCGCGGCCCTCGCCGAGCAGCACGCCGACGACAAGGGGCTGATCTGGCCCAAGGAGGTCGCCCCGGCCGACGTCCACGTGGTCGCCGCCGGCAAGAACCTGCAGATCGAGACGGCCCTCGAGGTCTCCCGGAAGCTCGCCGAGGCCGGTGTCCGTGTCCTGGTCGACGACCGGGCCGGCGTCTCCCCGGGCGTGAAGTTCACCGACGCCGAGCTCATCGGCGTTCCCCAGATCCTGATCGTCGGCCGCCGTGCGGGCGAGGGCATCGTCGAGCTGAAGGACCGCCGGACCGGCGAACGCGAGGAACTCCCCGTCGAGGAGGCCGTCGCCCGTCTCTCGGCCTGAGCCGTACGACGACATACGGCGGCATACGACGAGAGGCGCACGACGGGAAGCGTCACCCCGGCCGTCACCGGAACACCGCCCCACGGCCGGGAACACGCCGGGCGGCCCTCGCCGCCCGGCGAGGGCCGCAGGACACCCCCAGCGGGCGCTCCTGGCGGGCGGCACGCTCCGCGGGCTCTCTCCGGGCGGCGGGGCTCACGAGGCCGCCGCCGGCCCGTCCACGCACCCGCGCGTCGCCTCACCGGGCCGCTCGGATCAGAGCCACGCGGCGAACTCCAGCAGCAGCTCCGCGTCCTTCGAGCGGCCCACGCGGCGGGCGCGTACGCCGGACTCGACGGCACGGAAGAGGGTCCAGCCGCGCAGGCGTTCCTGGTCGACCTCCAGGGACTCCGCCAGACGCTTGAGCCGACGGCGGGTGACGGCGGCCCCGGACGGGGCGGCGATCAGGTCCTCGACACGGTCGCGGACCAGCCGCGCCAGATCGAAGGCGGTCTCGCCGACGACCGGGTCGGGGCCCACGGCCAGCCACGGCATCCGGGTGCCGGCGAGCACCTTGCTCTGCCGGAACGTGCCGTGCAGCAGCACCTGCTCGGGCGGCGCCGCCAGCAGCTCCTCACGGGCCCTGAGCGCCGCCGCGACCAGCGGCGCCACCTCCGTGTCGCGCTCCGCGCCCGCCCGCATCGCCTCGGCCTGCCGGCCGGTGCGCTCGGCCACCGTCTCGAAGGAGTGCCCCGCGGGCGGCTCCACCCACAGCCGGCGCAGCGTTTCCGCCGACTCCAGCAGCGCCTTCGCCTCCGGCAGCGACCGCACCGACACATCCGGGTGCAGCCGCTCCAGCAGGAGCGCCCCCTCGCCCGGACCGTCGTCCAGAAGCCGTACGGCGCCCCGGCCGCCCCAGTGCGCGAGCGCGGCCCGCTCGTTCTCCGGGCGGGCCCGGGGCGGGGCCAGCTTGAGCACGGCCGGGGTCCCGTCCGCCGTCCGCACCAGCACGACCAGGCTGCTGCGCCCGCCGGGCAGCTGCACCCGCTCGACGGTCAGCCCGCGCGCCGCCACGGCCCGCCGTAGCAGTTCGGGCAGCTCGGCCAGCCAGGTGTCCCCGTCCGGTGCCGTCTCCCCGAGCGCCCGCACCAGACGCTGCGGCGGTTCGAAAGCCATGCGCGAGCCGTTCCTTCCTGCCTGCCTGTCCGTGTCGCCTGTGCCGTCCGGTGCCGTTGCCCGTGCGCGTCACGCCGAGGGCGTCGCCGTGCCCCCCGGGACCTTCGCGGCCGTACCGGCCCGTTCGGCGAGACCAGGGAAGGCTACGCTCTCCCCGCGCCAGCGCACCGCCCGGACCGCCGCCTCGCGCAGCGCCACCGCGGCCTCCCGCCGCCGCTCGCCCGTGCTCGCCCGGACCAGGTCGGAGTACACCCCGGCCACCCGTTCCTCCAGCTCGGCGGCGAACCGTACCGCCGTCGCGGAGTCCGGCACCGGGAACGGCAGCGCATAGGCCGCCGCCGCGGCCACCGGCTGCTCGCCCAGATCCCGTATCGCGCGCGTCAGCGCGTCCCGCCGTGCCCGGTGGGCGACGTACGCCTCCAGGGCCTCCTTGCGCCGGCTGTCCCGGAGCCGTCCCCCGACGACGCCGTACCCGTACACGGCCGCGTGCTCCGCGGCGAGCGCCGCCTGCAGGGCCTCCAGCTGCCCCTCGTCCGTCCGGCTCATGTGCCGTCCTCCGTCAGCAGATACACGTGGGCCGCCCCGGCCGCCGCCACCGAGGCCAGCAGGCGCGCCAGTTCACCGGGGGCCCGGAGCAGGGCCGCCGTGCGCCGGTCGGACAGGGACCGTTCCGCGGCGGCCAGCAGGGCCAGGGCCTGTTTCCCGTCCGCCGGGACGGCGGGGGACGGCGGGGCCCCGGCACCCGCCGGAGCCCCCGAGCCCTCGGGCCCCGGGGTGGCCGGCGAGGCCCCGGGCGAGGGCTCCACCGCGCCGCCGAAGGCCTCCGCGTGGGCCGCGACCTGTGCCCGCAGCGGCCGCAGCCGCTCCGCCAGCGCCGGGTGCGCGGCGATCACGGCGTCGTACTGCCGCACCAGCTCCTGGCTGTCCTGTGCCGCACGCGCGCGTATCCGCCCGGCGGCCGACGAGCCGCCGGAATCGGAGGAACCCGGGCCGGCGGAGCCGGTGGAGCAGCCCACGAGCAGGGCGGCCCCCGCGGCCGAGGCGAGCAGGCTCCTTCTGCGCGGGCCCACCGGGGCCCGCGCGGGGAGGAGACCTCGGACAACTCCGGGGGCAGCTCCTGGGGCGCGCGGAGACAGGGGGAACGGCACGGCAGACGTCCTCGGGTGCGTTGCGGAACAAGAGCGGCGGGGCGACTCGCCCGTGATCACGGTACCCGCGCTCCCCGCGGGCACCACTCAGCGGCACCACATCCCCAGGTGGACGGCATCAGCCCCCGGGAACCGATACTCTTTGAGCCAGACACGCGACCATCCCACAACAGCAGACGCGGCCGAGGAGTCACCCGGATGAGCACCACCCAGAACGAGAGGCTGCGAGAACTGCTGGAGCCGCTTGTCACCTCCCGGGGTCTGGATCTCGAGGAGATCGCCGTGGACTCCGTCGGACGCAAGCGTGTGCTGCGCGTCGTCGTCGACTCCGACACCGGGGCCGACCTGGACAGGATCGCCGATGTGAGCCGTGCGCTCTCGGCGAAGCTCGACGAGAGCGACGCGATGGGCGAGGGCGCATACACCCTCGAGGTCGGAACCCCGGGCGCGGAGCGCCTCCTCAGGGAACACCGGCACTACGTGCGCGCCACGGGCCGGCTGGTGAAGTTCCAGCTGGCCGAGGGCGGCGAGCTGGTCGCCAGGATTCTCAGGGTCGACGACGAAGGCCTCGACCTCGAAGTGCCCGGAGTGAAGGGCCGCAAGGCCACGACCCGCAGGCTCGACTTCCCCGACATCGTCAAGGCGCGCGTGCAGGTCGAGTTCAACCGCAAGGACCGGAAGGAAGAGGGGGCGTAGCCGTGGACATCGACATGAGTGCCCTGCGGAACCTGGTACGGGAGAAGGAGATCTCCTTCGACGTGCTGGTCGAGGCGATCGAGTCGGCCCTTCTCATCGCCTATCACCGCACCGAGGGAAGCCGCCGCCAGGCGCGCGTGGAGCTCGACCGGGAGACCGGGCATGTGACCGTGTGGGCGAAGGAGGACCCCGAGGACCTCGAGGAGGGTCAGGAGCCCCGCGAGTTCGACGACACCCCGTCCGGTTTCGGCCGTATCGCCGCCACCACCGCCAAGCAGGTCATCCTGCAGCGGCTGCGCGACGCCGAGGACGACGCGACGCTCGGCGAGTACGCCGGCCGCGAGGGCGACATCGTCACCGGTGTGGTCCAGCAGGGCCGCGACCCGAAGAACGTCCTCGTGGACATCGGCAAGCTGGAGGCCATCCTGCCGGCGCAGGAGCAGGTCCCGGGCGAGAGCTACCCGCACGGCATGCGGCTGCGGTCCTACGTCGTCCGGGTCGCCAAGGGCGTCCGCGGCCCCTCGGTGACCCTCTCCCGCACGCACCCGAACCTGGTGAAGAAGCTCTTCGCCCTGGAGGTGCCGGAGATCGCCGACGGCTCGGTCGAGATCGCGGCGATCGCCCGTGAGGCCGGTCACCGTACGAAGATCGCCGTACGGTCCAACCGGGCGGGTCTGAACGCCAAGGGCGCCTGCATCGGCCCCATGGGCGGCCGGGTGCGCAACGTCATGGGGGAGCTGAACGGCGAGAAGATCGACATCGTCGACTGGTCGGACGACCCGGCCGAGATGGTGGCCAACGCCCTGTCGCCGGCCCGTGTCTCCAAGGTGGAGGTGGTGGACCTGGCGACCCGGTCGGCCCGGGTCACCGTGCCCGACTACCAGCTGTCCCTGGCGATCGGCAAGGAGGGCCAGAACGCCCGGCTGGCGGCCCGGCTCACCGGCTGGCGCATCGACATCCGCCCGGACACCGAGCAGGAGTCCGAGCGGTCCGAGTAGCCCGAGCAGCCCGAGCAGGCACTCCCGGGAACCCGGTACCTCCGGGGAACTCACCCGTTCGGGTGGTTCACCCGGGAGTGGGAATAGACCCAACTCCTAGATCCGTTACCACACAACGACATCCGTTCGATCTTTGCCCCGAAGGGGTGGGAGCGATACGGGGAGGTAGACTGAACAGTGTCTGGCCGGACGCGTGCCCGAGCATGCCCCGAACGCACCTGTGTGGGCTGCCGGGAGCGAGCGGCCAAGATCGAACTGTTGCGCACCGTGGCGGTCGAGGGCGAGTGTGTCCCCGATCCACGCGGTACGCTGCCCGGCCGGGGTGCCTATGTACACCCCGCCCCGGTCTGCCTCGACCAGGCGGTACGCCGCCGGGCGTTTCCGCGGGCGCTGCGCGTCCCGGGACCGCTCGACGTAAAGGCGTTGCGCCGATACGTCGAGCAGGCACAAGGTTGCTGAGGCAACACGGCAAGGGAAAGACGCGCCGTACGGAACCCCGTGCGGTCAGGTACCTCGCGAGTCGAAAGCAGGTCGAGATTGCGATGAGCACTCGATGAGTACGCGATGAGTACGCCCAACTAGCGACGGTCCGGCTGCACCCCGGACCTCAAAGGAGCGATGTGGCTAAGGTCCGGGTCTACGAACTCGCCAAGGAGTTCGGCGTAGAGAGCAAGGTCGTCATGGCCAAGCTCCAGGAACTCGGTGAATTCGTCCGTTCGGCGTCCTCCACGATCGAGGCGCCCGTAGTACGCAAACTGACTGACGCCTTCCAGCAGGGCAACGGCAACGGCAAGTCCGCCGCGAAGCCGGCCGCCCCGAAGAAGGCCGCCCCCAAGCCCGCCGCGCCCAAGCCCGCGGCGCAGGCCGGGGGGACGTCCCAGGCCGCCAAGGCAGGGGGCGAGCGTCCGGCCGCGCCGAAGCCCGGCGCGCGTCCCGCCGCGCCCAGGCCTGCCGCGGCCCAGCAGCCCGCAGCCCCGTCGGCGCCCACGCCGACCCCCGGCCCGCGTCCGGTGCCGGGTCCCAAGCCGGGGCCGCGTCCGACCCCGACGGCGCCCACCACGCCGGAGTTCACCGCTCCGTCGCCGGGCTTCGGCGCCCGTCCCGGCCAGGGGCAGGGCCAGGCCGCCCCGCGTCCCGGTGCCCAGCCCCCGCGTCCGGCCGCCCGTCCGGCCGGCCCGCGGCCGGGCAACAACCCCTTCACCTCCAGTGTCACCTCCAGTGGC
>NZ_BAAAHG010000095.1:0-9334 GCF_039525155.1 Streptomyces thermoalcalitolerans | reverse complement strand
CACCCACGACCGCCGCCGGGCCGCGCCCCCCGCACGACCGCGCCCGGCGGCGGGCCCGGGAAGGACAGCCGACGGGCGGACGCCTTCGACCACGGGCTTCGCCGGCACCCGCGTCCCGCCGCGCGTCCGGACCGGTCACCCGCATCGCGTCCACCGACCCGGGCTGGACCTGACCACCGGTCCTGGGAGGCCACCGGGCACGTGCGTACACGTTCAGCTCACGCACCGGTTGTTCCATGAACTCCGCCGGTGCTCGGCCTGCCATGCGTCACCGGTCGTCTCCTGGGCCTTCGCGACCGGACTGGTCACTCAGTACCGGCGGCCCGTACTCCGCCCGCGGCCCCATGAGCCGGGCGGCGACGGAACAGCCAGGGCACCTCGAGGACGCGAGTACCTCACCTCGCCGTGCCGCCGCACTGGCGAGGATGTGGATCAAGCGGGCCAGTGACAGCGCACCGACCGGATCATCGGCATACCTCGGCACGCGTAGGGGACCGACCTCGTCCAGGAACACTTTTTCGCGTGCCAGGACGAACCCCATCGTGAGCAGGGCTGCCCGGCCGTTGCCGTCGTCGAACGGGTGGAAGAAGCACACATCCAGATAGGCACGTGCGGCCCGGGCGGGAAGGGGGACGTCCGTGACGGTCGCGGTGGCCTGGGACAGGCACTCCTCGAACTGCTCGGGCGTCTCCTCACACACGCCGTACCGTTCACGTCCCCCTTTGGCAAAGGCCGGAAGGGTGCGGAACGCCACGTCCGGACGGCCGAGGACCAGCTTCTGCCATTCGGCGAGGAGACCGAAGCCGAGCGGCCGGCCGCTGCGTCCCTCCGAGCCAGCCGCCAGGCTGCCCGCATGCGGTCCCCACGCGTCGTGTCGCCGTGCCTGTCGCACGCGCCCGCGACCGCGTCGAAGGCGTCGCGAGTGCCCCGGATCGGACCGACCAGTTCCTCCGAGGCCTTGTGCCACGCGATCTGCGAGCGCGCCCGGAGCCAGCTCCGGAGGTCGTCACGCACCATGCTCTCCGATGGCCTGCCCGGCACGGCCGATCACCTCCGCGTCCGGGGCGACCCAGCTTTTGAACTCGGAGTCCACGACCTCATCGGCCAGGTCCTCCGCCTCCATGGGGGACATCCCTGTCGACTCGAGGTACCAGGCGAGCGCCTCCGTACAGGCAGCGCTCCATGTCTCGCCGGCCCCGGTGCGTTCCACGACGAGTGTCACGAGCGGCGCGACGGCGCGTTCACGCAGCCGCCGTGTCTCCTCGTCGTCCTTGTCCGGTTCGGGGGCGAACTACGCGAAGACCGAGGCGAGTTCCTCAAGCCAAGCGCGCCATTGGAGCAGGGCGCTGGTGTACCGCCGCGCCTGCTGCTCCAGGTCGCCGTTGACGAGACCACGCACCGGCAGATCTGTGATGATCGCCCCTGAGCCGGGGTGCTCGTCCATGGCGGTGTACCAGCCGAAGGCCCACGAGCCGTAGTACTCGGCAAGGCCCCGGGCAACCGAATTGTCCGACCGCAGTCCTCGTGGCCGCCCCGACTCGGGGTCCGGCGAGGACACCACCTCACGTACCACGTCGAGTGCCTGGTCGGGGTCGAAGGGATGCGTGGCCGGATCGACGTCCCGCCACGTCATCGATGCCGGGTACCAATTTTGGAACTGATGACTCCTCCTGGTGTCTGGGCATGGGGCCGCTGTGGCTGTGACGACTGCTCCGGCACCGGCGTCGGAACGACGAGCGGCGGGTCGAGTGAGCCGTCGCAGCCGAAAAGGCCGGATCAGGTGTCGGACAGCGTCGTCGCCAGTGACTGGAACCAGGCGCCGTAGGAGAACGGCTCGGGCGGGCCGACCTCCATGCCGAGTTCGGCGGCTGCCAGGGCGTAGTCCCCCTCGTCCAGGGGAAGGGCGAGCAGCTCGTGGAGTTCACCCACGAGGCGTGCGACCAGTTGGGGGTGGGTGGTGGCGGCGTAGTCGGCAATGGCGGCGTCGTGGTCGGGGAACTCGTCGACGACGTCCTGCGAGAACCAGCCGCCGAGCAGCTGCGCGGTTTCCGGGAAGCGCGCGTGCCACTCCCAGTGGGTCTGCGGGCACGACGGCTCCGGGACGTCACCTTCCTCGATGCTCCTCTTGAGGTGGTCGGCCAGCACCGTCAGCCAGTCGCCGATCTCGGACTGGGGCTTCCCGATGTCCGGGATCGCATAGAACTCGCCCAGCCGCTGCCGGAGACGGCCCGGCGGGTTGCGGCTGTACTCGCGCAGCTGGCGCTCCGCCTCCGCGATGGCCCAGGGGCGGGTGTGCCAGGTGTGACGGAGGTACGCGTCCAGCGCGCGGCTGCGCCGCTCCGGGGTGTCATCGGCCGGCTGCCCCAGGTAGGCGCGCATCACCTGGTCCAGCTCGCCGTACCGGCGGTCGTGTTCGAGGGGCTCCATGGACATGTGCGAGCGCCCCCTACAGGTAGAACGGGATGGTCGTGTGGACGACGAAACCGTGCGGACTCGACGGCTCACGGCGCAGCACCACGCGCGCCGCGCGGACGTCGACGGGCCCCCGCCCCGCCAGCAGGTCACCCTCCAGCTGGACCCGGCCCACGGGCTCCTCACGGGATGGCCAGGCGGCCTCGATGGTGAGGCGGGCCCGGGTGCCCTGGGCGAGCCAGCGATGGATGACCTGCTCGTTGGCGGTCACCACCTGCTGGGTGGCCCAGTGGGCGGTCTCCCGGTCGGGATAGGAAGCGGAACGGGTCAGCACGGGGGGCATCCTCTCGAATGAACTCGTCAGGAGCTGCGTTCGTATCGGGCCGACGGCCGCTTTACAGGTCGTTGAAGTTCCAGAACATGCCGACCTCTGTGTCCGAGACGACGACGAGGCCGCAGTCCTCCGTGAAGACACTCATCGGACTGTACCCCAGGGTCTCCAGTGTGAAATCGAGTGTGCCGGGCGCGCTGCCTCTCTTGCTGACGTTGGTGTGATACGTGGCCTCATCCCCGTATCGCGCGAGAATCGTGCGCGCCATCGCCCGCAGTTCGTCCGGGGACTCGGTGAAGTCCTGAAGATTGGCCAGGGTGCAGTCTCCCCCAGTGATGGCCAGGAGCAGGTTTTCGGCACTGTCCCGGTCGATCTTCTTGAGGCGGGGCGCGACATATTCCGGGGAGACTTCGGCGAAGGGCCACATGGGGCTCTCCACCCACTCGGGAGCCTCCCCATTGTCGATGCGGGCCCATCCTCTGGGGTCCGGCACGGCCCGGGCCATCAGCGCGAGGACGTCGAACGTCCAGTCTTCGTGGCGGCGCGGACCGGTGGCGATGTACGCGAACGCGTCCCCGTACAGGTGGCGTACCGCGGCGTCCCAGGACGTCTGGTCGACGGACATGTAGACATGGGCCTTTCTCGACGGGGCTAGAGCTTGCAGGGCATCGACGTCAGGACCGTGAACGGCGGGTTGCGGCTGCTGTCGTACCGGATCCGCGTTTCGATGCCGGTGACGTCGTACGCCTTGGCTTTCATGCCGCCCTGTTTGTACCCGGACAGCGGGTCGTTCGGGTCCACCGGCTGCCTGAATACGCTACGGCCGCTTATTTCGCCGTTCGGCGCGACCGAGCGGAACTTCTCGACCTTGCCGTTCCCCGGTGGCGGCGGGCCTTTGATCCACGCTTCGATGGCGGCCTTGTTCTGGTTGAGGTTGTACTCGGTCAGTTCCTCTGCCCGCTGGTAGTTCGGGAAAGCGGACGAGGCAACGGGGTACGGCCTGCCGTACGGCCAGTGCGGGGTCGGGTTCGGTTTGCTCTGTTGGTCGCGCAGGCGCTGTGCCAGCTGCTCGTCCGTCTTGCCGACGTGCTTGTCCAGGGTGTGACCGTCCTCTAGGTACTCGTTGGCGGCGAGGTTGAGATCGTACTTGCCGTTCGAGTCGATCCTCAGCCAGACCTGCGAGTCCTTGAACTCCTCCAGGGCTCTCATGCCGAAGCCCTCCGCCCGCGCCTCCTGGGCCTCGAACGTCGGAGCGCTCAAGTACGCCTCGTCCAACGGACCCATGAGCGCGTCGAGCTGCGGGACGAGGGCGTCGACCCGTCGGTTGTACTCGGTGACGATCGCGTTGAGCTTGGCGGTGTCCATGTTCAGGACGATGCCCTGGCCCAGCTGGCTCGCGGTCTTGGTGACCCCTTTGACCACGCCTTTGACCAGGCTCTTGACGTCGTCCGTGCCGATGCCGCCCTTGATGTCGATCTCCACCTGGGGGACCGCTTCACGCACGGCCTCGACGTAGACGTCCCACACCTCGCGATTGAGATAGACGGCCGCCTCGGCGAAGTCGTAGAGAAGATCGCTGACCTTCCGGGCCGTGTCGAACAGCACGGTCAGCACGGGGTGAGTGGCGGTCTGCGAGGAGGAGCTGTCGTGCTTCCACTCATAGTTCTCGCGTGTCGTGCCCCACGCCGTCGTGCCCCACAGCGAACTGCAGAACTGGCGCATCGCGTCGTACCACTCGCTGTGGGTCTGCTGAGTGATGCTGCTGACGTTCCCGGTCAGCCCGTTCTCCACCGAGGAGAGCGTGGCGGTCGTCGCCATCCACGCCTTGGACAGCGAGTTCAGGTAGTGCTGCTGTGGAAACGGATAGACCTCGGCGACCTTGCCCATCCGGAAGACGTGCTTCACCACCGGTCGCAGCACCTCCCGGACCGGCTCGGGCACCTGCTCGAGGAGCCTGCGGATGAAGTCGTCGCCGCCGTCGTCGTCGCCCCACTTCAGATTCGGCACGGAGCCGTAGGCGGGCGGCTTCTCGATGACCTTCGGCAACGGCTGGATGACCGGCTTCGTCCTCCCTGTGGGATCGTTGGCCGCGTCCGTCTTCGCGTAGGTGTTGGCCGTCGAGGTGAAGCCGACCGCCGCACCCCCAATGCTGACGACACTCTTGGCCCATACTTCGAGGAAACGATTGCCCACCTTGACGTACGACGCTGCGAACGCCTGGGGCGAGGTGCCGTAACCGCCGGCGTCCGGATACTTGTGCAGAGCGTCGAGCAGGGTCCTGGCGCCCCTGTCCATCACCGTCTGCTGACTCGCCACACCGCCGGAGACGCGGTAGAGGTCGGCCGGCTTGACGTCAATGGTGCCGTTCTGGCCCGGCGGTGGCGTCCCCATCAGCCGGCCCCCCAGCCACGCAGCACGGCCTGGTGTGCCGTCGCGTAGTTGATCCGGCTCGTGATCGCGCACTCGTGCAGCCACTTCTGGGCCGCCTGGAGATCCTGAGCCGAACGATCCCACTCGTCGAGCTTCTCGACGAAGATCTCGCGGGCCTCCCCCTCCCAGGACAGCACGACCGGTACGACCCGGTCGTAGAGGTTGTCCAGCTTGTCGTTGAGCTTCTTGAGGATGTCCTCCAGTTCGGCGGCGAGTTCGCTGAGAGTGGTGAAGGAGACGGTTATGCGGCCGTCGTCCGTGCTCCCGGTCGGCATGGTTCCCCGTTTCCCAGATGTCGTCGTGGCTGCGGCAGGCAGCCTCGGAGAAGTCGTCAGAAGGGTCGTCAGAAGGAATCGAGACTGCTGCGCGGACGAATGGGCCCGGTCGTCTCCGGGTTCGGTGTCGACAGCTTGTCGACCTCGCTGTCGATGTCCACCGGAATGCTCCGCAACCGGGCCACCACATCCAGCTCCCGTTCCGTGAAGCCGTCCCGGCTCAAGCGCACAACCTGCTCGAGGTGCCGGAGCACTTCACGGATGCGCACGGCGTCCGCTGCCGCCGCCCGGTGGAACTTGCGGTACGCCGTCGCCGCCGGCCCCGCCACCCCGCCTCGATGCGGTCGACGATCGCGTCCATCCGCCTGACCTGCCGGTCCAGGTAGTCCTGCATGATGCGACCAGGTGGGTACCAATGGAGGACCCGGAGACGGGGATCTTCCGGGGGCCGTACCTGCGGATCAGGACGCCGTTCCACCTCGCCGACGACGGATGACAGTCGGTGCTGGAGTGGCGGCCGTCGTTCACGCCGTGGCGGCACCAGACGAAGGCGTGGGAGCGGCTGAGCACGTACAAGGGCGCGGCCGAGCCGACGCTGGTGACGACGGGCACCGGGTCGGGCAAGACCGAGTCGTTCCTGTTCCCCGTGCTCGACCACTGCCGACGGCAGAAGGCACGGGGCCGGTCCGGCGTGAAGGCCATGCTGCTGTACCCGATGAACGCGCTGGCCACCGACCAAGCGAGGCGTATCGGCGACTACCTGGCGCAGCCCGAGCTGGCGCAGGTGACGGCCGGTCTCTGCATCAATGACAGCCCGAACGCGGACTTCCGGCGGGTGATGACGCGGCGCAAGGAGATGCGCCAGTCGTCGCCGGACCTGCTGATCACCAACTACAAGATGCTGGACCTGCCGCAGCGGGGCGAGGACCGCCCACTGTGGGAGGGGGCGGACCTGGCGTATGTGGTGCTGGACGAGTTCCACATCTACGACGGCGTGCAGGGAACCGACGTGGCGATGCTGCTGCGGCGGCTGGCAGCGGCCGTGGGCGCCTCGAAGCCGGACCGTCCGCTCGGTTCGATCTGTCCAGTGGCGACCTCGGCGACCCTGGCGAGGACGGGAGCGACGTCGGCGGCATCCTCACCGTCGCCGAGCAGGTGTTCGGCGTGCCGTTCGGTCCGGACGCGGTGATCGGTGAGGAGCGGCTGAGCGCCGACGAGTTCGTCGGCGACATCGACTACGAGCTGCCTGAGCCCCGGTCCCAAGGAGGTCATCGAGGTTTCGGGCGGGCCGGGCGTGGAGGCCGCCCCGGACCGGCTCGACCTGGACGGGCTCGCCGAGCGGCTCCTGGGGCGGCGCGGTCCGGACGTCTTCCAGGTCGGGCGGCTGCTGAAGGAGCACGACTTCACCCACGGTGTGCTCGCGCTGCTGAACGGCGAGCCGCTCGACGAGTGGGGCTGCGCGACGCATGGCCCGCTTCGGGTACGCGTGGGCGCGCACCGCGCGGGAAAACCCGCAGCTCACGCTGGAGGCCCTGGCACGGTTCGTGACGCTGCTGTCGTCCGCCCGGGATTCGGAGTCCGACGAGCGTCGGCCGCGCCCGCTGCTGCCCATCGAGGCGCACCTGTGGGTGCGGCCGGTGGGACGGGCGCTCAGCGGGGTGAGCAGCCGGCCGGAGTTCCGCTGGTACGAGGACGAACGGTCCGTGGCGCGGCGCTCCGCGCTTGCCGCGGCGTCCGCCTCCGCAGCCCCGTCCAGCGGCGACGAATAGCCGCTGGTGGACTCGCGGCGGCCCGAGGCGCCCGATTCGGACAGCGTGCCGCGGCCGGCCCAGTCCTGGCTGCCCGCCGTCTACTGCCGTGTCTGCGGCCGTTCGGACTGGGCGGCGTTGTCTCCGGAGGCCGATCCGCAGAAGCTGGAGACCAGCCCGCTGCGGATCTGGCAGGCCGCCATCGGGCGGGACAAGCGGCGGCTGCGGTACTTCATCTCGGCGACTCAGGCCGAGGCGCGGGACGTCCTCGCGGCGCTCACCGACGCCGGCCCCCGGTAGGCGGGCGGTGTCGATCCGCTGTCCGTGGTGATGCTGGACGAGGCGCAGGGCATCTTGCTCGGGGGCTCAGGAGAACTCGTGCAGCACCACCCAGTAGTCGTACTCCTCATCCGAGGCTGCGCACAGGCGGCGGCCGTCGGCCGAAACGGCGAGGAACTCGGGAGAGCCCGTCACCTCAGCGATGCGTGAGGGCAGGTTCCTGCCGACGGTGTCCCTGACCCTCACCCAGCCGGTCTCGCTGCTTCCCGACACGGGCGGAAGGATGAGGAACTCGCCGTTGTCGTCATAGAGCGAGACCCTCGAGGCGTGGAAGTGCCACTTCTCGTCCAATTCACCCATGGCGCCCGGGGACGAGATGGGGACAGTGGCCACCGGCTCGACCTCAAGCCCGCTGAAGGCGTAGATGGCGGACTGCAGTGGAGGAGCGGCCTGTACGCCGTTCTCCAGCACTTGGAGACCACAACGCTCCAGGACGTCCCGCCACTTGGGTTTCCCCTGCTCCGTCGTCACCTTCAGTCCTTTCAGTTGCTTTCGTGGAAGGCCGCTCGTGCTGCTGTGACTGGCTGTAATGGGACTTGAACCAGGTCAGGTGAAGGTTGCTCATGGTTCTCTTGGTTCTCTTCCGGTCCGCTCCAGCAGGCTCACGGGGTTGTGAGGGGCAAGGGTCTGCGCGCGCAGTGTTGCCCGCCTCCTGCGGAGAACCGCGGCCTGCTTCGGATCGGCGAGAGCCGAGAGAAAGAGAAAGATGACGCGCGCTTGTTCTACTGAAACAGGAGGCGATCCTGGATCGCCAGCTGCGGGGCTACCTGAATGTCCATGACTCCCGCACACTCGCCCATGTGAAACTCAATAGAAATGCTCTTGGTCGATTTACCGGGAGTGAAGGCCAGGCGTGTAGCGCCCTCCCGGAAAACATCCACCAGCTCAACTCCCTGATCATTCATCCAGCGAACTCTCACCGACCTCTCCAATGCATGATAGGAAAGCATCAGCGACTGTCCGGAAGTGTCTTGAAAGGTAAGAATCCGTGTCCCGTTTTCATCCGAATCCGGCCATTCACCGATGGTGTCGCACACCTCTTCGTCGTCGGGGGTGAAGAACTCTCCATACATGTGTTCGCACCTTCACTTCCAATTCTCGGCGAGTTGCACGAGTCCGGTTTGACGTCCTTGCCGAACAGGCAGTCGAGCCTGCATTGCGCCACGCGGTAAAAACGGGATCGTTTCCGCTATGACATGCCGTGCTCGGTCAAGAACTTGGAAATGGCACGCCCGGCTGATTCCGCGGTCGACCTGTCGTTGGGATCATCCATGCCCAAGAGGGGAAGGTGCAGCGTGACGGAAACCGCGTCACCGAACTCCCTCCGGATGCATCGGAGGGACTTGAGTATGGCGTGATAGGCAGGACTGACCGATGCGAAGTCCTCACGTACAACGACCTTCCCGTTCCGCTCGACTACTGGACGGAACGGCGGGACAACGATCCATTGCGGTAGACTGAGGTTTTCTCAACGCCTTTCGTTCCATGCGTTGTTGAGGACAAGGGCGGCCTGGGCGATGGCTCCGATGCGGCTGGGGCTGAGCGTGACGTGCTGCAGGGCACGCCAGCGCTGTTTGAGTTCGGCGGCAGCCCGCTCGCCCAGGGCTCGGATGCCGCGCAGGAGCCGGTTGTGGGTGCGGGTGTCCGGCGCGAGTGGGGAGGCGATGTCGGGGTGCGGGCGGAAGGGGGTGTGGATGCCCTTGCCGGCGCCGGTGTAGCCGACATCGGCCAGCGTCGGCAGACCCTGGCGGGCCGCGGCGTACAGGGCGGGCAGGGCGTGGATGCGGGCGGCGCGCAGG
>NZ_BAAAHG010000094.1:0-9433 GCF_039525155.1 Streptomyces thermoalcalitolerans | reverse complement strand
CGACGACCGGGGGAAGGAGGCGGCCCCGGGGGACGGCGAGCAGGGCGGCACCCTGGCCGCGCGCCCCGGCGGGGACGGCGACCACCGCTGTCTCCGCGAACAGCCGACCGGTCAGGCCCCGCAGGGAGGCACCGCGGGCGCGCAGCAGGGCGAACTCGGCGCGGCGGCGGTCGGCGGCCAGGCCCCCGGCCATCAGCAGGACGACCGCGGCGACCGTCGCACCGCCGGCGGCGGCGACCGCGACCAGCGGGGCGATGCCCGACCGCAGGAGGCCGTAGGAGAGGAGCACGTCGTCGAGGTCGGTGCTCGTCTGCGTGTTCGGGTCGGTGGCCTCGCGGATCCGCCCCAGGTCCGGCCCGGACTCCAGGGAGGCGACCGCGGACTCCAGGCCGTCGAGCTCGTGGGCGCGCAGGGCGCCCGGGTCGGGGGCCAGGTGCCAGTAGCGCATGGTGTACCCGGCGGTGCCCAGCAGCGCGGGAGCCGCCTCGGGCGCAAGCAGCAGGGAGCCGACCCAGTACTTCGGCGGATCGGGGTCGTCGGGTCTGCGGATCCGTATCAGGTCCGGGGTGCGGATCAGGGGCTGTGCCGCCCAGTACGCGCCGTCGGGCTCGCGCGGGGTCAGGATGCCGGTGACACGGACGGCGAGCGGGGGACGGGACACGGCGGGCACATGGACGACCGAACCGACCTCGATGTGCATCTTCTCCGCCGTCTCCGCGGTGACGGCGGCCTCCACCTCGGCGGTCCTCGCCGTGACCTCGCCGCTCGCCCGCGGCAGCCGGCCCGCGCGCACCGAGGAGTGCTCGGCCAGTCCGCTCCGCGCGACGAGGTGCACCTGCGGGGGCAGCCGCCGGCTGGGCCGCGCGAGCCAGGGGTCGGGCACGGCGATGCTCTCGCGGGTCATCACCCCGTACGCCGACTGCCCGGGGTCGGCGGCGAGCGGCCGCCGGACGGCACCGAGGACATCGGCGTACTGGCGGCCCATGGTCCGCGGACGCAGCGCCTGTTCCCGCTCCCGCTGCGGAAACTGGAGGCCGGGCGGCGGGGCGGACAGCAGCAGGCCGGTGCGTTGCGGGCCCGCCTGCTCCACGGCCCGGACCAGCCCGTCGTCCTCGTACCGGTCGAGTGCGCGCGGGAACGCGGCGGCCAGGCACGCGGTCAGCGCGACCAGCAGGGCGAGGGCCGCCGCGGCACCCGGCGCGGTGCGCAGCCGTATGCGGACCCAGGCGGGAGCGACGGAGCGCACCTCACTCACCTCCGCGGTCTCGAAGGGACACCGCCGGGTCGGCCCGGCGCAGCGCCAATACCGCCGTGACGGCGAGCGGCCCGGCGGCGACGGCCGCCAGCAGGGCGGCCACCTGGGCGGGCGGCAGATGGACCAGGACGTCCGGCACGGGTTTCGTGGCCTGTCCGGTCAGCATGATCAGCGGGATCACGGCCCGGGTCAGCAGGGTGCCCAGGACCGTACCGACCGCCAGCGCCAGGGCCACCAGCACGCCCTGTTCGACGGCGAGCGTCCGGGCCAGCCGGCGGCGCGGGGCGCCCAGGGCGCGCAGGACGGCGAACTCGGCGTCCCGCTCCCTGAGCGACCCGACGGCGCTCACCGCGAAGCCGACCGCGGCCAGTGCCGCCGCGACCACGGCCGCCGCGGTGAACGCGGCCGCGGGTCCGGCGCCGAACGGGTCGTCGCGCAGCCGGTCGGCGATCTCGTCCCGGACGATCACCTGTGCCGGGTCGACGTCCGGCAGGGCACGCAGGGCCCCGGCCACGTCCGCCGTGCGGCGGGCGTCGGTGCCCAGCCACCACTCGGTGGGCGCGACACGGTCGCCGTAGCGGGACTGGAGCAGCCGGTTCACCGCCCGCAGGTCCATCAGCAGACCGCCGCCGTCGTGCGCCGTGTCCGTGGAACCGTCCTGCTCGGGCCCCGTGGTGGGCAGTCCCCGCACCGAGCGGACGATGCGGACCGGGAGGTTCTGGCCGCCGAACGTCACCTCCACCCGCTGTCCCTCACGCGCGCCCACGGAGGTCAGGAAGCGGTCGGTCGCCACGGCCGCGACCTCCGGCTGCGCGGGCTGCGCGGCCTGGATCCGCACGGAGACCGAGCCCTGCTCCCAGGGCCGGTCCGACGGCACATGGCCGGTGCCGTAGGTGACGGTGAGCGGGCGGGAGGACGTCACGGCCGGCTTGGCCGGGGCGGTGGCGCCGTCGGGGGAGGACGAGGCGCCGATGCTGGACGAGGTTGCCTTCCAGGACGCCGGCAGCGGCAGGTGCCGTACCGTTCCGTCGCCGTCCGCGGCGGTGACCGCGAAGAGGGTGAGGCGGTGCCGTTCCGAACGGCCGACGGGCTGGTCCACGCCCAGGTCGAGGGCGGTGAGGACCAGGGGTCCCGCGCCGGCGGGGAGGGCCAGGTCCAGGGAGCGGGGGCGGCCGTCGGCGGGCAGGGTGCCGAGCGGCATCCGGTACGGGACTCCGGAGCGGTCCTCCAGGGTGGCCGCCGCGGTCACCGGCGTCCCCGTCCCAAAGCTGTGCAGGGCCGCCGTCAGCCGCAGCCGGACCGTGCCCGCGGGTACCTTCACCCCCGCGGTCGCGCCCCGGGCCGCGAGCCCCGCAAGCAGCGGACGTACCGGCTCGGACGCCAGGTCGGGCCGCATCAGCACCCAGTCCGCCGCGCGCGCGGTGTCCAGCGCGAGGACGGTCGCGGTGCGCTCGCCGGCGAGCGGCAGCGTGGTGCGGACGGCGGGGGCGGCGGCACGGACGTGCGGGACGGCCGCGTACCGCTCGGTGCTGCCGAGCTTCCCCTCCCCGGCGGCCTGCAGACGCACCGGCGCGCCCGCCCGGAAGTCGGCCTGGTCGTCCTGCGAACGGCCCCAGGAGGCACCCTGGCCGATCGCCAGCATGCCCAGGGCGAGGGCGAGGACGAGCAGCAGCACCGGACCGGTCCCGCGCGCCGGGCGGCGGCTGAACTGCCAGCCCGCCAGTGCCGTCGACAGCCCGCGGCCCCTGGCGGCGCGGCGCTCGGCCAGCCGGGCCAGCGGCGGCAGCAGCCGCAGGGTCAGCACCGTCCCGGCGAGCAGCGCGAGCGCGGGGGCGGTGACCAGCAGCGGGTCGATGCCGAGGGCGCCCGTCCGGTCGTGGGCGACCGCGCCCGAGGACTGCCGGTTCAGCTGCCAGTACGCCACGGCGGCCACCGCCAGCAGTCCGAGGTCCGCGCCCGCCCGCAGCGGCGCGGGCAGGGCCCGGGCCCGCCGGCCGGCCCTCGACGAGGAGGTCAGCGCGGGCAGGGTCACCGCCAGGGCGCAGCCCAGCGCCACGGCCACCGCGACCAGCCACACCTCGGCCCGCCCGGTCGCCGAGACGTCCGGGCGCAGCCCGATCCGGGCCAGGGCACCCTGCCCGGCCAGCAGTCCGGTCAGGGGCCCGGCCAGCAGCGGCGCGCACACCACGGCGGGCACGGCGAGCAGCAGCGCCTCCGTGGCGGCGAGGCCCGCGAGCCGGATCCGGGAGCCGCCGCGCGCCCGCAGCAGGGCGGTCTCCCCGGCACGTTCGCTGCTCAGCAGCCGGGCCACCAGCAGCAGGGCACAGCCCGCGAGCAGCACCAGCTGGAGCGCGGCGATCAGCAGGGTCGAGCGGGCGACGAGCAGGGAGCGGTCGATCCGGTCCAGGACCTCGGGCAGCGAGGTCGTGACCTCCGGTGCACCGCCGGTCCCGGTGGCCTTGCGCAGGGCCGCGGCGCTCGCGCGGACCGTGTGGCGCAGCGCGTCCATCCGGTCGGTCGTCAGCGTCGAGAAGTCCGCGGACGCCTGCCAGGCGCTCTTCCCCGTGCTCACCCTCCCGCCGCCGACGACACCGGGGGCGGCCAGCAGCGGTCCGTACATCGTGAAGCCGACCTTGCGCACCCCGCGGCCGCCCAGGTCGTCCAGCCGCCAGTACGGTGCCCGGGCGTCCGCCGGCCGGTACAGCCCGGTGATCCGCACCCGGACCTCCGGTCCCCCGAGCCGGTCGGTGAGGGTGAGCCGGGCGCCGGGCTTCAGACCGAGGCGCTGCGCGGCGATCGCGGGCAGCGCGACCTCGAGCTCGTCGCCCGCCGCGGTCCTGCGGGGCGGACGGCCGGTGACGAGCCGGACCTGCGTGGGGTCCAGGGCCGCGACATACGTCAGGTCCGGGTCGTCGGCGGAGGCGTCCTCTGCCCGGGCGGAGCCGGGAGCCTTGGGGGGACGCGCCGGGGAGTGCGGGGAGCGGGGCAGGCCGTAGGTGCCGGACCGCACCAGGGAGCGCACGGTGACCGGCAGACCGCCGAAGGCCGCGCGGGCCTGCTCGCGCACGGCGGCGTCGACGGCCGTGTGCCCGGAGGGCGGCACCTCGGCCCGGACGACCAGGGTGGTGTCGGCCGCGTGGCGCGGGTCCCGCAGGGAGTGGCGCAGGGCCGCGTCACCGATGGCGCCGGAGTACGCGGTGAGCGTCGCCAGTACCGCCGTGGTCAGCAGGACCGTGAGCAGCGCGGCGGCCAGCAGCAGCCGGTGCGCCCGCGCACGCAGCAGGACGAACCCCGTGAATCCCGCCACCCGGCTCCCCCGTAGTTGTCCAGACGTCCGGGAGATGCTTGCAGAGTGCAGGCGGTTCGGGTAAGCGCCGGTGGACCGAGCTTGACCGGATCGTGACCGGAAACCGGCACAGAACGACCGGAATGCGGGACTCAGGGGAGGGAACCGGCGGGGAGGCCGGTGAAAGGGATGGTGAGGGGGCCGGTGAAGGGGCGGGTCAGCCCGGCGTGTTCACCATCGACGCCGCCGCGTACGTCAGGTAGTTCCACAGCGTCTGCTCGTGCTCCGGCGACAGGCCGAGCTCGTCGACCGCGACCCGCATGTGCCGCAGCCAGGCGTCGTGCGCCGCCCGGTCGATCCGGAACGGTGCGTGCCGCATCCGCAGCCGCGGGTGCCCGCGCCGCTCGCTGTACGTCGTCGGGCCGCCCCAGTACTGCATCAGGAACAGCCGCAGCCGTTCCTCGGCCGGACCCAGGTCCTCCTCGGGGTACATGGCCCGCAACTCGGGGTCCTCGGCAACCCCCTGGTAGAAACGGTGGACGAGCCGGCGGAAGGTCTCCTCCCCGCCGACCTGCTCGTAGAAGGTCTGCTCCTGAAGCGTGCCGCGCCGAATCTCATTCACGGGTCCATGCTCTCAGACGCGGGGACCGAGGACGGAAGGCCCAGGACCGGAACCGGTGTGCCGGGGAGGGGCCGTGCGGCCGCCCTCCCCGGCACCGGTGGGCCGTGTTCCGGCTGCGCCTGATCTTCTAGCTGCGCCTGATCGTGATCGTCGTCCAGGCGCCCACGTGGACCCGGTCGCCGTCCCGGAGGGGGACCGGGACGAAGGGCTGGATGGGCTCGTCGGAACCGTTGACCGTGGTGCCGTTGGTCGAGTTCTGGTCGACGACCGCCCAGCTGCCGTCGGGCTGCTGGACCAGCACCGCGTGCTGGTGGGAGACGCCCGGGTCCTCCGGCGGCACCGACAGGTCGATGTCGGGGGTGTCGCCGGTGGAGTGCCGGCGGCGGCCGATGGTGACCTGCTTGCCGGTGAGCGTGCGCTTCTGCTCCGGCGAGTACGCGGGCAGGCTCAGGCCCGCGGCCTCGGGGCCGGAGCGCTGCATCATCGCCATGAAGTACTCGCGGTCCGGAGCGATCGTCGCCGTCCAGGTCCCGCCCTGCTGCGGTTGCTGCTGCTGTTGCGGCTGCTGCGGGAAGCCCTGGCCGTGCGGGGCCTGGGTGGCGCCGGGCTGCGGGTAGCCGTACCCGCCGCCCTGACCCGCACCCGGTCCACCCGGGCCGCCGGGGCCACCGGGACCGCCCGGGCCGCCGGGACCCGACGGCGGGGGGATCATCCAGTCGTCGTCACCGCCGAAGGACGGACCGCCCGGCCGGGGCCGGCCCGTCTCCTGCGGGAATCCGGGCGGGGCAGGCGGACCGGCCTGCTGGAACGCCTGCGGGCCGCCGGGGCCGCCGGGACCGCCGGGACCGCCGGGACCGCCCGGGCCTCCAGGCCCACCGGCACGGCCCTGGGGCTCGCCGCCGAAGGGCGGACCCGGCGGGATCGGCTCGGCCGGACGGTTCACCTGGGAGGGCCGGGAGCCCTGGTACTCGTAGGGGTCGCCGAAGGGCGGGCCGGGCGGCTGCGGGAAGCGAGGGGCGTCCGGACCGGGACCGGGCGCCGACGGGCGCGGTGCGGGCGGGGTGTACGAGGTCGCCGTGTTCGTCAGGAAGTTCCACCGGCACTCCTCGCAGAACGGCGCGGCGCCCTCACGAGGCGTACGGCACTGCGGGCAGAGCTCCGGCTCGGGGTTTGGCCCGGTGGACAGATGCGGATGCGCACCGGGCGCACCCGGGTGACCAGGACCGCCCGGACCGCCGGGGCCGCCCGGCCCCGGCGCGGGCGGGAAGCCGTAACCCCCGACCGGAGGCGGCGGGGGAGGCGGAGGCACGGCAGCACTGGTCATGCGGTGACCGCACACCTCGCACCAGTCGTCGGAACCCGACTGGTGTCCGTTCGGGCAGGTCGGCATGTCGGCGCTTCCCCCTCTCCTTCTCGGCCGTCTCGACCGGATTTCTCCAACCCCGAGGGGCCAGGCTCGTTGTCTTTCGCTGTCTGTGGCGGCGGTGCTGCGCCGCGTCCTTGTTTCTCTGCGTTTTTCTGCTTCTTTACTTCTTTACACGAACAGTCTTGGTGGACCGTGTCTCGAGAGTCATCTCGTCGGCCTCCTCGACCTTCGCTTTCAGACGCACAGTACCTGTCGTTGCGTCGACCACGTCCACCACCTTCGCAAGCAGTTTCGCAGTATCCCTGTTCCCCAGGGCGTCGGCGAGCTGAACAGCCCGGCCCAGTTTGGCCGTTGCTCCATCGATATCGCCTGCTTTGCGAAGCTCCAGCCCTTGTTGGATGGCCTGTGCCAGTTCGGCCTGCCCGGTGTAGTGGGCCACCTGCGGGTTGATCGCGGTGGAGGCGGCCACGTCGTCGGTCCATATGGCCCGTACGAGCCCCTGCGCGCCGAGGGGGCGCACCGTGCCTCCCCCGCTCCCGGCCCCGCCCGGACGGGAGACGCCCGCGGGCTCGGGGATCACCAGGGAGACCCGGGCGGCGAGCATCTCCTGGCCGATACGGGCCGCGGGCACCTCCACGCAGAGGTGGTAGTCGCGGGACTCGTCCCCCCAGGACCCGGTGGGGTAGTCCCCGGTGCGGGGGCCCGTCTCGGTGCGGCGGGCGGTCAGATCCTCCACATTGGGGGCGACTTGCTTGAGGAACTTGACGGTCGCGCCGGCCGGGGTCCACACCCGCAGGGCGACGTCCGCGACCTCCTTGCCCATCACCGTCTCCATCATCCGCGTGAAGTCGGCGGTCAGGCCGGCCGGGTCGGCGACGATGTCGGCGGTGCCGAGCAGCGCGGAGGCGATCCCTGTGACTTCCTTCACTTCCCAGTCGGTGCCCACGCCGCGCGCGTCACAGGTGAAACGCCCCGCGCACTCGTCCAGCGCCCGCTTGAGGTCCTGGGGCGACTCGTGCTCGTTGCGGCCGTCGGTGAGCAGGATGCCGTGCCGGATCTCGACCTCGGCCGAGGACAGCAGCCGGGCGGCCAGCCGCAGCCAGGTGCCGATGGCCGTGCCGCCGCCCGCGCTCAGTCCGCGCAGCGCGCGCTTGGCCTGCTCGCGGGTGGTGGCGTCGGCGACCGCGAGCCGGCCGCCGCCGGGATAGACCTCCCTGGCCACATGCGTGCCGCCGATCACCGCGAAGTGCACGCCGTCGCGCAGGGTGTCGATCGCGGCGGCCGTGGCGTCCCGGGCGTGGCGCATCTTGGTCGGCGGATAGTCCATCGAACCCGAGCAGTCGACCATGAGCGCCACCGCCGCGGACGGCCCCCGGCCGGGCGTGTAGAGGTGCGGCGCCGTCACCGCGCTGCCGATCGTGCCGCCGCCGGTCGCGGTGACCGTGACGATCGCGTCGACCTCCCGGCCGCCCTCGGGCAGGTACTCGTTCTGGTACACGTCCACCGAGAACCGCGGCACGTTGGACTTCGAGAAATTGGCCATGCCTTCCAAACCCCCCTTGGAGCCCCCGTGCGGGGACGACGACTGTGAACGGCCGGTCCCCTCCGGCCTCCCGGAGCTTCCCCGTCGTGAGGGCTTGGGCCGGGGCTTTGCCGCGCGGGCGTGCGTCATGTGTCACGGCACGCCCCGGTACACCCCGGCCCATGCCCCTCAGAGCGATCCTGCCCCTTGCGGCGGTGCGGGGAACGGCAGGACGGCCACTGTTACGTTGTCGTGGCCCCCGCCGTCCAGGGCGTGGCCGACCAGCACCCGGGCGCTGTGCAGCGGCCGTACGGCGGCGTCGTGGGGGACGGTCGCGGCCATCTCCTCGGCCGTCTCGGCGTAGTTCCACAGCCCGTCCGTGCACACCACGACCACACCCGGCCGGTCCGGCTTGAAGGAGGCGGTGTGCGGCTCGAGTTCGTAGGAGTCCGCGCCGAGCCAGCCGGTGATCGCGTGGGCGCGCTCGTCGGCGTACGCCTCCGCCTCGGTCATCAGGCCCGCGGCGACCATCTGGGCGGCCCACGAGTCGTCCTCGGTGAGCCGGGCCGGGGGCGCGGTGCGGTCCGCCGGCACCCAGTAGGCGCGGCTGTCGCCGACCCAGCCGACGACCAGCAGGGTGGAGGTGACCAGCGCACCGACGATCGTGCAGGCCGGCGCGTTCTGGTGCGGGGCCTGCTCGCGGATCGTCGCGGGTTCCTCGGCGAGCGACTCGACCGCCTTCGCGGCGGCCACGATCGCCTCGTGCATGGCCTGCTGGGGATGCGTGCCGCGGGGGAGGGAGGCCAGCAGGGACTCGCTCGCCGCCCGCGAGGCGGCCAGTGAGGCGTCGTCGGGGCGGGTCGCGGAGGACACGCCGTCGCAGACGATCGCCACGGCCGCGGGCGAGCCGTCGGGCAGCGCGGTGCGGCCGAGGGCGAAGGCGTCCTCGTTGCGGTGGTGGCGCAGGCCCCGGTCGCTGACCGCGGCGACCGGGCCCGACTCCTGCTCCATGTGGTCGCGTTCACGCGGCTGGGCGTGGCCGCAGTTCTCGCAGTAGCCGTCGTCGTCGACCCGGCCGGCCCGGCACGCCACGCACATCGTGGCGCCCTCGTCCGGGGCGGCGGCGTCCATGGCCACCCGCGGGTCCGGCGCCTGCAGCCGGTACTCGTCGGGCTCCGCCGGCCGGGCGAGCCGCACACCGCGGGACGGCGGCGCGGGGGAGCCGCCGGACGGCGGCTGCGACTCCGCCTGCTGCGAGGGCCGGACGGCCGCGTACGCCTGACCCGGGGCCTGCGGCGGGGCTGCCGGCTGGGCCTGTGCCGGAGCCTGGGGCGGGGCCGTGGGCCGGGCCTGCGGCGGGGCTGTCGGCTGGGCCTGCTGGG
>NZ_BAAAHG010000093.1:0-9653 GCF_039525155.1 Streptomyces thermoalcalitolerans | reverse complement strand
TGGCAAACAGCTGCTCCGCCTCCGGCGCCCGGTAGTAGGCGGAAAGCCCCTGGAACTTGGTGTGCACCGCCCGGCCGGTCTCCCGCACCTGCCCGGCGTCCTTGCGCAGCGCCGCGCAGTCCCGCTCCAGCTGGTCCAGATCACCGGTGAACTGCGGAATCTGCTCCGGTTTGATCACGCCTTGCCCACTCCCGGCAGATCCACCTTCGGCGCGGCCAGCGCCTTGCGCTGCGCCTGGGCCGCCATCTGCTCATCGCCTTCCAGATAGGCCTTGGTCGCCTCCACCGCGCCCCGCAGCGACTTGCCCGCCCGCGCCGCGATGAACTGCAGATCCTTCGCCGCCCGCTCGGCGTACTGCGACAACGCCAGCGCCACCAGACCGCCCTGCACCTGCCCGTCCGAGCCGCCTTCGGCGGAGATCGTCCCCGCACTCGACGCCGCCGACGTCAGATGCTCCCCATACGCCTTGGCGTACTTCTCCAGCTTCGACGCCGACTCCCCCGTCGACTTCAACACCTGCGAAATGCCCTGCGGCCGCAGATCCCAGCCGGACACCCCGTCACCACACCCCCGTCAGCACACCCACAACCAGCACCAACACAACCAACACCAACACCGGAAAACACCGGTGTCAGCCCTTGCACCGGTTCCAGACCCGGCCGGCAGCGGTACCGGCCGGACCCGGCCAAGCCGTCCGCCGACGGCCGCTCAGCCGATGCCGTCCACCGCCGCCTTCGCCCGCGCCAGCGTCGTCTGCGCCGTCGCGTCGTTCATCTCCAGCGTCGACTTCACCAGCTGGATGATGTTCCGCACCTCCTGCGAGGCACGGTTCCACCGCTGCTCCTTGCCGTGGTACTCATCAGCCACCCCGTCGGCCACGAAATCCGCCATCGCCGCCTTCACCTGACGGTCCCGCTGCCCGATCACTTCCTCCAGCCGGGCCACCACCGCCTGCAGACTCGCCTGCGCATCCGCCGACGCACCCGTGTCATACGACCGACGATCCGCCGAAGCCGCCATCACACACCACTCCCCGAGAACACCGAAAACACCGAGAACACCGAAGGCGCCGAAAACGCCGGCGTCACTGAACAGACCAACACGCCGTCACGCGACCAGCTCGATCCCGGGCTTCCGGGCCCACACCCGCCGGGCGGAACATCCCCCCGACAGCACCGGGCTCCACCGCATCACCAGGCCGCGCCGCTCAACAGGGTCACCAGGGTCACCAGGGCCACGCCCCGCAACGGGCCGTACGCCCCCACAGGGCCGCGCCCTTCAGCGACAGCACCGCTCAGCGGAACCGTGCCGCGTCGAAGTTCGCCGCGCCCATCTGACGCCGCGCGTTCTCCCCCTGCTCCTGGTCACCCGAGGAAAACGCCGACTCCATCCCCGCCTGACCACCCAGAATCGCCGACAGCGAGGCGTTCAGATCCGCCGTGATCGCATCAGCCCGCGCCTTGAACTGATCGAACATCTGCCGGCCCGCACCGTTGAACTTCCCCTCCAACGGCTCCGCCGCCCGCACCAACTGCCGGATCAACGCCCCCAGGTCGTCACTCGACCCCCGCGACTCGCGCATCAACGTCGACAGCGTCTGCGCGCCCATGTCGAACTTCACGCCGAACTCGCCTCCCCCGTGAGTGCTTGTGGCACGTGACCGTACATCAGGTCACGGAATGGACCCGTCCATCTCTACCAACCTGTCTGACACTCCGGCAATCCGGGGTCCGGACGTGCACAGCACCATCACAAGTCCTCACAAGTCGGCGGGGACTCAGCGTGACGTCTGGCCTGTCGGCCCCTCGCGGCAGATGAGAAGGAGGGCGCGGTCGTCGTTGACGTCCTTGGCCACTGCCTCGATCAGGTGCCAGGCGGCGCCGCGGAAACCGCCGGCGACATAGCGGTCGGCCTCACCGGTGAGGCGGTCGATGCCTTCGGTGATGTCGCGGTCGGCGGTCTCCACCAGGCCGTCGGTGAACAGCATCAGGACGTCACCGGTCCTCAGGGAGCCTTTGACCGGGTCGAACTGGGCGCCGTCGTAGACACCGAGGAGCGGGCCCTCGGCGGCCTTCTGCTCCCAGCGGCCGCTGCCCGCGCTGAGTTGCAGGCCCGGCGGGTGGCCGGCGGAGTACAGCTCGTAGTCGCCGGAATCCAGGTCCAGCACCAGGTGGATGGAGGTCGCGAAGCCCTCCTCCCAGTCCTGGCGCAGGAGATAGCCGTTGGCGGCGGGCAGAAAGGCGTGCGGGGGCAGGCTGCCGAGCAGACCGCCGAACGCGCCCGACAGCAGCAGCGCCCGTGACCCCGCGTCCATGCCTTTGCCCGAGACGTCCGTGAGGACGACCTCCAGGGTGCGGCCGCCGTTCGTACGGGCGGCGACCACGAAGTCGCCGGAGAAGGACTGGCCTCCGGCCGGGCGCAGGGCCATCTCGTGGTGCCAGCCGTCCGGCAGCGGCGGCAGCGTGCTCTGCGCGCGGATGCGTTCGCGCAGGTCGAACAGCATGGTGCCGCCGCGCCGCCAGGGCACGCCGACCCGGCTGCGGAACTGGGCGAGCAGCAGCCCGAACACACCGCAGGCGGCGACCACCAGCACCACGCCCGGAGTCACCCGGGACGGGCCCTCGGTGTACGGGCCGAGCCGCACCGACTCCACGATCAGTGCCGTGGCCGCGATGGCGTACAGGCCGAGCAGGCTCGCCGGGCGCAGCAGCAGGCCGCCGGCGACGATGGGCAGCACCAGCGCGACCGGTGAGAACCAGACCGGGTTGGCGATGGTCAGCACCGTGATCAGCGGGATGGTCAGCAGCAGACCGCCGAACGCGATCCACTCGGGGCCGTCCCCGCGGAAGTAGTCGACGGCGGATCTGCGCATGCCGACGCGGACCCGGTGCCACTGCATCTTCCACCGGGCCGTGAACGTCTCAGCCGCCGTGCGCCGCTCTCGTCCTGCTGCCATCAGTTCGGGACCCTATCCATCGAACCTGCCGCTTGGCACGGGAGGTCCCACTTGTCCCCCGTCCGAGACCCGGTTCCACAGTGAACTTCACCGGGGCCGCTCGCGCTGCCGTCCCGGAAAAATTCGCTCGCTCGCCCTCTCTCGTCCTGATACGCATGCCGTATGGCGAGTGACCTGGTGACCGGGCCGAGAGTGCTGCGGCAGGACGAGTGGGATCCCTGGTACGACACCTTGATCCGTGCCTTCGGCGGAGTGCCGGAGTCGGCGGAGGAGCGGCAGGCGTGGCGGTCCGTCACCGAGTTCGACCGTTCCCTGGGCGTGTGGGACGGGGACACGTGTGTGGGGACGGCGGGGGCGTTCGGCTTCCGGATGACCGTGCCCGGCGGCGCGCTGGTGCCCGCGGCCGGGGTCACGATGGTGAGCGTGGCCGCCACGCACCGGCGGCGCGGTGTGCTGACGTCGATGATGCGGCGGCAGCTGGACGACGTACGCTCCTGGGGCGAGCCGCTGGCGGTGCTGACCGCCTCCGAGCCCGCGATCTACGGCCGCTTCGGATACGGGGCGGCGACCTTCCAGTTGCAGGCCGAGATCGACACCCATCGCGCCGGACTGTCGGTCCCGGACGGCACCGACAGCGTACGGCTGCGGTACGCGGCCCCCGCCGCTGTGCTGGACGCCTGCGAGGCGGTGTACGCGCGGCTGGTGCCGACCCGGCCGGGGATGCTGGAGCGGCCGGCCGGCTGGGAGCGGCTGAGGATCCTGGACCCGGAGAGCAAGCGGGGCGGTGCGTCGCCGCTGCAGTGCGTGGTCGCCGAACGGAACGGAGAGGTCACCGGGTACGCGCGCTACCGCATCGAGCCCCGCTGGGACCACGGTGGGGCCGAGGGCACGGTGGTGCTGAGCGACCTGGACGCGCTGGACCCGGAGAGCGGGGCGGCGCTGTGGCGGTTCCTGCACGGGATCGACCTGACGTCGACGCTGCGCCTGCGGATGCGGCCGGTCGACGACGCCTGGCAGTACCTGGTGTCCGACATCCGGCGGTGCCGGCCGCGGCTGCGGGACGCGTTGTACGTCCGGCTCGTGGATGTGGGGGCGGCGCTCGCGGCGCGGACCTACCAGACGCCGGTGGACGTGGTGTTCGAGGTGACGGACGACTTCTGCCCCTGGAACTCCGGACGGTGGCGGCTGAGCGGGGACGCGAAGGGGGCGTCCTGCGAGCGTACGCCGGACGCGGCCGAGGTGTCGCTCTCGGTACGGGAGTTGGGGGCGGCGTACCTCGGCGGCGTGCCGCTGACCGCGCTGGCCGCGGCCGGGCGGGTGCGGGAGCTGCGGCGGGGGGCGCTGGCGGAGGCCTCCGTGGGGTTCGGGTCGGCGGTGGCACCGTGGCTGCCGCACGGGTTCTGAGTCAGCCCCCGCTCTTCTGGCAGGTGGGGCACCAGAAGAGGTTGCGGGCGGCGAGGCCGGCGGTGCGGATCTCGGTGCCGCAGACGTGGCAGGGCAGGGTGGCACGGCGGTAGACGTAGACCTCGCCGCCGTGGTCGTCCACGCGGGGTGGACGGCCCATTGCCTCGGGGGTGTGCTCGGGGCGGACGGTGTCGATGCGGTTGGCGCGGACGCCCTCGCGCATGAGCGCGACGAGGTCGGTCCAGAGGGCGTCCCACTCGGCGGGCGTGATGTCCTTGCCGAGGCGGTAGGGGTCGATGCCGTGCCGGAAGAGGACCTCGGCGCGGTAGACGTTGCCGACGCCCGCGATGACCTTCTGGTCCATGAGCAGGGCGGCGATCGTCGTACGGCTGCGGCGGATGCGGGCGTAGGCGGCGGCCGGGTCGGCGTCCGGGCGGAGGGGGTCGGGGCCGAGGCGGCCGTGTATCGCCTGTTTCTCGGCGTCGGTGATCAGGGCGCAGGTGGTGGGGCCGCGCAGGTCGGCGTACGCGGTCTCGTTGGCGAGGCGGAGGCGGACGGTGTCCGCGGGCGGGGGCGCGGGGGCGTCCCCGAAGGTGACCTTGCCGAAGAGACCGAGGTGGATGTGGACCCAGTCGCTGTCGCGGAAGCGGAGAAAGAGGTGCTTGCCGTGGGCGTCCGTCCGGGTGAGCTCCGCTCCGGTGAGGAGGGCGGCGGCGTCGGAGAACTTGCCCTGGGGACTGGTGACGTGGGTGGGAGTGCCGGAGAAGCGGGCGGCGTAGTCCTGCGCCAGGCGGTGGATGGTGTGGCCCTCCGGCACGGTGGTGTCCTCTCCTGCTGTTCTGCTGTTCTCTGCCCGCCCGTCCGTCTCGGCGGGGTGGGGAAGGTGCCCGGCCCGGGGCACCGCCCCGGACCCGGCGGGGGCTTCGCCCCCTGTGCCCGGCGGTGCTCCGCCCGGCGCCGCGGGGCTCCGTGTCCGCGCCCCCGGCGGAGTCCTGCTCTCTGTTCCCTTTCCTGACGGGCTCCGTGACGGGGCTTCGTTCCCGCCCTCCCCACGGCTCTCGCGGGTTCCACTGCCCGCGCTCCGGCAGGGAGTCGTTCCCCGTGCCCACAGGCTCTGCTCCCACAGGCCTGTGCCCGCCCGGCCCCGGGCCGGGCGGAGCCCCGGAACCGGGTGGGTCTTCCGTTGCTGCGGGGCCGGGCGGGAAGAGGAAGAGGGAAAGGGGAAGGGGGGCCGGGCGAAGGCCCCGGCGGGCTGCGCCCAGGGACGCGGAGTCCCTGGGCCGCCGCCGTGGGCCGGCAGCCCTACTGCTGGGGGTGGTGCGCCGGGATCGGCGGCAGGTCGCCCGTCGTCTCGTAGTCCGACAGCATGCCGATCCGGCGGACATGACGTTCGTCGCCGGAGAAGGGGGTGCCCAGGAAGACCTCGACGAACTTCGTCGCCTCCTCCAGCGTGTGCATGCGCGCGCCCACCGCGACGACGTTGGCGTTGTTGTGCTGACGGGCGAGGGCGGCCGTCTCCTCGCTCCAGGCGAGGGCCGCGCGGACACCCTTGACCTTGTTCGCGGCGATCTGCTCCCCATTGCCGGAGCCACCGATCACGATGCCGAGGGAGTCGGGGTCGGCGGCCGTGCGCTGCGCGGCGCGCAGGCAGAAGGGCGGGTAGTCGTCCTGGGCGTCGTAGATGTACGGGCCGCAGTCGACGGGGTCGTGGCCCGCCGCCTTCAGCCACTCGACGAGGTGGTTCTTGAGTTCGAAGCCCGCATGGTCGGAGCCGAGATACACGCGCATGGTCCGAGTGTGACACGGCCGGCCGCACGAGGCCCTGCCGGGTGGAGCCCTACCACATCCGACGGAGTGGAGCCGTACCACATGCGGCAGATAAGTGTGAGATAAGCCACAAAACCAAGGTGATTTTGACTTAAAATTTAACTTTCGAAGGTTCACCCCTCCCTAGCGCCTCGCTTTCAATGGACCGGCTCGTACACCGCCGTACGAGACCGCTGACATGGCGCAAAGGAAAACCCCCATGACTTCGCAGTCGCCCCCGCCGAAGACCGGAAGCGGCCACGCAGGCCTCGACGCGCACTCCGGGCTTCAGGCCGGTCTCAAGAACCGCCACCTGTCGATGATCGCCATCGGCGGTGTGATCGGTGCGGGACTGTTCGTCGGTTCCAGTGCCGGCATTTCCACCGCAGGCCCCGGCATCCTGCTCTCGTACGCCCTCGTCGGCACGCTCGTCGTCCTGGTGATGCGCATGCTCGGCGAGATGTCCGCCGCCAACCCCACCTCCGGCTCGTTCTCGGCGCACGCCGACCGGGCGCTCGGAAACTGGGCCGGGTTCTCCATCGGCTGGCTGTACTGGTTCTTCTGGGTCGTCGTCCTGGCCGTGGAGGCGACCGCCGGAGCGGCGATCCTCGCCGACTGGATACCGGCCGTGCCCCAGTGGGGATGGGCACTGATCGTCATGGTGGTGCTGACCGCGACCAACCTGGCCTCCGTCGGCTCCTACGGCGAGTTCGAGTTCTGGTTCGCCGGGATCAAGGTCGTGGCGATCAGCGGGTTCATCGTCGTCGGGCTGCTGGCCGTCCTCGGCGTGCTGCCGGGGGTGCACAGCGACAAGGCCGGCTTCGACAACCTCGTCGGCCACGGCGGCTTCCTCCCGAACGGGCCCGGCGCGATCCTCACCGGCATGCTGCTCGTCGTGTTCTCCTTCATGGGCAGTGAGATCGCGACGCTGGCCGCCGGCGAGGCGGAGAACCCGCAGCGTGCCGTCACCAAGGCGACCAACAGCATCATCTGGCGCGTCGCCGTCTTCTACCTCGGCTCGATCTTCGTCGTCGTGTCCCTGCTCCCCTGGAACGACAAGTCGATCACCGAGAAGGGCTCCTACGTCGCCGCCCTCGACTCCCTCGGCATCCCGCACGCCGGTCAGATCATGAACTTCATCGTGCTGACCTCGGTGCTGTCCTGCCTCAACTCCGGCCTCTACACCGCCTCCCGCATGGCCTTCTCGCTCGGCGAGCGCGGGGACGCGCCGAAGGCGTTCGCGCGGACCAACAGCCGTGGTGTGCCGGTGGCCGCGATCACCTCGTCGGTCGTCTTCGGCTTCGTGGCCGTGTTCTTCAACTACAAGTTCCCGGACTCCGTCTTCCTCTTCCTCGTCAACTCCTCCGGCGCGGTCGCCCTGTTCGTCTGGCTGGTGATCTGTCTCTCGCAGCTGCGGATGCGCAGGATCATCCAGCGGGAGGCCCCGGAGAAGCTGATCGTGAAGACGTGGCTGTACCCGTACCTGACCTGGGCGACGATCGGGTTCATCGTCTTCATCATCGGCTACATGCTGACCGACACCGAGCACGACGGCCGCGAGACCATGCTGCTGTCGCTGCTGGTCGCGGCGATCGTGCTGGTGATCGCCTTCATCAAGGAGAAGGTCGCGGGCAACCGGCCGACGGCCGTGGAGCAGACCGACGCGGAGGCCAGGGAGAACGCCCCGGTCGGCTGACGCGCGTACGCGACGTCGTAGGTGAGGGAGTCCCCCTGGGGGCTCCCTCCGCTCTTTCTCCCTCTTTCTCTCCCCCTCCTCGGCTTCTTTCCTCTTCGTCTCCCCTCCCCGCCGCTCACAGCACCGTGAAGCTGTCCCTGACTCTCTCGTACGTCGGCAGCGCCCGGTGCTCCGTGTCCGACCGGTACCAGGTGCTGATCTGGTACGACCTGCCGTCCGCGTCGAAGCCGAGCAGGCGGGCGTGCCAGGGAGCGCCCCTGAAGGTGAAGGTGTACTCCCAGACCACCGCCGGATGGCCGCGGAAGGTCGCCCGCTCCAGGCGGATCTTGCGGTAGTCCTGGCCCCGGCGGGCGTTCCTCTCCGAGGTGCGCCAGCTCTCCATCAGGTCCCCCTGGGCGAGGGACGACTTGGCGACGAGCTCCTGCGTGCCGTCCGGCGAGGTGTAGTGCACCTCCGCGCCCGTCTGCACATCCCGCCGCCAGCCCTTCGGCGGCGCCCAGGCGAACCCGCCGGCCTCCCTGTGCGCGCCCGGCGGCAGGCTGGGCGGCCTGGAGGTGCCCTCCACGGTGGGCGGTGGCGTGGAGGAGGCGGGAGCGGAGGCAGGAAAAGAAGCAGACGGGGAGGTGAGAGGGGACGCGGGAGAGGAGGCACGGGAGGGGGCAGGCGAGGACGTGGGGGTGGAGGCGTGCGGCCGGGCGCCGTCGCCCGCCGTGTCCCGGTCCGCCTCTCCTCCGTCCAGCAGGGCGAGGGCGTCCCCGGCCACCACCCCGGCGACGACCACCCCCACGGCGGCGGCGAGGCCGGCCCTGCCCCGCCGCCCCTCGCGCCCGTTCCCGGCCTCCGGTTCCTCCGTCCGCCCCGGCGGGACGGTCGGCGCGGACCGCGGCTCGGTCACCCCATGGACGACCGGCTGGTCCGCGGCGGAGCGGGCAGGAGCCTCGGGGCGTACGGCGTCCGGGCGCTGTCCCAGGTCGTGCGTCGGCTGCTCCGGCGGGGGCCGCTCCCGGTCGGGACGGGTGGGTGCGGGCACGGTGTCCGGCGGAACGGGCTCGGGAGGCGGGGGTGCGAGCCGGGTCCTCTCGGCTGCCGGGGAAACGGGCACGGTCGGGGTGCGGAGAGGGAACGCCAGGGGACGCAGGGCGGCTTCCAGTGCGTCGAGATCCGGGCGGTCCGCCGGTTCCTTCTTCAGCAGGGCCGTCAGGATCTCGGTCAACGGGCCCGCCGAGGCGGGCAGGAGCGGCTCCTCGTACAGGACCGCGTGCAACGTCGCGAAAGTCGTGTCGCGGGAGAACGGGGAGCGGCCGCCCAGGGCCGCGCACAGGGTGGCTCCGAGGGACCACAGGTCGGACGGCGGGCCCTGAGGGCGGCCGGAGATGCGTTCGGGGGCCATGTAGTCGGGGGAGCCGACCAGCATGCCGGCCCGGGTGAGGGCCTTGGCGTCCTGGATGGCGGCGATGCCGAAGTCGGTCAGGACGACACGGCCGCCGCCGTGCCCCACCAGAACGTTGCCGGGCTTGATGTCCCGGTGCAGTACGCCCCGGGCGTGCACCTGGCGCAGCGCCGCCACCAGTCCGAGGCCGATGCGGGCCGTCTCCGGCAGGCCCAGCGGGCCGCCCTCCACGACGATCTGCTCGAGCGAGCGGCCGGGGACCAGCTCCATGACGATCCACAGGCGCTCCCCCTCGTCCACGACGTCTTGACATCCTCCCGGGCCTAAAGGCCCGGGATTCCAATCTGCTCCCACTGCGGCGACGCGGTGGGTAGCTCTTGGTGGGTTCCTGCTTCGCTGCG
>NZ_BAAAHG010000092.1:0-9855 GCF_039525155.1 Streptomyces thermoalcalitolerans | reverse complement strand
GAGGAGAGGTACGGCCGTGGCTGAGGCGGACCGCGCACACGACCGGCGGGACGGCCGGCAGGAGCACGCGCAGCGCGTGCCCACCGTCATCGTCGACGGGCTGCATGTCGTCTACCGCGTCAACGGCGCGAAGACCGGCAGGGGCAGCGCCACCGCGGCGCTCAGCCGCATCCTCCGGCGCGGCTCCGGCGACGCGGCGCGGGGCGTGCGCACGGTGCACGCCGTCAAGGGCGTCTCCTTCATCGCCTACCGCGGTGAGGCCATCGGCCTGATCGGCTCCAACGGCTCCGGCAAGTCCACATTGCTGCGCGCCATCGCCGGGCTGCTGCCCGCCGAGAAGGGCAGGGTCTACACCGACGGCCAGCCGTCGCTGCTCGGGGTGAACGCGGCGCTGATGAACGACCTGACCGGCGAGCGCAACGTCATCCTCGGCGGGCTGGCCATGGGCATGTCCCGCGAGGAGATCAAGGCGCGCTACCAGGAGATCGTCGACTTCTCCGGCATCAACGAGAAGGGCGACTTCATCTCCCTGCCGATGCGCACCTACTCCTCCGGCATGGCGGCCCGGCTGCGCTTCTCCATCGCCGCCGCGAAGAAGCACGACGTTCTCATGATCGATGAGGCGCTGGCCACCGGCGACCGCAAGTTCCAGAAGCGCTCCGAGGAACGCATCCGGGAGCTGCGCGCGGAGGCCGGCACGGTCTTCCTGGTCAGCCACAGCAACAAGTCGATCCGCGACACCTGCAACCGGGTGCTGTGGCTGGAGCGCGGTGAGCTGCGCATGGACGGGCCCACCGAAGAGGTGCTCAAGGAGTACGAGAAGTTCACCGGCAGGTGATCCCACCCGTTCGGGCCCCGTCGCAACCGTTCCGGCGGGGTCCGGCGTCTGCAAAGAACGCATCAACTCCCGCCGGATGCAGGGATCTTGACGCAATCGGTGTGTTGTTGCGACGTCCGGGACACCCCGGCGGGGCCCGGTGCGTAGTACAACGTAAGCTGTACCGGTCCTGGAAAGCGGCAAGTGGGGAGATAATGCGCGACACCCTCTGCCGGACCGCTGCGGACGGCCGGGCGGCGTGTCCGAAACAGCGTGTGTCGGGTCGGCAGTGTAGAACGGGAGATGTGACGGCAATGGCTACGGAAACTCCCCAGCTCAGCGCAGCATGTGCCGTCCCCGTTCCAGGCAGCGGACGATGACGCCGACACCGACGGCGCGCGACCCCGAGCGCGCCACCCTCGACAAGGCCGCGGGCGAGAACTTCCCCGTGGCACCGTTCTTCCTGCCCAGAGCCTGGCGCACCGACCTCATGGCCGTCTACGGTTTCGCCCGCCTGGTCGACGACATCGGCGACGGCGACCTGGCCCCCGGCGGCGCCGACGCCCGGCTGCTCGGCGTACCGGCCGACCGGGCGGAGGACCGCCTGGTCCTCCTCGACGCCCTCGAGGCCGATCTGCGCCAGGTCTTCGACGGCACCCCGCGCCACCCGCTGCTGCGCCGGCTCCAGCCCACCGTCCGCCGCCGCTCGCTGACCCCCGGGCCGTTCCTCGGCCTGATCGCCGCCAACCGCCAGGACCAGCTCGTCACGCGGTACGAGACCTACGAGGACCTCCTCGCCTACTGCGAACTGTCCGCCAACCCCGTCGGCCGCCTCGTCCTCGCCGTCACCGGCACCTCGACCCCCGAACGGATCCGCCGCTCCGACGCCATCTGCACCGCCCTGCAGATCGTCGAGCACCTCCAGGACGTGAAGGAGGACCTCGGTCGCGACCGCATCTACCTGCCCGCCGCGGACATGAAACGTTTTCACGTCCAGGAAGCGGACCTCGCCGCGCCCACCGCGGGCGCCTCGGTGCGCGCGCTGATCGCCCACGAGGCGGAACGCGCCCATGCGCTCCTGGACGAGGGCGCCCCCCTGGTGGGAAGCGTCCACGGCAGGCTGAAACTGCTGCTCGCAGGGTTCGTGGCAGGAGGAAGGGCGGCGCTCCGGGCGATCGCCGCCGCCGACTACGACGTACTTCCCGGCCCGCCCCGGCCCGGCAGGGTCCGGTTGCTGCGCGAGGCGGGCCTGACGCTGCGAGGAGAGGGGTGATCCGGGCCGTGGAGTCGGAACCGCTCGTGTCCGCGCAGGTACTCGCCGCCTACAGCTACTGCGAGGCCGTCACCGCGGGACAGGCCCGCAACTTCGCCTACGGCATCAGACTGCTGCCGGCCCCCAAGCGCCGCGCGATGTCGGCGCTGTACGCGTTCTCCCGGCGGGTCGACGACATCGGTGACGGCGCGCTGGCCGACGACGTCAAAATCACCCGTCTGGAGGAGGCGAGGGCACTGCTCGGCCGCATCCGCGAGGGCGCGGTCGAGGAGGACGACACCGATCCCGTCGCCGTCGCCCTCGCCCACGCCGCCCGCACCTTCCCGATTCCGCTCGAGGGCCTGGACGAACTCATCGACGGCGTCCTGATGGACGTACGCGGCACGACGTACGAGACCTGGGAGGACCTCAAGGTCTACTGCCGCTGTGTGGCCGGGGCCATCGGACGGCTCTCCCTCGGCGTGTTCGGCACCGAACCAGGAGCGCGCGGCGCCGAACGCGCCCCCGAGTACGCCGACACGCTGGGGCTCGCGCTGCAGCTGACCAACATCCTCAGGGACATCCGCGAGGACGCCGAGGGCGGCCGGGTCTATCTGCCCGCCGACGACCTCGCCAAATTCGGCTGCTCGGCGGGGCTCCACGGGCCGACCCCGCCGGAGGGCGCCGACTTCGCGGGCCTGGTGCACTTCGAGGTGCGGCGGGCCCGCGCCCTGTTCGCCGAGGGCTACCGGCTGCTGCCCCTGCTGGACCGGCGCAGCGGTGCGTGCGTCGCCGCCATGGCCGGCATCTACCGGCGCCTGCTCGACCGCATCGAGCGCGAGCCGGAGGCCGTGCTGCGCGGCCGGGTCTCGCTGCCCGGACACGAGAAGGCGTATGTCGCCGTGCGCGGCCTGTCCGGCCTCGACGCCCGGCATGTGACCCGGCGGACCATCAGGAGGCGTGTGTGAGGGCCATGTCGGTGCACGGTGACACGATCGGTGCAAAGCGGCGGGCAACCCTCCGCGCCCGGGCGGCGTCTCCGGCGGCAGCAGTCGCCCACGAGACTCCCGCTCACCGCGGGGGACACGCAGAGGAGGGCACACGATGACCGACGGCAGGCGGCCCGAGGAGCCGCTCACCGGCGCCCGTGGCCCGGCCGGGCGGCACGCCGTCGTGGTCGGCGGCGGACTCGCCGGTCTCACCGCCGCGCTCGAACTCGCCGACGCCGGGGTGCGCGTGACCCTGCTCGAGGGCAGGCCACGCCTGGGCGGACTCGCCTTCTCCTTCCGGCGCGGCGACCTCACCGTCGACAACGGACAGCATGTGTACCTGCGCTGCTGCACCGCCTACCGCTGGTTCCTCGACCGGATCGGCGGCGCGGCACTCGCCCCGCTGCAGGACCGGCTCGAGGTGCCCGTCCTCGACGCCGGCCGGCCCGAGGGACGGCGTCTGGGCAGACTGCGCCGCGACGCGCTGCCCGTCCCCCTGCACCTGGGACGGAGCCTGGCCACCTACCCGCATCTGACGCTCGCCGAGCGCGTCCGGGCGGGCCGCGCCGCGCTCGCGCTCAAGGCCCTCGACCCCGCCGACCCGGCCCTGGACGCGCAGGACTTCGGCAGCTGGCTGGCCGCGCACGGCCAGTCCGCGCGCGCCGTCGAGGCCCTGTGGGACCTGGTCGGGACCGCCACCCTCAACGCGGTCGCCTCCGACGCCTCGCTGGCGCTCGCCGCGATGGTGTTCAAGACCGGTCTGCTCTCCGACCCGGGCGCGGCCGACATCGGCTGGGCCCGCGTCCCCCTGGGCGAGCTGCACGACCGGATGGCCCGCAGGGCGCTCGAGTCCGCGGGCGTGCGCACCGAGCTCCGCACCCGTGTCACCTCCGTCTCCTCCGACGGGAACGGGGGCTGGGACGTCCGGGTGCCCGGCGGGGTGCTGCACGCCGACGCCGTCGTCCTCGCCGTACCGCAGCGCGAGGCGCACGCCCTGCTGCCGCCGGGCGCCCTGGACGACCCCGACCGGCTGCTGCGCATCGGCACCGCGCCGATCCTCAACGTCCATGTCGTCTACGACCGCACCGTGCTCACCAAACCCTTCTTCGCGGCGCTCGGCACGCCCGTGCAATGGGTCTTCGACCGCACCGAGGCGTCCGGGCTGAAGCGCGGTCAGTACCTGGCCGTGTCCCAGTCGGTGGCACAGGACGAGATCGACGTGCCCGCCGCCGTTCTGCGGGAACGCTACCTTCCCGAACTGGAGCGGCTGCTGCCCCGCGCGCGCGGCGCGGAGGTGAAGGACTTCTTCGTGACCCGGGAGCGCACGGCGACGTTCGCTCCGGCACCTGGCGTCGGGCGCCTGCGGCCCGGCGCCCGCACCAAGGCACCCGGCCTGTACCTGGCCGGAGCGTGGACCGCCACCGGGTGGCCCGCGACCATGGAGAGTGCGGTCCGCAGCGGTGTGCAGGCGGCCGACGCCGCGCTGAGCACCCTGGGCCGGCCCCGGCCGGACCGTCTGCTCGCCATCGAGGAGGCGGCGGCATGACGCTCGATCAGCAGCCCGTGGCAGGCTTCCGCACTTTCGGCACCGCAACAAGAGGAGAGATTGTGCCCACTGTTCCCCCGGCCTCGACGCCCGCTCGAGGGACCGCGGTGGACGTGACCGCGCTGCTGGAGCGCGGCCGGACCCTGGCCACGCCGGTACTGCGGGCGGCCGTGGACCGCCTGGCCCCTCCCATGGACACCGTCGCCGCCTACCACTTCGGCTGGATCGACGCCCAGGGCAACCCCGCGGACGCGTCCGGCGGCAAGGCCGTACGCCCCGCCCTGGCCGTGCTCTCCGCGGAGGCGGCCGGGGCCGCGCCCGAGGTGGGCGTGCCCGGCGCGGTCGCCGTCGAACTCGTCCACAACTTCTCGCTGCTGCACGACGACCTGATGGACGGCGACGAGCAGCGCCGCCACCGCGACACCGTCTGGAAGGTGCACGGCCCCGCCCAGGCCATCCTGGTCGGTGACGCCCTGTTCGCCCTGGCGAACGAGGTCCTGCTGGAGCTCGGCACCGTCGAGGCCGGCCGCGCCGCCCGCCGTCTGACCACCGCCAGCCGCGCCCTGATCGACGGCCAGGCGCAGGACATCTCCTACGAGCAGCGCGACCGCGTCAGCGTCGAGGAGTGCCTGGAGATGGAGGGCAACAAGACCGGAGCCCTGCTCGCCTGCGCCTGCTCCATCGGAGCGGTCCTCGGCGGTGCGGACGACGCCACCGCCGACCTGCTGGAGAAGTACGGCTACCACCTCGGCCTGGCCTTCCAGGCCGTCGACGACATCCTCGGCATCTGGGGCGACCCGGAGACCACCGGCAAGCAGACCTGGAGCGACCTGCGCCAGCGCAAGAAGTCCCTGCCGGTCGTGGCCGCCCTCGCGGCGGGCGGCCACGCCTCCGAACGGCTCGGCGAGATCCTCGCCGCCGACGCCGGGAGCAGCGACGTCGCGAACTTCTCCGAGGAGGAGTTCGCGGCCCGTGCCGCCCTCATCGAGGAAGCGGGCGGCCGCGAGTGGACGGCCGAGGAGGCGCGCCGTCAGCACGCCCTCGCCATCGAGGCCCTCGACGCCGTGGACATGCCCGAACAGGTCCGGGCCGCGTTCACCGCGCTCGCCGACTTCGTCGTGGTACGGAAGAGTTGATCACTATCGGCCGAACCAGCCTCTGACAGTCGACGGCCGGTGCCGCAGGGGGTTTCGGGCACCGGCCGACGGCGGACCCACAGCAGCACGACTCGCACGACTGCACGAAGGGGAAGCCATGACAGCGACGACCGACGGAAGCACCGGGGCGACACTGCCGCCCCGCGCCGCCGCGGCCACCGAAACCGTACTCACCACCCCCGAGGCGGCCGGGACGACACCACAAGCCGCCGCCGACGCCGTCAGACGGGCCACCGACTTCCTTCTGGCCAGGCAGAACGCCGAGGGCTGGTGGAAGGGCGACCTCGAGACGAACGTCACCATGGACGCCGAGGACCTGCTGCTGCGCCAGTTCCTGGGCATCTCCGACGAGACGACCACCCGCGCCGCCGCCCGGTTCATCCGAGCGGAGCAACGCGAGGACGGCACCTGGGCCACCTTTCACGGCGGGCCCGGCGACCTCTCCACCACGATCGAGGCCTACGTCGCCCTGCGTCTGGCCGGTGACCCGCCCGACGCACCCCACATGGCCAGGGCCTCCGCCTGGATCCGGGAGCAGGGCGGCATCGCCGCCTCCCGCGTCTTCACCCGGATCTGGCTCGCGCTGTTCGGCTGGTGGAAGTGGGAGGACCTGCCGGAACTGCCGCCCGAACTGATCTGGCTCCCCACCTGGCTGCCGCTCAACATCTACGACTTCGGCTGCTGGGCCCGGCAGACGATCGTGCCGCTCACCATCGTCTTCGCCCAACGGCCGGTGCGCCCCGCGCCCTTCCCGCTGGACGAGCTGCACACCGACCCGGACCGTCCCCATCCACCCCGGCCGCTCGCCCCGGCCACCAGCTGGGACGGCGTCTTCCAGCGCCTGGACAAGGCCCTGCACGCCTTCCGCAAGGTGGCACCCAAACGGGTGCGCCGGGCCGCGATGAACACCGCCGCCCGCTGGATCATCGAACGCCAGGAGAACGACGGCTGTTGGGGTGGCATCCAGCCTCCCGCAGTGTACTCGATCATCGCACTGCATCTGCTGGGGTACGACCTCAACCACCCGGTGATGCGCGCCGGCCTCGAGTCGCTGGACCGCTTCGCCGTCTGGCGCGAGGACGGCTCCCGGATGATCGAGGCCTGCCAGTCGCCCGTCTGGGACACCTGCCTGGCCGTCATCGCGCTCGCCGACGCGGGCCTGCCCGCCGACCACCCGCAGCTGGTCAGGGCCGCCGACTGGCTGCTCGGCGAGCAGATCGTGCGTCCCGGCGACTGGGCGGTGCGCCGGCCGGGGCTGCCGCCGGGCGGCTGGGCGTTCGAGTTCCACAACGACAACTACCCCGACATCGACGACACCGCCGAGGTGATCCTCGCGCTGCGCCGGGTCAGGCACCACGACCCGGAGCGGGTGGACAAGGCCATCCAGCGCGGCGTCCGCTGGAACCTCGGCATGCAGTCGAGGAACGGCGCCTGGGGCGCCTTCGACGTCGACAACACCAGCCCCTTCCCCAACCGGCTGCCGTTCTGCGACTTCGGCGAGGTCATCGACCCGCCGTCGGCCGACGTCACCGCGCACGTCGTGGAGATGCTCGCCGCCGAGGGCCTGGCCCACGACCCGCGCACCCGGCGCGGCATCGCCTGGCTGCTGGCCGAGCAGGAGCCGGACGGCTCGTGGTTCGGCCGCTGGGGCGTCAACTACCTCTACGGCACCGGATCCGTCGTGCCCGCTCTGATCGCCGCCGGTCTGCCCGGCTCCCATCCGGCGATCCGCCGCGCGGTGGCCTGGCTGGAACGCGTGCAGAACGACGACGGCGGCTGGGGCGAGGACCTGCGCTCCTACAAGGACCCCAGGAAGTGGAGCGGCAGGGGCGCCTCCACCGCCTCGCAGACCGCGTGGGCGCTGATGGCGCTGCTCGCGGCCGGGGAGAGGGACTCCCGGGCCGTCGAGCGCGGCGTCCAGTGGCTCACGGCCACCCAGCGGGAGGACGGCTCCTGGGACGAGCCGTACTTCACCGGCACCGGCTTCCCCTGGGACTTCTCCATCAACTACCACCTCTACCGGCAGATCTTCCCGCTCACCGCACTGGGCCGGTATCTGCACGGCGGGCCCGCCACCGCCCGGCGCACCGCCGCCGAACCCCTGGCGGCCCCCTGCGGGGCCGAGGCCAAGGGAAGCTGATGGGCACCCGGCCCGGCCCGCCCCCGCTGCTGATCGCCTGCGCGCTCGGCATCGAGCACCTCGCCCTGCGCCTGGGCGCCCGGGGCGCGAGACGCAGGGACGGGCCGGTGCCGAGGGCTTCCGGGGATCCCCTCCGCGCGCACGGGGCCGGGAGCCCGGGGGAGCGCGAAGAACCCGGCACGGAAGGGACCGCGCCCGGCCAGCCCGGCCGGATCCTCGGCACCGGTTCCCGGCGCCCCGCGGCCGGACAGGATACGCGGGGCGCGAGCGGCCCGGTGGCCGTGCTGCGGACGGGGATGGGACCCCGGGCGGCGGAGCGGTCCGTCGCCCGGGCCTTGGCCGGCCCGCCGCTGGCGCGGGCCGCGGTGCTGGCCACGGGCTTCTGCGCGGGACTCCTCCCGGGCATGCGCCCCGGCGACCTCGTCGTCGCCGAGGAGACCCGGGACCCGCGCGGCACCGTGCCGTGCGTCGGCACCGAGGTGCTCGTCGAGGAACTCGCGCGCGCCCTGCCCGGGCGCACCGTCCACACCGGGCCGCTCACCGGCTCCGACCGCATCGTGCGTGGCGCCGAGCGGTCCGCGCTGCGCGCGACCGGCGCAATCGCCGTCGACATGGAATCGGCGGCCACGCTTCTGAGCGCCGTGCGCACGGGCGCGCGCCCGGTTGCGGCGGTGCGGGTGGTCGTGGACGCTCCAGAGCATGAGCTCGTCCGTATCGGAACGGTCCGCGGCGGAATATCGGCTTTCCGTGTTCTTCGGTCCGTCCTGCCGACTTTCTTCGAATGGCACCGTAATGTTCTGCTCCCCAGGAGGTGAGCCAGATGGCCATGCCGCTGCGCCAGTCCATCAAGGTCGCTACATACTTGGCCCGGCAGAAGCTGCGCGGGCGGGACAAGTTTCCGCTGCTCGTGGAGCTTGAGCCGCTTTTCGCCTGCAACCTCAAGTGCGAGGGCTGCGGCAAGATCCAGCACCCGGCCGGGGTGCTCAAGCAGCGCATGCCGGTCGCACAGGCCGTGGGAGCGGTGCTGGAGTCGGGCGCGCCGATGGTGTCCATCGCGGGCGGCGAGCCGTTGATGCACCCTCAGATCGGCGAGATCGTCCGGCAGTTGGTGGCCCGGCGGAAATACGTCTTCCTGTGCACCAACGCGCTGCTGCTGCGCAAGAAGATGGACGAGTTCAAGCCGTCCCGCTACTTCGCCTTCACGGTGCACATCGACGGACTGCGCGAGCGGCACGACAAGTCGGTCGCCAAGGAGGGCGTGTTCGACGAGGCGGTGGAGGCCATCAAGGAGGCCAAGCGGCGCGGCTTCCGGGTGACCACCAACTCCACCTTCTTCAACACCGACACCCCGCAGACCGTCATCGAGGTGCTCAACTACCTCAACGACGAGCTCAAGGTCGACGAGATGATGATCTCGCCCGCCTATGCCTACGAGAAGGCACCCGACCAGGAGCACTTCCTGGGCGTGGAGCAGACCCGCGAACTGTTCCGGAAGGCCTTCGCGGGCGGCAACCGGCACCGCTGGCGGCTCAACCACTCGCCGCTGTTCCTCGACTTCCTCGAGGGAAAGATCGACTTCCCGTGCACCGCCTGGGCCATCCCCAACTACTCGGTCTTCGGCTGGCAGCGCCCCTGCTACCTGATGAGCGACGGATACGTGCCGACGTACCGGGAGCTCGTCGAGGAGACCGACTGGGACCGGTACGGCCGCGGCAAGGACCCGCGCTGCGCCAACTGCATGGCGCACTGCGGCTATGAGCCCACCGCCGTGCTCGCCACCACGGGGTCCCTGAAGGAGTCCCTGCGCGCGATGCGCGAGACCGTCTCCGGAAACCGGGGGTGACGCCATGACCGCGGTTTCTCTCGGCATGCCGTCCGTTCCGACCAGGCTCGCAAAGCGGCGCAAGAGCCGGCGGATTCAGGTCGGGTCGGTGGCGGTGGGCGGGGACGCGCC
>NZ_BAAAHG010000091.1:0-9859 GCF_039525155.1 Streptomyces thermoalcalitolerans | reverse complement strand
CCACCGTGGCCATGGACTTCGGCCGCGTCACGCTGCGCGAGGGAGACACGCCGGGGCGGCGGGTGTCGGGACGGCCGGGCGGGCGGGTGCCCGGGCGGCGCTGGGCCCTGGTCATGACCTTGTTCATGAGTCCCCGTTCGATGTGGTCGTCCGGTGCTTACTCCGGTGCCTACTGGGAAGTAACTTCCTGTTGGGCCTCTTGTACGGGGAGAACGCGGCGGCGGCAAGCAAGGCGCGACGCGCGTCGCGAGGCGGACAAATTCACTCATCAGAGTGAGCGAGGGGACCGTGACCCTTGGGAGAACAAGGGCGCACCGGGTGAGGCGAGGGGCCCGGAGTGGACGTCTCGGGGGGCGTGGCCAGGACTCGAAAGGAGGCTTGCGCACGTATCCTGAAGGCCGTCCGGGTGGCGAAACTCCGACCACGAAAGCGGCCTGCCATGCGTGTCTACGTCCCTTTGACCCTCTCCGGTCTCGCCGAGGCGCACAAGACGGGAGAGCTCGGGGCGGAGTCGGTCCTCGCGTACGCTGTGACGCCCGCCCTGCGCGAGTGGTACCTCTCCGACGACATCGAGGAGCTGGAGTACGCCGCGCTGAGCCGGGCCGCGCTCGCCTCCCTGCGACTGCTGGCCAAGGACCCGGGCGCACCGCGCCGCCGGGTCGTGGTCGCCGTGGACGTCCCCGACAACACGGCGGCGTCCGACCCCGACCGCGGACTCGACCCCGCCGCGCTCGGCGAGGTGCGGGTGACCGGCCCCCTGCCGCTGGGCAAGGCGGCCGCCGTGCACGTCGACGCGGACGACGCGGAGGCGGACGTGGCCGCCGCCGCCGAGGCCCTGGAGGCGGCGGACGCGGGGGACGACGACGCCCAGTTCGTCGTGGACGGTGCCGAGGACCACGAGCTGCTGTGGTACGCCACGCAGGAGATCCCCCAGCTCGTCGGGTCCGACAGCTGAAGAGTCCCAGGGGTCCCGGAGCTTTCAAAGCCCCCGGAATCCCGGGCCTGTCCCCGGCCCGCGGTCTCCTGATTGTCGGTGACGGCTAGTACGTTTTCGGCATGGGGAAACCATCAGGGGCGCACATCGTCTGGGACTGGAACGGCACACTCTTCCACGACAACGCCGCGGTCGTCGGAGCGACGAACGCGGCGTTCGCCGAACTCGGCCTGGAGCCGATCACTCTGGAGCAGTACCGCGCGCTGTACTGCGTACCGATCCCGAAGTTCTACGAGCGCCTGCTGGGGCGGCTTCCCACCGAGGCCGAGTGGGAGGTGATGGACGAGGTCTTCCACCGGTACTACGCCGAGCACCGCACCCGCTGCACGCTGACCGAGGGGGCGGTGGAGCTGCTCACCGGCTGGAGATCGGCCGGCCACAGCCAGTCGCTTCTGAGCATGTACGGGCACGAGGACCTCGTCCCGCTGGTACGGGGCTTCGGGATCGAGTCGCACTTCCTGCGCGTGGACGGGCGGAGGGGGCCGTCCGGCGGCAGCAAGGCCGAGCACATGGAGCGGCATCTGGGCCTGCTCGCCGGGAGGGTGGACCCGGAGCGCACGGTGGTCATCGGGGACGCCGCGGACGACGCGCTGGCCGCGCGGTACACCGGGGCCCGGGCGGTGCTCTACACCGGCGGCTCGCACAGCCGGGCCAGCCTGGAGAAGACCGGTGCGCCGGTGGTGGACACCCTCCACGAGGCGGTCGCCGAGGCCCATCGCCTCGTCATGGGGTGAGAACGGACGCCGAACGGACGAGAGCTGACGAGAGCTGACGAGAACGGAGCGGAAAAACAAAGGGGGGAAGGAGAGAGCGGGAGCAGGGAAGGGGAGAGGGAAGGGAGGGTGAGGAGAAAGGAGAGAAAACAGAAAAGGGAGAAAATAAAGGGAGAGACAGTCGAAGCGGGCAAGCGACCATACATCGCTTTCGTCTTCACGGCTCCTGTGCAGAACGTCAAACTTCTGCCCCCGGTTTTGTACACATACGGCTCATGACGGGCACCCTGTGAAGAGGGATAGCCTTGGTGGCGTGATCAGCGCGATGGCTCGCGGGGGCACCGTCGCCTCCGCTGTGTGTCCGGTGAGCGCGGACCGTCTCCGTGTCCGGGCGGCGACCGCTGATCCCTCTGTGCGGGTGGGAAACGGGCACGACGGCCCCCAGGACGCCACAACGACTCCGGGCACCGACGCAGCAGTGGAGAGCAGCGTCACACCCCTCAGGCGCGTCGAAAGTGACGGATGTCCCCCCGCTCATCCCACCCCCAGGCATAGCGTCGGAGTAGGCCGGACACCCCGGTCCGAGGCGTCACGCCGAAAGGGCGGAGACCGTACTTCCTTCTACGTCACGCAACGGCGCGCGACAGGAGCCAGAGGATCATGCAGACCAAGCTGGACGAAGCCAAGGCCGAGCTGCTCGCAAGGGCCGCTCGGGTAGCCGAGAACAGTCCGACCGGGGGACACCTTTCGGTCGGGCGGACGGGCGAGGGTGCCCCGGACCGGGACTCCGTCCTCGCCTTCCTCCAGCGTTTCTACCTGCACACCGCCCCCGAGGACCTGATGGACCGCGACCCGGTCGACGTCTTCGGAACCGCCCACTCCCACTACCGTCTGGCCGAGAACCGCCCGCAGGGCACGGCCAATGTCCGGGTCCACACCCCGACCGTCGAGGAGAACGGCTGGACCTGCAGCCACTCCGTCGTCGAGGTCGTCACCGACGACATGCCCTTCCTCGTGGACTCCGTGACGAACGAGCTGACCCGGCAGGGGCGGGGCATCCACGTCGTCATCCACCCGCAGTTCGTGGTGCGCCGGGACGTCACCGGCAAGCTCATCGAGGTGCTGCCCGACGCGTCGCCCGGCGAGCCGCTGCCGCAGGACGCGCTCGTCGAGTCCTGGATCCACGTCGAGATCGACCGCGAGACCGACCGCGACGACCTCAAGCGCATCACCACCGAGCTGCTGCGGGTGCTGTCCGACGTCCGCGAGGCCGTCGAGGACTGGGGGAAGATGCGCGAGGCGGCGATCCGGCTCGCCGAGGGACTGCCCGACGAGTCCCTGCCCGACGACGTGCGCGCGTGGGAGGTCGAGGAGGCCCGTGAGCTGCTGCACTGGCTGGCCGACGACCACTTCACCTTCCTCGGCTACCGCGAGTACCAGCTGCGCGACGACGACTCCCTGACTCCTCTGCCCGGCACCGGTCTGGGCATCCTGCGCGCGGACGCGCCGCACGCCGGTGACGACGGCCGCCCGGTCAGCCCCTCCTTCGAGCGGCTGCCCGCCGACGTCCGCGCCAAGGCACGCGAGCACAAGCTGCTGGTGCTGACCAAGGCCAACAGCCGGGCCACCGTCCACCGGCCCTCCTACCTGGACTACATCGGCGTCAAGAAGTTCGACGACAAGGGCGAGGTCGTCGGCGAGCGCCGTTTCCTCGGCCTGTTCTCGTCCGCCGCCTACACCGAGTCGGTGCGCCGGATCCCGGTCATCCGGCGCAAGGTCGACGAGGTGCTCGAGCGCTCCGGCCTCTCGCCCAACAGCCACGACGGGCGCGATCTGCTGCAGATCCTCGAGACCTACCCGCGCGACGAGCTCTTCCAGATCCCGGTCGACGAACTGCAGTCGATCACCACCTCGGTGCTCCAGCTGCAGGAGCGCCGCCGGCTGCGCCTGTACCTGCGCAAGGACGAGTACGGCCGCTACTACTCGGCCCTCGTCTACCTCCCGCGGGACCGGTACACCACCGCCGTGCGCCTGAAGATCATCGACATCCTCAAGGAGGAACTGGGCGGCACCAGCGTCGACTTCACCGCCTGGAACACCGAGTCGGTCCTCTCCCGGCTGCACTTCGTCGTCCGCGTACCGCGGGGCACCCAGCTGCCGCAGCTGTCCGACAGCGACAGGGAGCGCATCGAGGCCCGCCTGGCCGAGGCCGCCCGCTCCTGGGAGGACGCCTTCTCCGAGGCACTGGTCGTCGAGCTGGGCGAGGAGCGCGCCGCGGAGCTGCTGCGCCACTACGCGGGCGCCTTCCCCGAGGGCTACAAGGCCGACCACACCCCGCGCGCCGCGGTCGCCGACCTGGTCAACCTCGACCAGCTGAACGAGGACAGGACCTTCGTCCTCAGCCTGTACGAGCCGGTGGGCGCCGCTCCCGACGAGCGCCGCTTCAAGATGTACCAGAAGGGCGGCCTGGTCTCCCTGTCCGCCGTGCTGCCGGTGCTGAGCCGGCTCGGCGTCGAGGTCATCGACGAGCGGCCGTACGAGCTGCGCTGCGCGGACCGCACCACGGCGTGGATCTACGACTTCGGTCTGCGCATGCCCCAGGAGGTCAGCGGCGAGTACCTGGGCGACGACACCCGTGAGCGCTTCCAGGACGCCTTCGCCGCCGTCTGGACGGGCAAGGCGGAGAACGACGGGTTCAACGCCCTGGTGCTGTCCGCGGGACTGACCTGGCGGCAGGCGATGATGCTGCGCGCGTACGCCAAGTACCTGCGCCAGGCGGGCTCGACCTTCAGCCAGGACTACATGGAGGACACCCTCCGCCACAACGTCCACACCACCCGGCTGCTCGTCTCCCTGTTCGAGGCGCGGATGTCGCCGGACCGCCAGAGCGCCGGGAACGAGCTGGTGGACGCGCTGCTCGAGGAGATCGACGCGGCCCTGGACCAGGTCGCCTCCCTCGACCAGGACCGGATCCTGCGGGCCTACCTCACCCTCATCAAGGCCACCCTGCGCACCAACTTCTTCCAGAAGGACAAGGACGGCCGGCTCCACGACTACGTGTGCATGAAGTTCGACCCGCAGGCCATCCCGGACCTGCCGGCGCCGCGTCCGGCGTACGAGATCTGGGTGTACTCGCCGCGGGTGGAGGGCGTGCACCTGCGCTTCGGCAAGGTCGCCCGAGGGGGCCTGCGCTGGTCCGACCGGCGCGAGGACTTCCGCACCGAGATCCTCGGCCTGGTCAAGGCGCAGATGGTGAAGAACACCGTCATCGTGCCGGTCGGCGCCAAGGGCGGCTTCGTCGCCAAGCAGCTGCCCGATCCGAACGTGGACCGGGACGCCTGGATGGCGGAGGGCATCGCCAGCTACAAGACCTTCATCTCGGCGCTGCTCGACATCACCGACAACATGGTGGCCGGCGAGGTCGTGCCCCCGAAGGACGTCGTGCGGCACGACGGCGACGACACCTACCTGGTGGTCGCGGCGGACAAGGGAACGGCGCGGTTCTCGGACATCGCCAACGAGGTCGCCCAGTCGTACGACTTCTGGCTCGGTGACGCCTTCGCCTCCGGCGGCTCGGCGGGCTACGACCACAAGGGCATGGGCATCACCGCCCGCGGCGCCTGGGAGTCGGTCAAGCGGCACTTCAGGGAGCTGGGTGTGGACACCCAGACCCAGGACTTCACGGTCGTCGGCATCGGCGACATGTCCGGTGACGTGTTCGGCAACGGCATGCTCCAGAGCGAGCACATCCGGCTGGTCGCCGCCTTCGACCACCGGCACATCTTCGTCGACCCCGACCCGGACGCGGCCGTCTCCTACGCCGAGCGCCGCCGCCTGTTCGAGCTGCCCCGCTCCAGCTGGGCCGACTACAACACCGAGCTGCTCTCGGCCGGCGGCGGGGTCTTCCCCCGTACGGCCAAGTCGATCCCGGTCAACGCGCACATGCGCGAGGCCCTGGGCATCGAGGACGGCGTCACCAAGATGACCCCGGCCGAGCTGATGCAGGCGATCCTCAAGGCCCCGGTGGACCTGCTGTGGAACGGCGGCATCGGGACGTACGTCAAGGCGTCCACCGAGTCCCACGCCGACGTCGGCGACAAGAGCAACGACGCCATCCGGGTCGACGGCTGCGATCTGCGGGTCCGGGTCGTCGGCGAGGGCGGCAACCTGGGCTTCACCCAGCTGGGCCGGATCGAGTTCGCGATGCACGGCGGCCGGATCAACACCGACGCCATCGACAACAGCGCGGGCGTCGACTGCTCCGACCACGAGGTCAACATCAAGATCCTGCTCAACGGCCTGGTCGCGGACGGCGACATGACCGTCAAGCAGCGCAACAAGCTGCTCGCCGAGATGACCGACGAGGTCGCCGCCCTGGTGCTGCGCAACAACTACGCGCAGAACACGGCGATCGCCAACGCGCTGGCCCAGTCCAAGGACATGCTCCACGCCCAGCAGCGCTTCATGAAGCACCTGGTGCGCGAGGGCCACCTGGACCGGGCGCTGGAGTTCCTGCCCACCGACCGCCAGATCCGCGAACGGCTCAGCGCCGGGCGCGGCCTGACCGGTCCGGAGACGGCCGTCCTGCTGGCGTACACCAAGATCACGGTCGCCGAGGAGCTGCTGCGCACCTCGCTGCCGGACGACCCGTATCTGCGCAGCCTGCTGCACGCCTACTTCCCGACCCCGCTGCGTGAACGGTTCGCCGAGCAGATCGACAACCACCCGCTGCGCCGTGAGATCACCACGACCGTCCTGGTCAACGACACGGTCAACACGGGCGGTACGACCTATCTGCACCGTCTGCGGGAGGAGACCGGGGCGTCGCTGGAGGAGATCGTCCGGGCGCAGACGGTGGCCCGTGCGATCTTCCGGTCGGCGCAGGTGTGGGACGCGGTCGAGGCGCTGGACAACAAGGTCCCGGCCGACGTCCAGACCCGTATCCGGCTGCACTCGCGCCGCCTGGTCGAGCGCGGCACGCGCTGGCTGCTGAACAACCGGCCGCAGCCGCTGGAGCTCGGCAAGACCGTCGAGTTCTTCTCCGACCGGGTCGGGCAGGTCTGGGCGGCGCTGCCCAAGCTGCTCAAGGGCGCGGACCTGGAGTGGTACCAGCAGGTCTACGACGAGCTGTCCGGCGCCGGCGTGCCGGACGAGCTGGCCACACGGGTGGCGGGGTTCTCCTCCGTCTTCCCGGCGCTCGACATCGTCTCGGTGGCCGACCGCATGGGCAAGGACGCGATGGACGTCGCCGAGGTGTACTACGACCTTGCCGACCGTCTGAACATCACCCAGCTGATGGACCGCGTCATCGAGCTGCCGCGCGCCGACCGGTGGCAGTCCATGGCCCGTGCGGCGATCCGCGAGGACCTGTACGCGACGCACGCGGCCCTGACCGCGGACGTCCTGGCCGCGGGCAACGGCTCCTCCACACCGGAGCAGCGGTTCAAGGTGTGGGAGCAGAAGAACGCGGCGATCCTCGCCCGGGCGCGGGCCACGCTCGAGGAGATCCACACATCGGAGACGTTCGACCTCGCCAACCTGTCGGTGGCGATGCGGACGATGCGGACCCTGCTGCGCACGCACTCGTGACGCACGTCTGAGCAGACCCCTATGAGCATGAGGGCGCCCCGGACCGGCCGGTCCGGGGCGCCCTCATGCTCATAGGGTCCGCTCCTGCTCATGGGGGTCCAGGGGTCCCCCTTACGCCTCTCATATGAGGCGATTCCCGACATAACGGTAAAAATTTTTGTGTGACTCCGAACCTCCCGGTCGATGTGTCCCGCGCCGGCTGAGGCGCCCCCCGGAGGCAGAGCCGCCCCCCGGCCGGCGGCCGCCCCGGGGCGGGCCGTCGCGCCCTGGGCGGCGGTCGCGCTCCTCGCCGTCCTGCTGCTGGGGGTGATCGTCCGGCTGCCCTGGGCCGGCGATCTCGGTATGCACGCGGCGACCGTCGAGCGGTTGCGGCACAACCTGCTCCACCCCGGCAACCCGCTCGTCGACGCGGACACCCCGAGCCCGTACTACTCGCCGTGGATGCTGCTGCTCGGCTGCTTCGCCCGGGCGGCCGGCCTGTCGGTCTTCGTCGTCCTGCGGTGCGCCGCGCTCGCCGGGCTCGTGCTGCTGGCGACGGGGGTGTGGCGGTACGTCGGGACGCTCAGCGCACACCGGGCGGCGCCCGCCCTGGCCGCCCTGAGCCTCGTCCTGCTCTGGGGGACGGCCGTCATCAACTGGAGCGGCTTTCTCTCCCTGAACTCCCTCGCGCTGACGGTGTCGTACCCCAGCGTGTTCGCCCTCGGCCTCTCCTTCCACTTCTGGGCGTGGCTCACCCGGGCGCTGCGCACATCCGCCGGATGGCGGACATGGGCGGGGCTCGGGGTGCTGTGGGCGGTGATCCTGCTCTGCCACCAGTTCACCGGGCTCGTCGCCACCCTGGGCGGCCTGGCCGTGATGCTCTCCGCCCGGCCCGCGCGAACGCTGTGGCCGCGGTGCGCCGCCGCGGCGGCGCTGGGCCTGCTGGTGCTGCGGCTGTGGCCGTACTACGACTTCTTCGCCCTGTTCTCGGCCGGAGACGACCTGGAGGAGGTGCACCGGGCGCTCTACGGGCACTTCCCGGACCGCTACTGGCTGGCCCTGCTCGGGGTGGCCGCCCTGGTCCTGCGGTGGCGGCGCGACCGGTGGGACCCCCTGGTGATCTTCTTTCTGCTGGGCGCGCCGGTGTGCGCGGCCGGTTTCGCGGGCGGTCACTACTCCTGGGGCCGCGCCCTGCCCGCCGCTCTGATCCCGGCCCAGCTCGCCGCCGCGCTCGAAGCGGTCCGAGGCGGCCGGCGGGCCGTGCGGACCTGCTGGGTGTGGGTGCTGGCCGGAGCACTGGCCGTGGGCGCGTGGGCCCAGGCCGGGGTGCTCGGATACGTCGTCGGACGCGCCGCGCTGCCGGGCGTGCTCGCGGCCCGTCACACCCCGCCCTGGACCGGGTACTCCTGGATCACTCCGTATGTGAGGTACGGGGACGTGGTCATGGCGCGGACGTTCCCCTCCCGGATGATCCCGGCCTACGGCCCCTACACCGTCGCCCCCGGGTACCCGGACTTCTTCCTGCCGGACGAGCGCCGGCGCGAGCGGGCGGTGCGGGACTACTACGCACGCGGCACCCCGGCCGCCGCACGCAGAAGGATCCTGCGTGCGTACGGGGTGCGCTGGGTGCTGGACGGGCGCGGCTCGGGGCGGGACCCGGGTCTGCGGGCGGTGGCCCGGGGCCCGGGGGACGAGGTGCTGTACGCCGTGGTGCCGTGACCGTGGTCCGGCCGGCTACTTCCTGGCGCGACCGTTGGTGAAGTCCTCGTACTCCTTGAGCACCTCGTCGGTGGGCCCGTCCATGCGCAGCTCGCCGCGCTCCAGCCACAGCACGCGCTCGCAGGTGTCGCGGATCGACTTGTTGCTGTGGCTGACCAGGAAGACCGTGCCCGCCTCCGCGCGCAGCTCCCGGATGCGTTCCTCGGAGCGCTTCTGGAACTTGCGGTCGCCGGTGGCCAGCGCCTCGTCGATCAGCAGGACGTCGTGCTTCTTCGCGGCGGCGATGGAGAAGCGCAGCCGGGCCGCCATGCCGGAGGAGTAGGTGCGCATCGGCAGGGAGATGAAGTCGCCCTTCTCGTTGATGCCGGAGAAGTCGACGATCTCCTGGTAGCGCGCCTTGATCTCCTCGCGGGACATGCCCATGGCCAGCCCGCCGAGGTAGACGTTGCGCTCGCCGGTCAGGTCGTTCATCAGCGCCGCGTTCACCCCGAGCAGCGACGGCTGGCCGTCGGTGTAGATCTTGCCGTTCTCCACCGGCAGCAGGCCCGCGATGGCCTTGAGCAGCGTGGACTTGCCGGAGCCGTTGGTGCCGATCAGGCCGATGGCCTCGCCGCGGTAGGCGATGAAGGAGACCTTCTTCACCGCGTGCACCCGGCGTACACCGGCGGCCTTCTCGGCCTTCTTGCGGCGCAGGATGCGGTTGAGGGCGGCGGTCGCGCTGCCGCGCCCGGAACCGCCTCCGTTGACCCGGTAGACGATGTCGACGTTGTCGACGATGACGGTGGGCACGCGCTGCGTGTCATCCTGCCGGCCGTCTCGCCGGTCGTGTGCGCGGTCCGCCTCAGCCACGGCCGTACCTCTCCTC
>NZ_BAAAHG010000090.1:0-10382 GCF_039525155.1 Streptomyces thermoalcalitolerans | reverse complement strand
GGCGTTGTCGTCACTCGCCGACGCTCCGCGTCGACTCCCTCCTCCGCCTTGCATCCGCACGCACCGAACCCCGCTCACCCCGGTCACCAGGCACCGCCCATCGGAGCCGGCCTGATCCAAACGACACCCCCTAACGCAGCGCCTCCGCGATCTCCCGTGCCGCGTCCACCACTCTCGGTCCCACGCGCTCCGGTACGCAGTCCGTCAGCATCACCACGCCCACGCTGCCCTCGATCCCCGTCACCCCGAGCAGCGGCGCCGCCGCCCCGCAGGCGCCCGTCTCGGGCTCGCCGCGGGTCAGGGTGTAGCCGGGCTCCGCCATCGGCTTCCGGCGGGCCGCGAGAATCGCCTTGCCCGCCGCGCCCCAGTCCAGGGGGTGCCGCAGTCCGGGCCGATAGGCCACGTGGTAGTCCGTCCAGGTCGGCTCGACCACGGCGACGGCCAGTGCCTCCCCGCCGTCCACCAGCGTCAGATGCGCGGTCGCCCCGATGTCGTCGGCCAGCGACCGCAGCGCCGGCATCGCGGCCTCCCGCACCAGCGGATGCACCTGGCGGCCCAGCCGCAGCACCCCGAGTCCGACCCGGGCGCGGCCTCCCAGATCACGGCGTACCAGCGCATGCTGCTCCAGGGTGGCGAGCAATCGGTACACCACCGTGCGGTTGACGCCCAGTTTCCGGGACAGCTCGGTGACGGTCAGCCCATGATCCGTATCGGCCAACAGCTTGAGTACCCTGAGGCCGCGGTCGAGCGTCTGAGAGGTCTCCGCGGTCACGACGCCCACTCCTTCAGTGGTGAGGTCGGCGGGCCCCTTCGCGCCGGACGCGTCACCGAGTCCCGTCAGTGACGCGCTCCAGGGGCTGCCGATCGGCCGGCGGTCCGGGGCGTCCCGGACTGAAGTCGCTACACGGCTGCGTTCCGCGGCGGTGCTGCCACGGGGCGTGTGCGTAGCGGGACATTAGCGAAGCCGGTTCGCTGAGCGGAAGCCTCTGTCCAGAATCCGGTCACTGATCGTCACAGCCTGCTCACGTTTGTCCGGATCCACTTGCTGACCTGCACAAATCCTCACTCCGGGGGTGCAGAAGCGCGCGGCCCTCGCCGGGGCCCGGGGCGAGACCCGGGCAGGGGGGACGGCCTGTGCCGGGGCTCGGGACGCAGCCTGGGGAGGGGCCCTGGAAGGACCCCGGGAAGGGCTCCGGGAGGGTTTCCCGGGAAGGACCCCTTTCGCCTCACCGAGACGGATGGGCGGCTCACCGGGACGGATGGGCGGCCGGGGCAGGCCCCGGACACGCACGGCGGGGCGTCACCTCATCCGCGTCGCCCACTCCTGCAGCTTGGCGATCCGCTGCTGCAACTGCCCCGCCGTCGCCTGCGCGGTGGGCGGGCCCCCGCACACCCGGCGCAGTTCGGTGTGGATCACCCCGTGCGGCTTGCCGCTCTGGTGGGCGTACGCGCCGACCAGCGAGTTGAGCTTCCGGCGCAGCTCCATCATCTCCTTGTGTGTGACCACCGGCCGCCGGTCGGCGGGCAGTTCGAGCAGATCGGCCTTCTCGGCCGGCTTTCTGCGGCTGTGCGCGATCTGCCGGGCCTGCCGCTTCTGCAGCAGCAACTGCACCTGCTCGGGCTCCAGCAGGCCCGGGATGCCGAGGTAGTCCTGCTCCTCCTCGCTGCCCGGGTGGGCCTGCATGCCGAACTCGGCGCCGTCGTAGAGGACCCGGTCGAAGACGGCGTCGGACTCCAGTGCCTCGAAGGGCAGCATGTCCTGCTCGCCGGTGTTCTCGTCCTGCTCCCGGTTCGCCTCCTCCATCTCCTTCTCGGACTCGGCGTAGGGGTCCTCCTCGCCCTCCTTCTTCGGCTTGTCGAGGGCGTGGTCGCGCTCGACCTCCATCTCGTTGGCGAAGGTGAGCAGGTCCGGGATGGTCGGCAGGAAGACGGAGGCGGTCTCGCCGCGCCGCCGGGACCGTACGAAACGGCCGACGGCCTGGGCGAAGAAGAGCGGGGTGGAGATGGTCGTGGCGTACACCCCGACCGTGAGCCGGGGGACGTCGACGCCCTCGGACACCATACGGACGGCCACCATCCAGCGGTCGTCGTTGTTGCTGAACTCGTCGATCTTCTTCGAGGCGCCGGCATCGTCGGAGAGGACGAGCGTCGGACGGTCGCCGGTGATCTCGTGGAGCAGCTTGGCGTAGGCACGGGCGGAGTCCTGGTCGGAGGCGATGACCAGGGCGCCGGCGTCCGGGATGGCCTTGCGGACCTCGGTCAGCCGCCGGTCCGCGGCGCGCAGCACGGCCGGCATCCACTCGCCGCGCGGGTCGAGCGCGGTGCGCCAGGCCTGGCTGATCGCGTCCTTGGTCATCGGCTCGCCCAGTTTGGCCACGACCTCGTCGCCCGTCTTCGTCCGCCAGCGCATGTTGCCGCTGTAGGAGAGGAAGATGACGGGGCGGACCACGCCGTCGGCGAGGGCGGAGCCGTAGCCGTAGGTGTAGTCGGCGGCCGAGCGCCGGATGCCGTCCGGGCCCTCCTCGTACGTCACGAAGGGGATGGGGTTGGTGTCCGAGCGGAACGGCGTACCGGTGAGGGCGAGCCGCCGGGTCGCGGGCTCGAACGCCTCCAGGCAGGCCTCGCCCCAGGACTTGGTGTCGCCCGCGTGGTGGATCTCGTCGAGGATGACGAGGGTCTTGCGCTGCTCGACGCGGTTGCGGTGCAGCATGGGCCGGACGCCGACGCCCGCGTAGGTCACGGCGACCCCGTGGTACTCCTTGCCGAGCGGTCCCGCGCTGTACTCCGGGTCCAGCCTGATCCCGACCCGCGCGGCCGCCTCCGCCCACTGCTTCTTCAGGTGCTCGGTCGGCGCGACCACGGTGACCTGCTGGACGATGTGATGGTGCAGCAGCCAGGAGGCCAGGGTCAGCGCGAAGGTCGTCTTTCCGGCGCCGGGGGTGGCCACCGCCAGGAAGTCGCGCGGCTGCGTCTGGATGTACTTGTCCATCGCGGCCTGCTGCCAGGCGCGCAGCTTGCTGGCGGTGCCCCAGGGGGCGCGGCCGGGGAAGGCGGGTGAGAGGTGATGGGAGGAGGTGGGGGCGGTGATGGTCACGGTCTCCTGTTCGTCGATGCTCGAACGGCTCGGCTGTGTATGACGACCGGGCCACCTTATCGACGGCCCATGCGTCACTGCGGTCACGCGGCCGGATCGCTCCCCAGGATGGGACTCAGGTCACATGCCCTGCTCCGCGAGCTCCCGCAGTGCCTCCCCGACCACTTTGACCTCTTCCGCAGCGCCCGTCGGCACGGCGATGGCCAGGCGCTCGGCGGCCGGCTGTGCGTCAGGTGAGCCGCTCCAGCAGTTCGGCCCACCTGACGGTCTGTTCCCCGGCCCCCTTCCGCTCGGCGCGCGGCTCGAGTGCTTCCGTCCGGTCGTCGCGGTGACGCGGGTTCATGGCCCCACCCAAACAGCACCACCACCAGCACCACCACCGCGGGACCAGAGCGATACCACTCACGAGTGAACCCGCAGCCTCCGCGTCACCCACGCCCCCACCAGCGCCACCCCCGCCATCGGCAGGAACACCGCCGCGAACGCGGCCGGGTGGGAGGGGGAGCCGGCGGCCGTCACGGCCGTGTGGGCGACCCTGCCGCCGCCCAGGGCGGCGAAGGCAGCACCGCCCGCGGCGAGGAGGACGACATTGGACAGGGCGTCGGAGATCTGCAGGGCCGCGGAGTTGATCCCGGCCTCCTCGGGGGCGGACAGGCGCAGCAGCAGCACACTGGCGGAGGCGATGACCAGGCCCATGCCGAAGCAGCCGAAGCCCCAGGCGACGGCGACCGTCCAGACGGGCACGGCGTCGATCAGCACGCTGGGGGCGGTGGCGATGGCCGCGGCCACCAGCAGCATCCCCAGGGTCATCAGCCGCTCCCGGTGCGGCGCGACCCTCGGCCGCGACTGCACCCATGAGCCCAGCGCCCAAGTGGCGCCGCCCGCCGCGAGGGAGAGCCCGGCCAGTGTCGGGGACAGCCCCCGCTGGGTGACGAGCATCAGCGGTACGAAGGACTCGGCGGCGATGAAGGAGCCGCCCGCGAGCCCGCGCAGCAGCACCACGGACGGCAGTCCGCGCGCCGCCCGGTAGGTGCCGCGGGGCATCAGCCTCAGCACGGACGGCACCAGCAGCGCGGCCCCCGCCGCTCCGGGCAGCAGCGACAGCCACTGCAGATCCTGGGCCGCGTACTGCAGCAGCCCGGCACCCACGGAGACACCGAGGGCGAGCCGGACGCGCCGCAGGTCGAAGGAGGCCTGCTCCGCCCCGGGCTCCCCCACCGGTCCGGACGCCCGCCGCCGTATCTGCGGCAGGGCGACCGCCAGCGGGAGCACGACCAGCACCGGGATGCCGATGAACACCCAGCGCCAGCCGATGTGCTCGGTCACCGCGCCCGAGGCGAGGGGGCCGACGATCGACGGGACCACCCAGGCCGCCGCGAACGCCGCCATGATCGACGGCCGCAGCCGTTCGGAGTAGGCCCGGCCGACGACGACGTACAGGGCGACGATCACCAGTCCGCCGCCGAATCCCTGCACGGCGCGCCCCAGGATGAACACCCACATCGCGCCCGCCGTCCCGGCCAGCAGCAGTCCCGCCGCGAACGACCCGATCCCCGTGGCCAGCGGCCCGAGCGGCCCCCGCCGGTCCGACCACTGGCCGGCGAGCACCATCCCGAACAGGCTTGTGGTGAAGAATCCCGAGAACGCGAACGCGTACAGCGACACCCCGTCCAGCTCGCGCGCCGCCACGGGCATGGCCGTGCCGACGGCCGTCGCCTCGAAGGCGACCACCAGCACGACGGACACGATCCCGATGCTCAGGGCCCGGTGCGCCCGCCCGAGCACGCCCTCCCCCTCCTCGGGGCCGGGCGGCCCGGCCGGACCGGTCGGGGCGTCGCCGGATGGGACGGAACGGCTGGGGTCGAGGGCGTCACCGGGGTCGGCGGTGTCACGGCGTTCGAGTGCGGTCATGCCCGCCAGCGTAAGGCGCGATCCTCGCTTTCACCCCTGTCCGTGGTCGGGTCCGCTCTCCGCCGCCGGTCGTAGGACCACCGCAGGGCCCGCCTTCGTTCCCCCGCACCTTTCATGAACGCCGTACGGCACTCCTGTTGCCCCCGGCGCATGACGCGGGTCCGCCCCCGCCACGGGCCCCGCCCGATCGATCGAGAAGGCGGGAAGGGCGGCACCCTTGGAGAGTGCCGCCCTTGTGACCGTCGTCTCCGCCGGTGACGGCTTGGGCGGTGGGCTAGGTCAGGACGTGGGACCAGAAGCGGGCCTTGTAGAACCTGGCGCCCTCGCGGGTCGAGTCGGCGCGGCCGGAGAAGCCGACCGTGTCGTTCCACCAGATGTCCGCGCTCGGGGCGTCGACCCAGAACTCCGTGCCGTCGGGGAGCCGGCCGAAGGACTTCGTGAAGTACCAGTCGTGCAGCCTCGTCGGGGTGGCGAAGCTCCATGTGCCGGTGGCGGCGTCGTACACGAGGCGGGTCTTCCACACGCCGTGGTCGGGGTTGGAGGCGTCTCCGCCCACCGTGTAGAAGATGTCGTCGGAGGCGTAGTCCGGCTGCAGGTCGTGGCCCGTGCCGGAGAAGGTCAGCTTCGTCACGAGGGTGAGGCCGGTGATGATGCCGCCGGCGTCGGTCACCAGACGGTAGGCGCGCAGCTCCCTGTAGCCGATCGCCAGCAGGAGTTCGTTGGTGTCGTCCCACATCACACCGTGCGCGCCGGAGAAGCCGATGCTGATGCTGTCGGCGAACGACGTCGGCGGAAGATCGCCGTGCGTGCTCGGGACGAAGAGGTTGATGCCACCGCCCGACTGGTAGGTGTCGCCCGTCACCCGGGCCTTGGAGGAGGCGGTGACGATCGCGCCGTGGCCGTCGATGCGTTCCACCGAGTGCGGGTTGCCCGGCACGACCGCCGACCAGATGACCGCCTTGTCGCTCTCGCGGACCATGGCGGCGCGTCCGCCGGTCTTCGACGTGCCGTTGGTGCAGCACACCAGGACGTCGTCCCACTTGGCGGTGAGGCGACGCTTGGCGTCGGCGAGCAGCCGCCAGGTGTCCCCGCTGGGTGCGCTCCAGTACCAGCCGGGTGTGCCGTTCCAGTCGGAGGTGCCGTTGCTGAACCGCTGGATCTGGTTGGCGGCTTGTTCGACGACCACGATCAGGTAGTTCGTGGCCGCGGCCGCCGGCCGGACCGTGGCCGCGCCGCCCACCGCCGCCAGACCGGCGGTCACCATTCCCCGCAGCAGTGTTCTGCGTCTCAACTCCCGCCCCCTGCATCGTTTTTGACGAAGCAGATGATCATCCTCGGACAGGGCGGCAGGATACGGCAGACGGCGGTCGGCCAGGGGTGCGGGCGGAACGGCAGCCGCCGCGGGGACGGCCCGACGCGGGTTGCACCGCGTCGGTTACGCGGGTTGCGCGGGTTACGCCGCGTCGATCCCCGTCATGTCCGCCGGCGCGGGGCGGGTCGACTGCCACAGGGTGAACGCGAAGGCGGCGACGTCCGTCTCCAGCGGGGTCAGGGCGCCGTCGCCGCCGGTCCAGCGCAGGAGCGTGCCGGTGGTGCCGTCGAGCACCGCGTGCCCGTCACCGGCGAGGCCGCCCAGGCGTAGGAGGCGCGTGGCGGCCGGGGGGAGGGCCAGGCGGTGGTCGCCCTCGTCGGCGGCGTACTCCGCGGGCGTGCGCAGGGGGGCGTCGAGGTCCAGGGTGAAATCGCCCGCCTGCTCCGGCAGTCCGACGTCGAGCAGGAAACGGCGCGTGGGCTCGTGGGTGAGCACGGGCGGGAGGTCCAGTTCCTCGAAGCGGACGACCCAGCCGGGGCCGAAGGCCTCGTCCAGGAGGCGGGGCGGCAGGTCCAGGCTCAGCCCGGACCGGGTCGGCGGCCAGCCCGCCCCGGACGTCCCCGGTGCGCCCGGCGCGCACACGCCCGGTGCCACAGCCGTCGGTTCGTGAAGCTCCGCCTCGACCGGAGTCATCGTGCCCGTGCTCATCGTCCCCTGTGCTCCCCCGTCGTCCCGCTCCTGCCGAGCGGGCGTCCGGGACCGTCCTCGGCGGCGGTCGTCGTCCCGTCGGCCCCACAATACGGCCCACCACTGACAACGCCCCCGGAGGAAAGACGCCTGGCGAGCCCCCGGCGTTCCCCTCCGGTGCCGGCCGATCCGGACGGGTGGTCTCGGCCGGAGATCGGCCGGAGATCGACTAAGGATTCGTCACGACCGCCGCCTGGGGGCGGATCGGCAGGCGGTTGACGGGACGGCCCGTGGCGGCGCGTACCGCGGAGGCGATGGCCGCCGGGGTGGCCACGACCGGTACCGCGCTGACCGCCTTGGCGCCGAAGGGGGCGACGACGTCCCGCTCCTCGACCAGCTTCACGATCCGGATGTCGGGGACGTCCAGGGCCGTGGGCAGGGCGTAGCCGGTGAAGTCCGGATGGCGGACCAGCCCGCGCGGGGTGCGCAGGTTCTCCGTGAGGGCGATGCCCACGCCCTGGGTGACGCCCGCCTCGATCCGGGCCGCCAGCTGAGCGGGGTTCAGGACCCGGCCGACGTCCTGCGCCACGGCCAGCTCCACCACCCGGACCGTGCCCATCTCGATGTCCACGTCCACCACCGCGCGGATCGCGCAGAAGGCGAGGCCCACGAACGCGTCGCCCTGGCCGGCCTCGTCCAGGGGTTCCGTGGGGTGCGGGCGGCACTGGGCCGTCGCCCACAGTTCCTTGCCGTCCATCGCCTCCGTCACGGTCGTGGACAGCACGCCGTCGTACGACGTGATCTTGCCGTCCGTGATCTGGAGCAGCTCCGTGGACATGCCGAACTTGTGCGCCAGGGGCTGCAGGAGCTGGGTGCGGACCATCTTCGCCGCGCGTTCCACCGCGCCGCCCGACACCCAGGTGTGGCGTCCGCGGCAGCCCGCGCCGGCCGGCGGCTGGTCGGTGTCGACCGGGGCCACGTGGACCTCTTCGATGCCCAGGGTCTCCTGGACGATCTGCCGGGCGAGCGTGCTGAAGCCCTGGCCGGTCTCCACCGCGGCGCACAGCACGGTGGCGACCCCGTTCTGGACCCGCACCGTGGCCGTGGAGACCTCGTCGGCGCCCTCCGCGCCGAGCATGTGCACCATGCCCAGGCCGTAGCCCACGCCCCGGCGCACCGCGCCCGGTTCGCCCGCGCCCTCGGGCCCGCCGGGCAGCAGCCACTCCTCCTGGGGGATGTCCTTGGGCAGCGGGGGCAGGGGGTGCTCCCGTACGGCCTGGAGCAGTTCGGCGACCGGTGCCGGGCAGGTCACCGTCTGGCCGGTCGGCAGGACGTCGCCCGTCGCCATGACGTTGCGCATGCGCAACTCCGCCGGGTCCAGCCCGAGTTTCTTGGCCAGCTTGTCCATCTGCGCCTCGTAGGCGGCGCACACCTGCATCGCGCCCTCGCCGCGGACGTGGCCGGAGGGCGGGTTGTTGGTGCGCACCGCCCAGCCCTCGATGAAGGCGTTCGGCACGACGTAGGGGCCGCAGGCGAAGGCCACGGCGGCGGCCAGGGCGTCGGAGGAGGTGTCGGCGTAGGCGCCCGCGTCCAGCAGGATCTGCGCCTCGACCTTCACCAGCCTGCCCTCGGCGTCGGCGTGATGGCGGTAGCGCAGCAGCGTCGGGTGGCGGTGCGCGTGCCCCAGGAAGGACTCCTCGCGGGTCGCCGCCAGTTTCACCGGGCAGCCGGTGCGCAGCGCCAGCAGGCCGAGCGGCAGCTGGAAGCCCTGGTCCTCGCGGTCGGCCGTCGCGCCCGGCACACCGGTGACGACGATCTTCACGCGCTCGGGTTCCAGGCCGTAGCAGGCGGCGAGGGTGTCACGGTCGGTGTGCGGGTCGGTGGAGCCCACGTACAGCTCCACGCCGCCGTCGGGGCGGGGCACCGCGAGCCCGGCCTCGGCACCGATGGGGGCCGGGTCCTGGCGGCCGATGCGGTACAGGCCCTCGGCGATGACCTCGCCGACCACCTCGGGGTCGCCGTGGCGCAGCGGGATGTGCCGGATCAGGTTGCCGTCGGGGTGCAGCGGCTCGGCCTCGAAGGCCTTCTCGGGGTCGGTGACCGGCTCGAGCACCTCGTACTCGACGACGATGGCCGCGGCGGCCATCCGCGCGGTGTCCGGGTGGTCGGCGGCGACGGCCGCGATGGGCTCGCCGTGGTAGCGCACGACCTCCGAGGCGAACACCGGGCGGTCGGCCTTGCCCCGGCCGTACACCGGGCGGCCGGGGACGTCCTCGTGGGTGATGACGGCCCGTACGCCGGGCATCTCGCGCGCGTGCGAGGTGTCGATGGACAGGATGCGCGCGTACGGGTGCGGAGAGCGCAGCACGGCCGCCCACAGCAGGCCCTCGGCCCACAGGTCGGCCGCGTACGGGAAGGTGCCCTCCGTCTTGGCGCGAGCGTCGGCCGCCGGCAGCGAGGAGCCGAGACCGTGCGGCGGCGGTTCGGGCGCGGCAGCGGTCTCGGGAGCGGCAGCGGTGGCGGCTTCGTTGCTCACGCCTGACCTCCGTCCTGGCCATGGGGATCGTGCGGGTGCGGGGACTCGAACGCCGACGGGTGGACCCCGCCGTCGCCCGGTCCCGCCTGGTGGGGAATGCGCGGCTCTCCGGTGTCGGTGCCGGCGCCGGTGTCCGGCTCGGCGAGGGCCTCCTCGGTGGCCGCCGCGCGTTCGGCGACGACCTCCTTGACGGCCTGCAGGACGCCCCGGTAGCCCGAGCAGCGGCACAGGTTGCCGCACAGGGCCTGGCGGGTCTCCAGTTCGGTCGGGTCCGGGTTGCCCTCCAGCAGGTCGTGCACGGTCATCGCCATGCCGGGCACGCAGAAGCCGCACTGGACCGCACCGCACCGGACGAGCGCCTGCTGGACGTCCGAGAGCTGTCCGTCCACGGCCAGGCCCTCGACCGTGCGGACCTCGCTGCCGGCCGTGGTGGCCGCGGGCACCAGGCAGGAGGCGACCAGGCGCCCGTCGACCTGCACGTTGCAGGCGCCGCACTCGCCCTGCGAACAGCCGTCCTTGGCGCCCGCGAGGCCGAGCCGCTCGCGCAGCACGTACAGCAGCGACTCGCCGATCCAGGCGTCGGTGACGGGCCGGTCCACGCCGTTGACGCGCAGCACGTACGAGACGAGCGGGTGCTCCTCCTGCGGCGGCGCGGGAGGCGGCTCCTCGGCGGGCGCGGCCTGGGACGGGCCGGCCTCCGGGGCCTGTGCGTCCGGGGCCTGCGCGTCCGGAGTCTGCGCACCCTGGCCCGGAGCGTCCTGGGCCGGCGCGTTCTGGTGCGGGGGGTCCTGGGGCACGGCGCCCTGGGGCGCGGTGGCGGTGCCGGCGTCCGCGGCGGCCCC
>NZ_BAAAHG010000089.1:0-10400 GCF_039525155.1 Streptomyces thermoalcalitolerans | reverse complement strand
CGCCGCGCTCCGCGCGATCCGGGCGGGCGACCGGGCCTCCGCCGCCCCGCGCACGCCGGCCGCGCCCCCGTCCGCGGAGGGCGAGCTGCCCCGCACCAGCTCCGCCGAGACCCTCGCCAGCCTGCAGGCCGCCGTCCTCACCGGCGAGACCGTGTGCATCGGCTACGTCGACGCCGAGGGCACCGCCGGCCGGCGCGTGGTCGCACCGGTCCGGGTCGAGGGCGGCTTCGTGACGGCGTACGACCACACGGCGGACGAGGTCCGCACCTATCCGCTGCACCGGGTGACGGGAGTGGCCGAGCTCGCGGAGGACGAGCGGTGACCGGCGGCTGCCGCTCCCGGTGATCGGTGTCCTCTCCCCCGCGTCACCCTTTCGTTCCGCCCTTCGGTGATCGGCGTCCGGTAGGGCAGACTGGACGTTTGCCCCCACGGAAAGGGTTCCGCGTGTGAATGGTCCCCTGATCGTCCAGTCCGACAAGACCCTGCTGCTCGAGGTCGACCACGAACAGGCCGACGACTGCCGTCGGGCCATCGCGCCGTTCGCCGAGCTGGAGCGGGCGCCCGAGCACATCCACACCTACCGGATCACCCCGCTGGGTCTGTGGAACGCGCGTGCCGCCGGGCACGACGCCGAGCAGGTCGTGGACGCGCTCGTGCAGTACAGCCGCTACCCCGTGCCGCACGCGCTGCTGCTCGACATCGCCGACACGATGGACCGCTACGGGCGGCTGACCCTCACCAAGCACCCGGCACACGGCCTGGTCCTGACCACCACCGACCGGCCGGTCCTGGAGGAGGTGCTGAAGTCCAAGCGGATCACCCCGCTGGTCGGCGCCCGCATCGACCCGGACACCGTGGCCGTGCACCCCTCCGAGCGCGGGCAGATCAAGCAGGTGCTGCTGAAGCTGGGCTGGCCGGCCGAGGACCTGGCGGGCTACGTCGACGGCGAGGCGCACCCGATCGAGCTGCGCGAGGACGGCTGGGCGCTCAGGCCCTACCAGAAGCAGGCCGTGGAGAACTTCTGGCACGGCGGCAGCGGGGTGGTCGTGCTCCCCTGCGGGGCCGGCAAGACGCTGGTCGGCGCGGGTGCGATGGCCCAGGCGAAGTGCACCACCCTGATCCTGGTCACCAACACCGTCTCCGCCCGGCAGTGGAAGCAGGAGCTGGTGCGGCGGACCTCGCTGACCGAGCACGAGATCGGCGAGTACAGCGGGGCCAGGAAGGAGATCCGCCCGGTCACGATCGCGACGTACCAGGTCCTCACCACCCGGCGCAAGGGCGTCTACCCGCACCTGGAGCTGTTCGACTCCCGGGACTGGGGACTGATCGTCTACGACGAGGTGCACCTGCTGCCCGCGCCGGTCTTCAAGTTCACCGCGGACCTCCAGGCCCGGCGGCGTCTCGGGCTGACCGCGACCCTGGTGCGGGAGGACGGCCGCGAGTCGGACGTGTTCTCCCTGATCGGCCCGAAGCGGTTCGACGCGCCCTGGAAGGAGATCGAGGCCCAGGGCTACATCGCGCCCGCCGACTGCGTCGAGGTCCGGGTGAACCTGACGGACTCCGAGCGGCTGGCGTACGCCACCGCCGAGGCCGACGAGAAGTACCGCTTCTGCGCGACCACCGACACCAAGCGGAAGGTCACGGAGGCGATCGTCCGCCGCTTCGCCGGGCAGCAGATCCTGGTCATCGGCCAGTACATCGACCAGCTCGACGAGCTGGGCGAGCACCTGAACGCCCCGGTGATCAAGGGCGAGACGTCCAACGCCCAGCGCGAGAAGCTCTTCAACGCCTTCCGCGAGGGCGAGATCAGCGTCCTGGTGGTGTCGAAGGTCGCGAACTTCTCCGTCGACCTGCCGGAGGCCACCGTCGCCATCCAGGTCTCGGGCACCTTCGGCTCCCGTCAGGAGGAGGCCCAGCGCCTGGGCCGGGTGCTGCGCCCGAAGGCCGACGGCCACCAGGCGCACTTCTACTCGATCGTCGCCCGCGACACCATCGACCAGGACTTCGCCGCCCATCGCCAGCGCTTCCTGGCCGAACAGGGCTACGCCTACCGGATCATGGACGCGGACGAGTTCCTGGCGGAGGAGACCTGACCGGGCCGTGAACGGCCGTCCTGGCGCCGGTACCGCCCCAGCGCGACCGCCGTGAGCAGGGCCAGCCCCAGCAGGACGTAGGGCGAGGCCAGGGGCTCCTGCCACCAGGCCAGGTGCAGCTCCTGGCCCCTGCGGGGGACCAGCCACAGGGTGCGGACGGTGAAGAGGACGGCGGTGAGCGCGGCCAGGACGCGGCGGTCCTCGGCCAGGAGGACCGCGATCAGCGGGACGCACCACACCCAGTGGTGGGACCAGCTGATCGGGGAGATGAGCAGCGCGGTCAGCGCGGTCAGCAGCACGCCCCACCGCTCGCGCGGCGCCCGGCACGCCAGCCACAGCCCGACGGCACCCACCACGACGGCGGGCAGCAGCCAGGCCGGGCCGGGGGACGGCTCCCGCAGCACCCGGGCGACCAGACCCTGCAACGACTGGTTGGCGACGATCCACGGCTTGCCCACCCGGTCGGTGTCGAAGAGATGACGGGTCCAGTAGTCGACGCTGGCCGCGGGCAGGGCGAGCGCGCCGACGGCCACGGTCCCGGCGAAGGCGGCCGTCGCGGTGGCCGCCTCGCGGACGCGCCGGCGCAGCAGCAGATACAGGATGAAGATCCCCGGGGTGAGCTTGATGCCGGTCGCGATCCCGATCAGCGCCCCCTTGCCGCGGGCGCCGGCCGGCCGGGTGACGTCCCACAGCACCAGGCAGATGATCAGCAGGTTGATCTGCCCGAACACAAAGGTCTGGAAGACCGGTTCCAGCCAGACGGCGAGCGCGGTCGCCGTGCACACCAGGGGCAGCCCGGCCCGGCACCCGGCGAGCCGGGCGGAGAGACGCACCAGCCAGAGGAGCAGAAGCGCGTTGCCCGCGCAGAACACCACCTTCAGGGCCGGGACCGGCAGCCACACCATCGGCACGAACAGCAGGGCCGCGAACGGCGGATAGGTGGCCGGCAGCCGTCCCTCCGTGACCGTGAAGCCGTACAGGTCACGGCCGTGGACGACGGCCGCGCCCTCGGCCCGGTAGACCCTCATGTCGGGCATCGCGACGTCCAGGGCGGCGAACAGGACCGCGAGGGCGGTGAAGGAGAGGACGAGAAGTACCAGGGCGGGTGCCGCGCGTGCCGCGCGTGACCGGAGGACCACCATCCGTTCTGTCACGGAACGACCCTAGTGGGTCACTTGTGGCGTACGCCTGCTTCCTCGCCGTACTCGCCGAGGATGACGACGTCGAACACGGCGCCCGCGAACACCTTGACGGCGCGCAGGGCGTCGCCCAGACGGTGGGAGTGACCGCCCCGGAGGGCGGTGGCACCGGCCGGGCGGGCGGCGCGGGGCGGGCGGAGGGCTGCTGTGCGCATGGCTCATCGGGGGATCGGGGACGCAAGGCGGACATCGCGGTGCGCGAATCCGACCTTCTTGCCGCCCACGTACCCCATTGAGGGGAGGGCACCCTTTGGTTCCGGGTGCCGAGTCCTGGAGGTGATGTCTTGTCCTGGGGCGATGTCTTGTCCTGGGTCCGGTGGCCGCCCGGGTTCGGCGGCCGTCCCATGCCCGGTGCCCGCCCTGAGTGCGAGGCCCGCCCCGGCCGTGAGGCCCGGACAAAAATGGTTGGCCTCCCCCGCACCGCCGCCCTAAAATCCACCCCCTTGCCCGCCTCCCTCACGGAGTGCCGCCGTCCGGTCGGAAACCGGCGGCAGATCCCGCGCCCCGCGGCGCAGCCGCCTGGCACTGCCCCGCGGCACAGCCACCGTCCCGCAGGTCTTCCCGGAGGCACCCCCTTGTCGCGTTCTCCTTCGTCCACGCCCGCCGGCCCCGCGCACCCCGCCGACGACCCCCTCGCCCGCGAGCGGTCCCATCTGTCCGCCTCCCGCGCCGCGCTGCGCGCCATGCGCGAGGACGTGGAGGCACTCGACATCAGCGACGTCACCGCGAACTGGGTCAACGCCCAGATCCTCGCCCGCCAGATCGACGAGCGCATCAAGGCCCTGGCCGACTTCGAGGACACCCCGCTGTTCTTCGGACGGCTCGACTATCTGCACGCGCCGGGCGCGGACCAGGCCGAGGGAGCCTCGGGCGAACGCTTCTACATCGGCCGGCGGCATGTGCACGACGCCCACGGCGACCCCATGGTCATCGACTGGCGCGCCCCGGTCTCGCAGCCGTTCTACCGGGCCTCCAGAAAGGACCCGATGGGCCTCGTGCTGCGCCGCCGCTTCGGCTACGAGGGCGGCAACCTCACCGCGTACGAGGACGAGCACCTGTCCGACCCCGCCGAGACGGCGACCGCCGGCAGGCTGCTCCAGCAGGAGATCGAGCGTCCGCGCGTGGGCCCGATGCGGGACATCGTGGCGACCATCCAGCCCGAGCAGGACGAGATCGTACGGTCCGACCTGTCCGGCACCCTCTGCGTCCAGGGCGGCCCCGGCACCGGAAAGACCGCGGTCGGCCTGCACCGGGTCGCCTACCTCCTCTACGCCCACCGCGAGCGGCTGGCCCGCACCGGCACCCTCGTCATCGGGCCGAACCGGTCCTTCCTGCGCTACATCGAGCAAGTGCTGCCCGCACTGGGCGAGCTGACGGTGCGCCAGGCCACGGTCGACGACCTGGTGGCCCATGTGGAGGTGCGGGGCACGGACGACACGGCCGCCGCGGTCGTCAAGGGCGACGCACGGATGGCCGAGGTGCTGCGCAGGGCGCTGTACTCCCATGTGACGATGCCCACCGAGCCGGTCGTGGTGACGCGCGGCTCACGTCGCTGGCGCATCCCGGCGTACGAACTGGAGGACATCGTCCGCGAGTTGCTGGACCGCGACATCCGCTACGACGCCGCCCGCGAGGCCCTGCCGCAGCGGATCGCGCACGCCGTGCTGGTGCGGATGGAGCGGGCGGGCGAGGCACCCGACGACCGTGTGCAGGACGCCGTGGCCCGCAACGCGGCGGTGAAGGCCGCCGTCAAGGCGATCTGGCCCCCGGTCGAGCCGGCGAAACTCGTCCTGCGGCTGCTGACGGACGGGGACTTCCTCGCCGAACACGCGGAGGGGATCCTCACCGAGGAGGAGCAGAAGGCGATCCTGTGGGCCAAGCCCGTACGGTCGGTCAGATCCGCCAAGTGGTCCGCGGCGGACGCGGTGCTGATCGACGAGGCCGCCGACCTGATCGAGCGCACGCCCTCCCTCGGGCACGTGGTCCTCGACGAGGCCCAGGACCTCTCCCCCATGCAGTACCGCGCGGTCGGCCGGCGCTGCACCACCGGCTCCGCGACCGTGCTCGGCGACCTCGCCCAGGGCACCACCCCCTGGGCGACCCGCACCTGGGAGGAGGCCCTGGCCCACCTCGGCAAACCCGACGCCGCGATCGAGGAACTGACGGCGGGCTTCCGTGTGCCGACGGACGTCATCACCTACGCCTCCCGGCTGCTCCCGCACATCGCCCCGGGCCTGACCCCGGTCGCCTCGATCCGCGAGAACCCGGGCTTCTTCGAGGTCCGTTCCATCGCCGGGGACGACGGCGTCGTCGCTGCCTGCGAGGAGTTGCTGCGCCGGGAGGGCTCGGTCGCCCTGATCGCCGCCGACCCCCGTGTCCCGGCCCTCGCCGAGGCGCTGACGGCGGCCGGTGTGCCGTACCTGTCCCCCGGGGAGGAGACGACGGCCAAGGTCCGCCTCACCCTGGTCCCGGCCTCCCTCGCCAAGGGTCTGGAGTACGACTACGTGGTCCTCGACGAACCCCGGGCCGTGGTCGACGCCGAACCCGACGAACGCACCGGCCTGCGCCGCCTGTACGTCTCCCTCACCCGAGCGGTCTCGGGCCTGATCGTCACCCACACCGCTCCCCTGCCGCCTCAGCTGTCCTGAGACGTGCCGGTCTCCTGAGACGTGCTGGGCTGCTGGTCCGACGGTCGCTCGTCGGACCGCTCCGGCGGTTGCGCGTCGGGCTGGTCCGGCGACTGCCCGTCAAAGCCGTGCCCAGCGGCGCCGGGCACGGCCGCGTTCGAGAACGGCGCTCCGTACGGCCCGTACGCGCCCTGCGACTGCGGGTACGACCCATAGGGACCATAGGGGCTCTGCGGCTGCGGGTACGCCCCAGGGGAACCCCACTGGTGCGGATACGGCCCGTACGTGCCCCACGGCTGGGGATACGGCAGGTGGGGCACGGCCGGCTCGGGGGGCGGGGAGGACAGGTTCCGCGGAGAGCGGCGCCGGGCCAGCCACAGCACGATCACGGCGTAGAGCAGGACCGTCGCCATGTCGGTGACGGCCAGGGGCCAGGGGGCGTCGGCCGCTGTCTCGTCGGTCTCCAGGCCGCCCACGAAGACGGCGGACACCCCGAAGGCCAGCAGGTTGTTCACCGCGTGCAGGGCGATGGAGGCCTCGAGACCGCCCGTGCGGATGGACAGCCACCCCGCGACCAGGCCGAAGACCAGAAGATCGATGAATCCCCAGAGGGTGCCCCAGCCGTGGGCGGCCGCGAAGAGCACTGCCTGGGGCAGCACCGCGAACCATGGGGCACGGACGAGAGCCCCGGCCGTCTGGAGCAGCCAGCCCCGGAAGAGGTACTCCTCCGCCGCCGACTGCAACGGCACGAGGGCGATCAGCATGGCCAGGGAGACAAGGAACGTCTGCCACCCCACCCACGCATCGGTCTCTTCGGAGCCGCTCTGGTCGCCCGGCAGGAAGAACGAGACCACCGCCAGCAGCACCGTGGCGGGAACGGCCGCCAGGAGGCACCAGGCCAGCCATCGCCACCGCAGCCGCCCGGTGACCGACGACACCGTGCCGGCCGGACGCCGCCCCGGCCAGAGCACGACCAGCAGGACCAGCGGCAGGAGGAGGGCTATGTACGTCAGGTCCAGTGCCGTGCCCGGGATCGGACCGAAGTCGATGTCCCCGTCGGGCAGTTCCGGGTAGCCGGCGGCTCGTCCGAAGACCTCGGTGAGGAGGTAGAGGACCACGGTGACCAGGAGCCACCCGAAGGGCAGCAGCAGAGTGCCGAGCAGGAGCTGCCACCCGTGGTAGTGCGGGGTGTACCGGGCCATGCGGTGATACGGGAGCCCGGCGGGGCGCGGGGACGTCGATGTCATGAACAACATCGTGACGGGTTGAATGGGACCAGGTGTACGAATAACGCGGTTCCGGGCCGCCCACCCCGGCCAACTCCCTTGTCCCAGTCCGCAGTCGAGGCCTGATCACCACCTCGAGAAGTGATCACTACCCCGAAGAGAGAGTCACGGAGAGCATCATGAGGTTCGCCTGGTTCACCTGGCTGACGCGGCACTTAGGTGAGTACGGCTACAGCGACGGGCTGTTGCGCGCCGCGATCGGCACGGCCGCCGTGCTGGCGACCGCCGCGCTGCTCTGGTTCACCCTGCACCGCAACCGGCCCGCCGCGGGCCTCACCTTCGTCCTGGGCATCGGGTGGCAGGCATTCCACTGAGGGAACGTCCACGACGGACGCCGTCGTCGGTTCCGGACCGAACGAACTCGCCACCGCGCTCACACTCGCCCGTGCTCATGGACGGACCCGCTCGTGTCTCATGGACAGGTCTGAGAGACAGTCCTTATCCGTCCCTGCCGTCCAGTACCGTGCGCCACTGCGCGACCGCGGCGGCGGAGACCGGTCCGTCCCATCCGCCGGGGCGGGCGGCACTGCCGATGTGGAAGGCGTCGATCCCGGCGGCGAGCAGCTTTGGCACATGGTCGAGCCTCAGCCCGCCGCCGACCATGATCCGCTGCCCGTAGCCGGGCTCGCCGCGCCGGGCGGCCTCGGCGACCAGAACGGGCAGCCCGTCGTCCACCCCGCCCGCGGCACCCGCCGTCAAGTACGTGTCGAGTCCGGGCAGCCCGTCCAGCTGCTTGCGCAGGGCGTCCCGGTCGACGGCCCGGTCGATCGCCCGGTGGAAGGTCCACGGGCATCCGTCCAGCGCGGCGACCACCCGCTCGACGGCTTCCAGATCCACCCCGCCCGCCTCGTCCAGGAACCCCAGCACGAACTCCTCCGCGCCGGCCGCCCGCAGCTCGCCCGCGACCCCGGCCAGCCGGTCCAGTCCTGCGGCGCCCCCTGCGGAGAAACCGTCCGAGAGCCGCAGCATCACGCGCAGCGGGATGTCGACGGCGGCACGGACCGCGGCGACGGTCGCGGCCGGCGGGGTGAGCCCGTCGGCCGCCATGTCGGTGACCAGTTCGAGGCGGTCCGCGCCTCCGGCCTGGGCGGCGACCGCGTCCTCGACGTCGAGGGCGATCACCTCCAGGACTGCACGCTTGGTCATGGGACCCCTTTCCTCGGTTTCCCCGGCGCTCGGCTGGCGCTCGATAGGTCTAGTCCAATCCTCAGGGTACGCCGGTCCGGGGTCCCACGGCCGAAAAGCGGTCAGCCGAAGATGTTGAGCTCCTCCTTCTCCGCGCCGACGAGTTCGTACCCCTCGCCCGCCGCGGGCACCGGACGCCCCGCGTAGAGCCGTACGAGCGTGGCACCGTCGCCGATGTAGCGCGCCGGGGTCCGCTCCCCGCTCGCCTCGCCCAGCCTCAGCGGCTCGTCCATGTCGTCGAGGTCGGCGTGCAGCGGCAGATGCTTCCTCTCCCGGGTCAGGCGCGCCAGCAGGGCGAGCGCGTACGGCAGTCCGTCGCCGGCGTACGCGCCCGGCACGCCGAAGGCCTCGCGTACATCACCGGCGTGCACCCACTCGCCCAGCGCGATCGCGTCCAGCACCCCGCCGGCCTTAGCGATCACCGGCCCGGCCTCGGTCATCCCGCGTTCCAGCTCGTCCACCACCTGGGCGTTGGTCCAGTCGGCCCGCTCGGCGATGTCCCGCTCATTGGACTCGGGCGAGAACACTCCCTCCTCGAAACGGTTCTCCACCACCCGCATCAGCGCGGAGGAACAGTGCGCGAGCACGTCCCGCACCGTCCATCCCGGACACGCGGCGGCCGGCAGCGCGAAGTCCGCGTCCGTCCGCGCCCGCAGCAACGGAATCAACGCGTCCCGCTCCAGGGTCAGCAGCCGCCCGGGCAGCTCGGGGTCCCGCACCTCGTGCGCGTCAACAGAAGTCATGTCCCCACGCTAGTGCCTGGCCCGCTTCAGCTGTATGACGCGCGGCTGTCCCCGTCCCGGCAGCACTTGCGCGAGGTGATGTCATGCGTATTCGGCACGTTCACGGCTTTCTGCCGGAGTGCCTTGCACATTGGTCTCGCGGAAGGCACGGCCCTCCTCTGTTTTCGGTCAGTGACGACGGCTGGTGTGGTCGACGAAGGCAGACCAGGAGGCGGGGGACACGGTGAGGAAGCCTCGGCCGGTGTCCTTGGAGTCACGGATGTGGACGGAGTGAGGGAGAGCGGCGACCTCGACGCACTCGCCTCCCGCGCCACCGCTGTAGCTGGACTTGAACCAGTGGAGCGACTGTGCCCGGGACTGCTCGGTGTTCATAGGTCTCCTTGCAGCAACTTCTCGATGTGGCGCACGGATTCAGCAGGGGACAGCGCCTGCGCCCGCAGAATCCCATGTCTGAAAAGCACTCGGGCCGCTCCCGAAGGAGCGGCCCCAGGACCTGGTGCAGCCATATGCACCGTGCTTCTGTTTGCTACGGCCGATGCTGCCCAGGCACGCCGGTGACCGTCAAGCCGACCGTCACGGCATGTTGACATCTGTTTTCGGTCAGTGACGACGGCCGGTGTGGGCGACGAAGGCGGACCAGGAGGCGGGGGACACGGTGAGGAAGCCTCGGCCGGTGTCCTTGGAGTCGCGGATGTGGACGGAGTGAGGGAGAGCGGCGACCTCGACGCACTCGCCGCCCTCACCACCGCTGTAGCTGGACTTGAACCAGTGGAGCGACTGTGCCTGGGACTGCTCGGTGTTCATAGGTCTCCTCGCAGCAACTTCTCGATGTGACGCACGGATTCGGCAGGGGACAACGCCTGTGCCCGCAGAATCCCATACCGCACGGCGAAGCCGCGCACGCTTTCCCGGTCGGTGATCACACGCCCGTTGCCCTGGCTCTCCACATACGCGACCTGCTCCCCGCCGTCCGGGGTCATCAGCGTGAAAGGGCCGTCCGCGCCCGCGTGATCGACGACCCGGGTCGGCATGACCTGGATCTCGACGTGGGGGTTGTCGGCGACAAGCCGGATGTGCTCCAACTGACCGCGCAGCACCTCGACTCCACCGAACGGCCGCTCCAGCACGGACTCCTCGATGACGAAGCTCAGCGTCGGCGCGGGCTTCCTCTCTTGACATCCTCCCGGGCCTAAAGGCCCGGGATTCCAATCTGCTCCCACTGCGGCGACGCGGTGGGTAGCTCTTGGTGGGTTCCTGCTTCGCTGCG
>NZ_BAAAHG010000088.1:0-11368 GCF_039525155.1 Streptomyces thermoalcalitolerans | reverse complement strand
GCCGCCGAACGCGCCGGCGATCAGGCCGCCGGTCACCGCCAGGCCGACCGCGAGGGCGATGGTGGTGGCGCTGACCGGCGCGGTGAGCGCCACCTCGAGCGAGGTCGCGGTCGGCCCTCCGGGGCCGCCGAGGACGGCTCTCCCGCCGCCGGGGCCGGCCGGCCCGCCCAGGGGGCCGCCGAGTCGCGCCTGCAGCACCGGGCCGACCGCGGTCACCAGGTACGCGCCCGCCAGGCCGAGCGCGATGCCGAGGGCTCCGCCGGCCAGGCCGTTGACGACGGCCTCACCGACCACCTGCCGGGTCACCCGGCCCGACGTCCAGCCCAGCGCCTTGAGCGTGCCGAACTCGCGCACCCGGCGGGAGACCGCCGAGGAGGTGAGCAGTCCGGCGATCAGGAACGCGGCCACCAGCACCGCGGCCGACAGCCAGGTGCCGACGCCGGTGGCCAGCTCGGCGGCGGTGGACAGGGAGCCGGAGACGGTCTTGGCCAGATCGCTGGAGGTGGTGACCGTGGTTCCCGGGACGTTCTTCCGGATGGCGCTCTTGACGGCGTCGAGCTGCTGCGAGTCGGTCGCCTTGACGTAGATCGTGGTGACCTTGTCCTTCTCGCCGCTGAGCGTCTGCGCCTGCCGCAGCGGGATGTAGAGGTCGGCCGCCGCGTCCCCGCTGCTGGCGGTCGCGATGCCGATGACCTTGTAGGTGACGCCCTTGATGGTGACGGTGCTGCCGGCCTTGAGCTTCTTCTCCTTGGCGTACGCCGCGTCGGCGACGGCCACCTCGGCGTTCGTCTCGGTGGTCCTGAAGGCACGGCCGCTGGTGATCTTCGAGGAGGTCAGCGGGCCGAGCTCCGGCCGGGTGACGTCGGTGCCGTAGACCGTGTAGTGGTTGACGTCGAAGTCGGCGCCGCCGCCCTCGATCCTCACCGGCGGCCCGCCGCCCGGCCCGCCGCGCTGCTTACCGCCGTCCTGCTGGAGCCGGCCGCGGGTGAACTGCCCGCTGACCTTCACCACGTGGAGGTTCAGTCCGCCGACGGCCGAGGAGACGCCCTTCTGGTCGGCGACCTGGGTGACCGTCGAGGCCGGCAGGGTGGCGAAGCCCTGGGTCATGACCAGGTCGCTGCTCTGGGTGTCCGCGGAGCCGTCGTCCTTCGCCTCGAACCGGAAGCGCGGACGCTGCCCGCCGTCGGAGGGAGGCGCGGCCGCCTTGGTGACGGTCATGTCCGTGCCCAGCCCGTACAACGACTGCAGGACCTTGTCCTGCGCCCTGCTCATGCCGTGGGACACGGAAGTGACCACGATGACAAGGGCGATGCCCAGTGCGAGACCGGAAGCGACCACGAGGGCCGTCTTTCTGCGGCGGCGCAGCTCGCGCCTCAGACAGGTGAAGAACATGCGCCGCACGGTAGGGACGCACTCTGATGGAGCCGTAAGGCCGGCCTGAGAGAACGATGAAAAGGCCGGTGCCGCCCCGAGGGGCGGCACCGGTCATGCTGCGCGAGGGCCGTCGGCCTCCGGGAAACCCCGGGAAACCGTCAGATCGCCGAGCCGGCCTTCCACTGCTCCCAGCTCATGTTCCAGCCGTTGAGGCCGTTGTCCGGGGCGACGGTCCGGTCGCCGGTGTTCCGCACGACCACGACGTCACCGATCATCGAGTTGTTGTAGAACCACGCGCCCGGCGTGTTGGGGTCGTTCGCGCCCTGCTTGTCCTCCAGGCCGACACAGCCGTGGCTGGTGTTGGCCACGCCGAAGACGCCCTTGCCCCAGTAGTTGCCGTGGATGAAGGTGCCGGAGGTGGTCAGGCGCATGGCGTGGGGCACGTCCTTGATGTCGTACTCGCCCTTGCCGTCGTCGTCGGTGAAGCCGACCGTCGCGCCGTTCATCCGGGTCTCCTTGAACTTCTCGGAGATCACCATCTGGCCCTCGTACGTCTTGTTCTCGGGCGCACCGGCGGTGATCGGAATGGTCTTGATGACCTTTCCGTTCCGCGTGACCTTCATCTGCTTGGTCTTGGCGTCGACGTAGGAGACCTGATTGCGGCCGATCTTGAAGGTGACCGTCTTCTGCTGGACGCCGTAGACGCCCTTGGCGCCCTCGACGCCGTCGAGGGCGAGCTTCAGCGTGACGGTGGAGTTCTCCTGCCAGTACTCCTGGGGACGGCAGTCCATGCGCTGGGAGTTGAACCAGTGGCAGGCGACCTCCTGGCCGCTGGAGGAGGTGACGGTGATGCCCTTCTGCACGGCCGCCCTGTTGGTGATGGCCTTGTCGAAGTTGATCGAGACGGGCATGCCGACACCGACGGTGGTGCCGTCGTCCGGCGTGAACGTGCCGATGAAGCTGTTCGCCGGGGAGACCGTGGTGAAGGAGGCGTTCTCGTGGGCGGCGCGCCCCTGGGCGTCGGTGGCGGTCGCGGAGACCTTGTAGGTGGTGGCGCGTTCGAGCTGCCCGGTGGGCTTCCAGCTCTTCTTGTCGTCGGATATCCGGCCCTCGACGGGCTTGCCGTCGGCCGTCGTCATGGTGACCTCCGTCAGTGTGCCCTTGGTCACAGTGACGGTGGCGGAGTTGTTGATGGAGGCGTTGTTGGAACCGTCCGCGGGTGTGATCTTGATCTGGGCCTCCGACGACTTCTGGGCCGCGGCCTTGTCGGCCCTGGCCTGCGAAGAGTCGCCGTTGCCGGCCGCGTCACTGCTGCCGGAACAGGCCGTGAGCACCAGTACACCGCCGAGCAGTGCGGACGCGGCCATCAGGCGACTGCGCCGCTTACTGTTCGTCATCACACGCTTCTCCATCGTTTGGCGATCCCCAAAACCCCTCGGGCTCCCCGTCGCAGATCTTTAACGCTACGACCGTTTCGCCCCTTTTCCCATGCCGCCCGTGTGTGGGCCTCACCACGTTCGTCGTGACGGGCCGGCCGGTACGTTCCGTGAGACGAAGAAATCCGAACGGTGGTTCCGGGCGGCGGTCACGGCCGGGTCCCGACGATCCGGACGAGGTCAGCCGGGAAACCCGGGGTGCTCCCTGCGGTCCGCTTCCCCTCCGTCGTCCTCGTCGTCCCCGTCCCTCTCCTCATCATCCTCGTCCAGTTCCCAGCCCGGTGCGCCGGGGTCGTACTCGATGCGCTCGCTGGACCAGGACGCCTGCTGGAGTTCGACTCCCGGCATCCCCTGGGTCAGTACGAAGGGGTCGACCAGATACGCCAGGGCCTCCGCGGTGTCCTCGGTCACAGCCCCTTCGGCCTGCCTCCGCTCCACGGGGTCGAGCTCCTCGTCCTCCGCGATCCGGCGGCGGGCCACCTCCACGAGGGCGTCCTCGTCCGCGACCTCGAGGACCAGCTCCACGCGAAGCCGTACAAAGCGCGATGTCTCTGCGGTGCTCATGTCCGGAGCGTACGGCTCAAACCTTCCGTGACTTTCCTGTGACCCGAGATTTTCACTACCATCACCCCACATGGCCAATTCGCCAGCGCCACAAGGGGATCGATATTCCGTGTCATCCGCTCGCCGTACGTTGCTGACCGCCACTGCCGCGGGCACCCTGCTGGGCGCCCTGTGGTTCGTCCCCTCCGCGAACGCCTCGGTGGACGCCCCCGCGAGAGAGACCGGTCCGGCCGCGCCGACGACGGTCACGGAGCAGGGGCGGCCGGTGTCCACGACGGCGGAGGGAGCCAGGACCCAGCTCGACTCCGGGACCGAGGTCGCGACGACCGGGGCCGGCTCCGGGACCGAGCTCGCCGCCACCGGAAGCATCGACACCACTCCCTACGTCATCGGCGGAACGCTTTTCCTCGCGCTGGGTGCCGGTTTCGTGGTGTATTCCGTGCGACAGGAACGGCTCGACCTCTAGTCGACCGGAACTGCGCCGAGTTGGGCGACTTGTGGCGTGAGGACGGCCGGGGCCTGCCGGAAAGGACGGGCACCGGCCGTCTCTCCTTCTCCTCTCCTTCCCGCCCTTCCTGATCTTCCCGCCCTTCTCGCTCTTCTCTCGTTTCTCTCGCTTCTCGCCTTTCCCGGCTTTCTCGCCTTTCTCGGCTTTCTCGCCGCTCTCGTCCTTTTCACCGCCTCACCGCAGCGGGCCGGTGACGGCCTCCGCCGCCGTGACGAGCCGGCCGTCGCGCACAAAGGCCTCCGCGGCGGCGAGATCGGGAGCCAGGAACCGGTCCGGGCCGGGGCCGCCGACCCCCGCTTGCCGCAGGGCGTCGACGACCGCCCGGGTCGCCGGGGCCGGGGTCAGGCCCTCGCGCAGCTCGACGGCGCGGGCTGCGGCGTACAGCTCGATCGCGAGGACCCGGGCCAGGTTGTCGACGGCCGTGCGCAGCTTGCGCGCCGCCGCCCAGCCCATGGAGACGTGGTCCTCCTGCATGGCGGAGGAGGGGATGGAGTCGACGGAGGCGGGCACGGCGAGCCGCTTCATCTCGCTGACCAGGGCGGCCTGCGTGTACTGAGCGATCATCAGCCCGGAGTCGACACCGGCGTCGTCGGCGAGGAACGGCGGCAGACCGTGGCTGCGGTTCTTGTCGAGCAGGCGGTCGGTGCGGCGTTCGGCGATGGAGCCGAGGTCGGCGGCGGCGATGGCGAGGAAGTCCAGGACATAGGCGAGCGGGGCGCCGTGGAAGTTGCCGTTGGACTCCACACGGCCGTCGGGCAGGACGACGGGGTTGTCGACGGCGGAGGCGAGTTCGCGCTCGGCGACGAGCCGGGCGTGCGCGAGGGTGTCGCGGCCGGCACCGGCGACCTGCGGGGCGCAGCGCACGGAGTAGGCGTCCTGGACGCGGGGGGCGTCGTCCTGGTGATGGCCGGTGAGGCCGGAGCCCTTGAGGAGGGCGAGCATATTGGCGGCGGAGGCGCCCTGCCCGGGGTGGGGGCGGATGGCGTGCAGCTCGGGGGCGAGGACCTTGTCCGTGCCGAGGAGTGCCTCCAGGCTGAGGGCGGCGGTGATGTCGGCGGACTTGTAGAGGGTGTCCAGGTCGGCGAGGGCCATGATCAGCATGCCGAGCATCCCGTCGGTGCCGTTGAGCAGGGCCAGGCCCTCCTTCTCGCGCAGCTCGACGGGCCGGATGCCGTGCTCGGCGAGGAGGGCGGCGGCGGGGCGCACGACTCCGTCGGGGCCCTCGGCGTCGCCCTCGCCCATGAGGGTGAGGGCGCAGTGGGAGAGCGGGGCCAGGTCGCCGGAGCAGCCGAGGGAGCCGTACTCGTGCACGACCGGGGTGATGCCGGCGTTGAGGAGGTCGGCCATGGCCCGCGCGACCTCGGGGCGTACGCCGGTGCGGCCGGAGCAGACGGTCCTCAGCCGCAGGAACATCAGGGCCCGTACCACCTCGCGCTCGATCCGCGGGCCCATGCCGGCGGCGTGCGAGCGGACGATGTTGCGCTGCAACCGGGTGCGCAGCTCCCGGCCGATGTGCCGGGTCGCGAGGGCGCCGAAGCCGGTGCTGACGCCGTAGACGGGGTCGGGCTTGGCCGCCAGCGCGTCCACGATCTCCCGGGCCGCGGCGAGAGCCGCCACCGCCTCGCCGGAGAGCTCGACGCGGGCACCGCCGCGGGCCACGGCGAGAACGTCGGACACGGTGACCCCCGACGTCCCCACCACCACAGTGTGCATATTCATATTCAGGAGCGTACGCAGTGAATGCAAGGGTGTCACCAGGGGAGAGCGCGAGATGTTTCCCGCTTTCCCCGGCCTCTCCGGTCCCCAGGACCGCGGTCCTCCGGCTCGTCAGGAGCCGCAGCTCTCCGGGGGCCTGCGGCCCCGGAAGCGGCGCCGCTCCGCCGAGGACAGCGGTGCGGGCGGGGGCTCGTCGAGCAGGCGGACGACCGGGTCCTCGGGACCCTCACGGCCGGCGACGACCGGTCTGTCGGCACGCAGGGCCTTCGCCCGGTACTGCGCGGCGTCGGCGAGCCGGAACAGCCGCCGGGCCGAGCGCACCGGCCCGATGTCGTCCTCGGTGGAGGCCACCCCGCAGGCGACGCCTTCCCCCAGTTCCAGCTCGGCCGCGCGCCGGCACAGCTCGTCGGCGGCCTTGACCACCTCGTCGGCGGACGGGCCGACCGCGAGCAGACAGAACTCGTCCCCGCCGAGCCGGGCCACGAGGGCGCCGGGCACCATCGCCCCGCACAGCGAGAGCACGGACCCGAACCGTTCGAGAAGCCGGTCGCCGACGGCGTGGCCGAGGGTGTCGTTGACCCTCTTGAGCCCGTTGAGGTCGCAGACGACGAGGCTGACGGGGACGCCGTCCGCGCGGTGCCGCTCGATCGCCTCCTCGAGGCGTACGTCGACGGCCCGGCGGTTGGCCAGCCCGGTGAGCGCGTCGGTGAACGCCAGGCGGCGGGCCTCCTCCAGCCGTTCGGTCTGGGCGAGGCCGGCGGCGACGACGGCGGCCAGCACGGTGGCGAAGTCGGCGTCGGAGCGGGTGAAGAGGGGGGCGTCGGCCGTGCGGGCGACGTAGAGCTCGCCCCACGCGCGCCCGTGCTGCACGATCGGCGCGACCACGCAGCAGCGGCGTCCGCGCCGGCGCAGGGCCGTGACGCGCCGATGGCAGTAACCGGGACGGCCGGCGGCCGGTCCCTCGTCGGTCTCCACCCAGGCGTTGGGCTCGCCGCCCGCGGCCCAGCGTTCGTGCAGGAACTCGGTGATCTCCGGGAACTGGTGCACGGGGTAGGTCTCGTCCTCCGGGAACTCCTCCTCCCCCGGCGCCAGCTCCCCGACGTTCACCAGAACCCGCAGCCGCCCCCGCTCACGCTCCCACACCGAGAGCGCGGCGAAGTTCCCCTCCAGCGCCTGGCATGCGCCGAGCGCGGCCGCCCGCCATGACTCGCGCGGGGTGTGCGCCGCCGCCATTCCCTGCGCCAGTTTCACGACCGCCGCCAGCCGCCTGTTCTCTCCCATCACCCCAGAGTAGGGACATTCGAGTCAAACAGGTGCGCCGGTGCGACTGCCGATGCACCACCGTGACAACCGCTGCCGCCGGTGATCCGTGGGGCCGGCGCGACCACGGCGCCGGGCGGGCCGCTCGGCGCCGGGCGGGCCTACTCCCCCGGCCAGCGCGGCGCGCGCTTCTCGTTGAACGCGGCCACGCCTTCCGCCCGGTCCGCCGAGAACGCCACCGAGCGCCAGGCCGCGTCCTCGACCTCGAGACCGGCCCGCAGATCCAGTCCGTGTCCGAGCCGCAGCGCCCGCTTGGCCGCGCGCAGCCCGACCGGCGAGTTCGCCGCCATCCGGGCACCCAGCTCCAGCGCCTCCGCACGGTCCTGTCCCGCGTCGACCAGCCGGTCCACCAGCCCCAGCCCGTGCGCCTCCTCGGCCTCCAGACGCCGCGCCGTGAAGATCAGCTCGGCCGCCCGGGCCGCCCCCACCCGCCGCGGCAGCAGCTGCGTACCGCCGCCGCCGGGAATCACGCCCACGGACACCTCCGGCAGCCCCACCACGGCCGTACGGTCGGCCACGATCACGTCGCAGGACAGGGCCAGCTCGAAGCCGCCGCCGAGCGCGTAGCCGTGCACCGCGGCGATCGTCGGCATCGGCAGCTCCAGTACGCCGGTGTACGCCGCGCGCGCGATCGGCCGCTGCCGCATCAGATCGGCGTCGCTGAAGGAGTTGCGCTCCTTCAGGTCGGCGCCGACGCAGAACGCCCGCTCGTGCGACGACGTCAGGACCACCACGCGCGCGTCCCGGTCGGCGGCCAGCGCCGTGCACGCCCCGGTGATCGACCGGGCCATGTCCGTGGACACGGCGTTCATGGCCTTCGGGCGGTCCAGGACGAGCTCCGCGACGTACCCGTGGCGCCGCACCAGCACGAACTCCCCGAACCGCTCCTCGTTCACGGCATCCTCGCTCATGACACCCTCCTGGTTAACGAGGGTTAACAACGTAACAGGAGCAGGGGGGTCGGGTCACTACGCGCCCGCTGTCGAACTCCGACCCCCCGTTCGAGTGACATCCCGCCCAACCTTCACCGAACCCCCACGAGAGCGCATAACGTGCGTCCCTCACGGCGCAGTGGGGGCGCGAGTGCATCGGCAAGTGCATCGGGGAGGACTGCCATGACGACGGACACGGCCACCGTGCGGACGGCGGACACGGACACGGCCACCGCGCAGCAGGACGACCCGGTCGAAGACGGCGCGCGGACCCGTCCCCGGGGTCTCCGGACGCGCGGACGTCATCGCAGGCCCCGCCCCCGCAAGGCGCTGCTGGCCGTCGGAGGGCTCGCGGTGGCCGTCGGGCTGCTGAGCCTTCTGCGGCCGATGCCCGAACACCCCGGATACGAAGACGGCGGCCCGGGCCGTGCGGAGGCCTGGCCCCGCACGGACACCGGCAGCGGCGGGTCCGCCGAGGCCTCCGGCCCGGTCGAGGCCGGGCCGGCGGCCGTCGCCTCGGTGGTCGCTTCCCCGGCGACCGCTCCCCCGGGTGGGGCGAGCCCTGCGCCGACGGCGTCCGCGCTCCCGTCCGCAGCCGCGTCCGCGACCGCGGCCCCGTCCGCGTCCACCGCTTCGCCCGGCACCACGGCCGGTCCCCCCGCCGGTCCTGTCCCCGGTCCCACCGCAGGCCCCACCGCCGGTCCCACGGCGACTGCCGAGGTCCCCGGTCCGCCGGAGCACCGGGCCCCCGCCGGCACACCCGAACCACCCGGCCCCAACGCCCCGCCCTCACGCCCCGCACCGGCCCCGAGCCGCAGTACGCCGCCCGCGTCCGGCGAGAACGGCGGCAAAGGCAGCGGCGGAGGCGGGAACGGGCTGTGCCTCCCGCTCCTCGGGCTGTGCGTCGGCGTCCAGATCGGTGCGGCGGCCCACTGAGGCGCCGCCGCGCCCCTACGGCGTGTCGCCGTTCCGCCGGGTGAGCAGCCAGGGTTCGACCACGCCCAGTCCACGCACCGGCCGCGGCCACATCGCCTGCAGCGCGAAGCGGTACGCCGGCGGTTCCTCGCCCTCCTTCTCGGCGGTGGCCACGGCCTCGGCCGCCTCCTCCTCGGAGGCCGGGGCGTCCTTGGTGCGGATCAGCTCCTCGGCGAAGGCGCTGTCCACGAGCACACCGTCGCGCGGGGCTATGGAGGTGAGCCGGGAGGCCAGATTGACGGTCGTCCCGAACACATCGCCCATACGGGTGGTCACCGTGCCGAACGCCATGCCCACGCGCAGCTCGGGCATCGTCTCGTCGTTCGCCATGGTCTCCACCAGCCGCAGGGCGATGTCCGCCGCCGTACCGGCGTCGTCGGCCACGTACAGCACCTCGTCGCCGAGCGTCTTGATGAGCCGGCCGCCGCGCGCCGCCACCAGGTCGGCCGCGGTCGTCTCGAAGGCCTCGACGAGCTCGCCGAGTTCCTCCTCCTCCATCCGGCGGGTCAGCCGGGTGAAGCCGACCAGGTCCGCGAAGCCGACGGCCAGACGCCGGTCGACCATCTCCTCGTCGTCGGCGGCCTGCACGACCCGGCCCGCCGAGGCGGAGAGCTGGCGGCGCCAGACGTAGACCAGGAACTCCTCCAGCTCGGGCAGCAGCAGCTCGACGATCGGGTACGTCACCTCGGTGCGCGTCATGCCCGGCTCGGGAGGCTCGGTCAGCCCCTCCAGGAAGGAGTCGATCTGCCACTCGGCCAGCCGGGCCGTGGTCTGCCCGGTGGACCGGGCCACCTGCACGGCCATGGCCTCGCTGAGCAGCCCCGCCTCGACCAGACCGGCGAGCCGGCGCAGGGCCAGGACGTCGGCCTCGGTCAGTGCCTTGGCCTGCCCTATGTCGGCGAACCCCATGGCCCGCCAGAAGCGGGAGGCCAGCTCCATGGAGACGCCCGCGCTGCGGGCCGCCTGGAAGGGGGTGTAGCGCCGCTCCGCGCCCAGGATCAGCTGTTCCAGGCGCAGCGCAAGAGGGTCTTCCTCGGAGCGGGCGGACTGGGATTCCCCCCGCTCGTGCGGAGACGAGCGTGGGGGAGGCTCCTCCCGGCCCTCCGCGTCCGCGCCGGAGCCCGTGTCGTCGACAGTCACGCCTGCTGCCCTTCCGATCTGCCGCGGTCAGGTACCGACCGGCCTCAACTCTACGGCAGCTGTGCGCCAGCTCACTCGGTCAGGTTGCACCAGGAGGTGGCACACAGGGTGGCACAAGGGGCATCGACCTGGCATCTTGCCGCCGCGACCGCCCCCCGAAGGGGACTGTGCCCGGTCCTTCGACCGGCCTGCACACCCTTGCCCCCGAAGGCCGGGGACCGGCCCGTGCCGCCCCGGCCCGAGCGCCCCCGCGCCCGGAGGACAGCTCTCACGCGGGCCTCACGTGGACGATGTCGCCCGCCCCCACCGGTTCCCGCACCCCCTCCCGGGTGGCGATGACCAGGCGGCCGTCCCCGTCCACCGCCACCGCCTCCCCCACCACCGACCGGTCCCCCGGCAGCTCCGCGCGGACCTGCCGTCCGAGCGTGGCGCAGCCCGCCGCATACGTCTCCTGCAGGCCGCTCGCCGCCGGGTCGCCGCCCGCCGCGCGCCACCGCACGTACCAGTCCTCCAGGGAACGCAGCATCGCCCGCAGCAGCGGATCGCGGTCCGTGCCCACCGCGCCGGCCAGGGCCAGCGAACCGGCCTGGGGGACCGGCAGTTCGTCCTGCCGCAGGCTCACGTTGACCCCGACGCCGACGACCATCGCGTCGTCGCCCGCCCGCTCGGCGAGGATGCCGCCGGCCTTGCGTTCCTCGCCGCCGACCGTGACCAGCAGATCGTTGGGCCACTTCAGCGCCGTGTCGACGCCGGCGGTGCGGGACAGGCTCGTGGCGACCGCGACTCCGGTGAGCAGGGGCAGCCAGCCCCAGCGGGCCACCGGGACCTCATGGGGCCGCAGCAGAACCGAGAAGAACAGGCCGGAGCGGGGCGGAGCCGTCCACGGGCGGTTCAGGCGGCCCCGGCCGGAGGTCTGCTCCTCCGCGACCAGGACGGCGCCCTCGGCCGCCTTGCCGGCGGCGGCCCGGGCCACGAGGTCGGAGTTGGTGGAGCCGGTGCGCTGCACCAGGTCCAGCTCGGACCACAGGCCACCCGGACGGATCAGCCCGCGCCGCAGGGCCCTGACGTTCAGGGGCGGGCGGTCCAGATCGGACCAGCGGCTGCCCCGCGGGGTGCTCTCCGAGCCGTCGTCTGCTGCATATCGAGGCGTCATGCAAGCCACACTAGATGTGGTGAACACCGCACCGCCGAACAGCGGGGCCCCCACTACTGTGCGGACGAACGACCGTCCCCCCTCATGGGCAGGCATTGCGAGCAGGCAGGGAGCAGCGATCCCGATGTCCGAGCCGGAAGAGCGTCAAGAGACCGACATTCATACGACTGCGGGCAAGCTGGCGGATCTGCGGCGCCGTATCCGGCAGGCCACGCACGCCGGCTCGCAGCGCGCGGTGGAAAAACAGCAC
>NZ_BAAAHG010000087.1:0-11660 GCF_039525155.1 Streptomyces thermoalcalitolerans | reverse complement strand
CCCCACGCCCAGGGCGCCTGGCACCCCGTCCCGTCCCCGGCGGTCCCCGCACAGGCCCCCGCACCGCGGATCGAGAGCGACAGCGGCCCGTACGGCACGGTGCCCGCGCCCGGCGACGAGCCCCGCGGGGCACGGTCCGGCCCGGGCGGACCGGCCGGAGCCCTCGCCGTGGACGGCGCGAGCGGTCACCGGGGAACGCCCCCGCGGGGCACGGACGTACCGCGGGTGGTGCGCAGACGCGGCGGGCTCGGTGCCTGGGCGCGCCGGCTGGCCGGCGGCCGTGCCGAGCAGACGGCGGACGGGCACGAGCCGTACGACGGCACCGCCGCGGGCACGCCCGCCCCGTACGCCGCCCGGCGGCAGCCGGAGACCTGGCCGAACCCCGCGGCGCTGCTGCTGATGGCGCTGGGCCCGGGGCCGCGCCTGTGGGAGCGCGGACCGGGGCACACCGAGGCGCTCACGGTGCGGCTCGGCACGGTCGACCGGCCGGCCCCCGACGGCTCGGGGCTGCTGCCCGCGGTCCCGGTGACCGCCGACCTGCGCGAGGTGGGGGCGCTGGGCCTGGCCGGACCGCGCGCCCGTCTGTCCGGGCTCGCGCGCGCGGTGCTGGCCCAGCTCGCCGCCGCGCACTCCCCCGACACGCTCGAGATCGTCCTGCTCAGCACCGACCGCGCCCGCCCCGTGGAGGAGCGCACCGACGAGTGGTCCTGGCTCGGCTGGCTCCCGCACGTCCGCCCGCGCCACGGACAGGACTGCCGTCTCCTTCTCGCCTACGACCACGAGCAGGCCACCGCCCGCACCGACGAACTCCTGCGGCGGCTGGAGGACCATCCGAACACCGCTTTCGCCGCCGGCGGCCTGCGGGCGGCCGGCATGCGCGGGGAGGCCGGCGGGCCCGCGGGGGCCCGGGAGGGCGGCCCGTCCGGCGAGGAGGGCTTCACGGGGCCGTACACCGTGGTGGTCGTGGACGGCGATCCGGGCGGCGCCTCGGTGCGCGCGGCGGTGACCCGTCTGGCGCAGGAGGGCCCCCGGGCGGGGATCCATGTCGTGTGTCTCGCCGAGACGGCGCCCGCCTCGGCCGCCTCCCCGGTGCCGGCCACCTACGAGGCGGCGTGCGCGGTGTCGCCGGTGTTCCGGGAGTGCGGAGCCGTGGCCCTGCTCAGCGGCGACGTGGCGACGGCGCTGCGGCTGATGCGCGTCGCGACGCCCCCGGCGGCCGGCGGTCCGCAGGCCGGCGCGGCCTCCCGCCTCCCGGCCGGGACCCCGCTCCCCGCCCCTGTGACCCCCGGCACCCTCGCCGTGGTCGACGCCGTGTCCTCCGCGTGGGCCGAGCGGTTCGCGCGGGCCCTGGCCCCTCTGCGGCCGGACGGGTCCGCCGGGAACCGTCCCGCCCGGGTGCCGGTGCCGCTGCCGCCGTCCGCGCGGCTGCTGGACGAGCTGGGGCTGGCCCGGGCCACCCCGGCGTCGTTGCAGGCGCGCTGGGCGGACGCGGCCGACGACACCACGGCCCTCGGCGGGCGGGCCTGGGCCGTCCTCGGCGCCGGTCCGCGCGGGCCGGTCCGCGTCGACCTCGTGGCCGACGGACCGCATCTGCTGATCGAGGGACCGGCGGGCAGCGGCCGTACGGAGCTGCTGCGCTCCGTCGTCGCCTCGCTCGCCGCCGCCGAGCGGCCCGACCGCCTGGCCGTCGTGCTGGTGGAGGGCCGGGACGGCATCGGCACGGGCGGCCAGGGCGACGGTCTCCGGGTCTGCACGGACGTGCCGCACGTGACCACCCATCTCGCCGCCAACGACCCGGTCCGCATGCGGGAGTTCGCGCAGTCGCTGAGCGCGGAGCTGAAGCGCCGGGCCGAGCTGCTGGGGCAGTCCGACTTCGCCGAGTGGCACACCCGGCGCACGGTGTCCGGCCGTATCGTCGCCCAGCGCACGGCGACGTCCCGCGGCACGTCCGGGCCGCGGTGCGCCGGCACGGGACCGGCCGGAGCACGCCCGGCCGGCGTGATCGGCACGGGCGGTATGAGTGGTACGAGCGGTACGGGCGGTATGAGCGGTACGGCGTCCGCCTCCTCGGGTGCGGCCGATCTCGACAGCCCGCCCAGTTCCACCCTGCGGCTGCGTCCCGGGGCGGCCCGCCGTCAGGCGGAGGTCGCTCCGCCGCTGCCCCGCCTGGTCGTGGTCGTCGACGATCTGGACGCCCTGGTCTCGCCCGCCCTGGGGGCGCCCGGACGGCCCTCGGCCGGCTCCGTGATACGCGCGCTGGAGGCGGTGGCCCGGGAAGGCGAACGGCTCGGCGTCCACCTGGTCGCGGCCACCGCGCCCGGTGGCCGTACGGCCCAGAGCGAACCGGCGCGCCGGGCCGCACTGCGGATCACCCTGGACGCACCGGCCTCGGGACCGAACGAACCGGCCCCCGGACGCGGGCGGCTGACCTGGGCGGACGGCCGGGTGACGGCGTTCCAGGGAGGCCGTGTCACAGGCCGTATCCCCCGGACGGCGACCCAGCGCCCGACCGTGGTCCCCCTGGACTGGCAGCGCATGGGCGACCCGCCGGCCCGGCGCTCGGTGCGGGAGCTGGGCAACGGGCCGACGGACCTGGCCCTGCTGGCCAGTGCCCTGGAACGGGCGGCACGGGAAGTGTCCGCGGCACGGATTCCCTCGTTGCTGTGACCGAGAGCTGACACCGAGTCACGACGCGGTCGCGATCGCCCGCTCGGCAGCGTGGGCGCCCTTGCCGACTCCATGGCCCCGGCGTAGACCGGACCGCGGGGGACAGCGCTCGGACAGCGCTCGGACGTTCGACGTACATGGAGAACGGGGCAGTCATGCGCAGCACGAGCAGCACCATCCGGACCCGTCGCACCGCCGGGGCCGCCAGGGCCGCCAGGACCGGCGGAACCGCCAGGGCCGTGGCAGCCGTCGCCGCGGGAGCGCTCGCGCTCTCCCTCACCGCGTGCGGCGGCGGGGACGGCGGCAGGAACAGCGGCAACGCCCGGGACGGCGGGGGCACAGAGACCACCGCCACCGTCCCCCTTCCCCGGCTGAACGGCACGACGCTGGAGGTCGCCGCCGTCTGGACCGGCAGTGAGCAGGCGAACTTCAAGAAGGTCCTCGCGGAGTTCGAGAAGCGCACGGGCGCCAAGGTCACCTTCGTGCCCGCCCAGGACCCGATCATCAACTTCCTCGGGTCGAAGATCGCGGGCGGCCGGCCGCCGGACGTGGCGCTGCTCCCGCAGCCGGGCGCCATCAAGCAGGCCGTGGAGAAGAAGTGGGCCAAGCCGCTGGGCCCCGAGGTCCAAAAGCAGCTCGCCAAGAACTACTCGCGGGGCTGGCAGGACGTCGGCAAGGTCGACGGCACGCAGTACGGCGTCTACTACAAGGCCGCCAACAAGTCGCTGATCTGGTACAACGCCAAGGTCTTCGAGAACGCGGGCGCGAGCGAGCCCAAGACCTGGAAGGAGCTGCTGACCACGGCCCGGCTGGTCTACGACTCCGGTGTCACCCCGTTCTCGGTCGGGGGCGCCGACGGCTGGACCCTCACCGACTGGTTCGAGAACGTCTATCTCTCCCAGGCGGGCCCCGAGAAGTACGACCGGCTCGCCCAGCACAGGATCAAGTGGACGGACCCGTCCGTCAGGGACGCGCTCACCACGCTCGCCCAGATCTGGTCCAGGAAGGAGTATCTGGCGGGCGGCCCGGACGGCGCGCTGCAGACCGAGTTCCCGGCATCCGTCATCCAGACCTTCACCGGCGGTGACCAGCCGAAGGCCGCCATGGTCTACGAGGGCGACTTCGTGCAGGTCGACATCGGTGAGACCGGGGCCGAGACGGGCACGGACGCGAAGGTGTTCCCGTTCCCGGCCGTGGGCGACACGGCGCCGGTGGTCTCCGGCGGGGACGCGGCGGTGATCCTGAAGGACTCCAGGGCCGCGCAGGCACTGGTCGCCTTCCTGGCGTCGCCGGACGCGGCGACGATCCAGGCGAGGCTCGGCGGCTACCTGTCCCCGAACAGGAACGTGCCGGACTCGGCGTATCCGAACGAGGTGCAGCGCACGATCGCCCGGGCTCTGATCGACTCGGGCGACGACTTCCGCTTCGACATGTCCGACCAGGCCCCGCCGGCCTTCGGCGGCACGCCCGGCAAGGGTGAGTGGAAGGCCCTGCAGGACTTCCTGAAGAACCCCGGCGACGTCGCGGGCACCCAGGCGAAGCTGGAGAAGGACGCGGCGGCGGCCTACGGCGACGGGAGCTGATCCGGCCATGAAGTCGGCCACGACGGCGGGAGTCTCACCGGTTCCCGCCCGATCCCGCAGTCGCAGGAGCGTGACCGGCACCCGCAGGATCGTGGCGGCCCTCTTCCTGCTGCCCGCCCTGGTGCTGCTCGGCGCGCTCGTGGTCTACCCCATCGGGTACTCCGTCGTCCGCAGCTTCTCCAACGCCTCGGGCGACCAGTTCGCCGGATTCGACAACTACCGCGCCCTGTTCACCGACAGCGGCATCCGCACCGCGCTGAAGAACAACGTCATCTGGGTGGTGTTCGCACCGACGGTCGCCACCGCCCTCGGGCTGGTCTTCGCCGTGCTGACCGAACGGGTGCGCTGGGGCACCGCGTTCAAGCTGGTCGTCTTCATGCCGATGGCGATCTCCATGCTGGCGGCCGGGATCATCTTCCGGCTGGTGTACGACCAGGACCCGGACAAGGGGGTCGCCAACGCGGTGTGGGTCGGGGTGCACGACACCTTCGCCCCGTCCTCGGCGTTCCCGAAGGCGCACCCGGGCCGGAACTCGCCGCTCGAGCCGGACCGGGGCGGTTTCATCACCACCGCCACGGTCCGCGTCGGCCAGTCGGTGAGCCTTCCGCTCGTCGGTGTCGCCCCGGACCGGATGCCGAAGGACGCCAGGAAGGCCGTGCGGGCCGAGCCGGAGCCGGGGAGGATCACCGGCACCACCTGGCAGGACTTCACCCGCGGCAAGGGCGTCGGACGGCCGGGCGAGGTCGACCCCACCGAGCTCGGCTACGCCGGGATGCGCATCGAGGCGGTCAAGGACGGCAGGGTGGTGGCGTCGACGACGGCCGCCGACGACGGCACGTTCACCCTGCCCGCGCAGGCCGACGGTGCCCGGCTGCGGCTTCCCGCGGACAACTTCAGGGAGCCGTACAACGGCGTGGACTGGCTCGGCCCGTCCCTGGTCACCCCGGCCATCATCGGGTCGTACGTGTGGATGTGGGCCGGGTTCGCGATGGTGCTGATCGCGGCCGGGCTCGCGGGGGTGCCCCGGGAGCTGCTGGAGGCCGCCCGGGTCGACGGGGCCACCGAGTGGCAGGTGTTCCGGAGGGTCACGGTGCCGCTGCTGGCCCCGGTGCTCGCGGTCGTCGTGGTCACCCTGATGATCAACGTGCTGAAGATCTTCGACCTGGTCTACATCATCGCCCCGGGCTCCTCCCAGGACGACGCCAACGTGCTCGCCCTGGAGCTGTACCGCAAGGGCTTCTCGGAGGGCCAGCCCGGCATCGCGAGCGCCATCGCGGTGTTTCTGCTGCTGCTGGTCGTCCCGGTGATGCTGTTCAACATGCGCAGGCTGCGGCGGGAGGTGCGGCGATGACGGCGGGGGCCCGGAAAGCCGGAAGCCCGGTGCGGAAGGTGCCCGCCCCCGGGGCCGTGAAGGCCGGGCGGTCCCTGGGCGCACGGCTGGTGGAGGCCGTCAGCGGCGGTGTCCTGAGGGCCTTTCTGATCGTGGTGGGCCTGTTCTGGCTGGTCCCGGCGATCGGTCTGCTGCTGTCGTCGCTGCGCGCACCGCGGGAGATGAGTGCGAGCGGCTGGTGGACGGTGTTCGGCAAGCCCTCGCAGCTGACCTTCGACAGCTACCGGAGGCTGCTGGAGAACGGCGACATCACCCACTCCCTGCTGAACACCGTCCTGATCACGGTCCCGGCGACGGTCCTGGTGGTCGTGGTCGGCTCGCTGGCGGGCTACGCGTTCGCGTGGATGGAGTTCCCGGGCCGGGACTGGTGGTTCCTGGCCGTGGTGGGTCTGCTGGTCGTCCCCGTGCAGGTCGCCCTCATCCCGATCGCCGAACTCTTCGGCAAAGTGGGCCTGTTCGGCTCGGTCCTCGGGGTGATCCTGTTCCACACGGGCTTCGGCCTGCCCTTCGCGGTGTTCCTGCTGCGGAACTTCTTCGCGGAGATCCCCCGCGAGCTGCTGGAGGCGGCCCGTCTGGACGGCGCCGGTGAACTGCGGCTGTTCTCCCGCGTGGTGATGCCGCTCGGCGGGCCCGCGATCGCGAGCCTGGCCATCTTCCAGTTCCTGTGGGTCTGGAACGACATGCTGGTCGCGCTGGTGTTCACCAAGTCCGGTACGCAGCCGATCACGGTCGCCCTGCAGACACAGGTGCGTCAGTTCGGCAACAACATCGACGTCCTGGCGCCCGGCGCGTTCATCTCCATGGTGATCCCGCTGGCCGTGTTCTTCGCCTTCCAGCGGCAGTTCGTCTCCGGTGTGATGGCGGGCGCGATCAAGTAGCCGCGGTTCCCCGGGGGCGGGCCGGCACCGGCCCGCCCCCTCGGCCGCTGCCCGTGTGCGAAGAACAGCCGGAAACAGCCGGGGAGCAGCCGAGAAGCAGCCGGGGAACGGGGGAAACGGCGCCGGTTCCGGTCACTCGACGACGAGTTCGACCGGGATGTTGCCCCGGGTGGCGTTGGAGTAGGGGCAGACCTGGTGGGCCTGCTCGACCAGCGTGCGGCCGGTGTCCCGGTCGACGGAGTCGGGCAGCTCGATGCGCAGGGTGACGGCGAGCCCGTAGCCCTCGCCCTGCCTGCCGATGCCGACCTCACCGGTGACCGCGGCGTCGCGGAGATCCACCTTGGCCCGGCGGCCGACCAGACCGAGAGCGCTGGCGAAGCAGGCGGCGTAGCCGGCGGCGAACAGCTGCTCGGGGTTGGTGCCCTGTCCGTCGCCGCCCATCTCCACCGGGGGAGCCAGCCGCAGGTCGAGACGGCCGTCGGAGCTGACGGCGCGGCCCTCGCGGCCGTGGGTGGCGGTGACGACGGCGGTGTAGAGCGCGTCCATGGAGGTTCATCCCTCTCGAGGAGTCGTGTGACTGACCGAGCAGTATTAGAGCACGCAATTCAATTGCGCACAATCAAATGGCGCGCCAGAGCTATCCTGGCGGCATGACGACCGAGGTTCCGCAGGACGCCGTCGCACAGGACACGGAATGGCTGCGCCTGGACCGCCAGATCTGCTTCTCGCTGCACGCCGCCTCACGCGCCTTCAACGGCGTCTACCGCGTGGTCCTCGAGGAACTGGGGCTGACCTACCCGCAGTACCTGGTGATGCTGGTCCTGTGGGAGCACGGCCAGACCCCCGTGAAGAAGCTGGGCGAACACCTCCGCCTCGACTCCGGCACCCTGTCCCCGCTGCTCAAGCGCCTGGAAGCGGCCGGCCTGGTGCACCGTGAGCGCAGCGCGCGCGACGAGCGCTCGGTGGAGGTCCGCCCGACCGAGCGGGGCAGGGCACTGCGCGCCCGCGCGCTCCGGATACCCCGTCGCATCGTGGCGGCCACCGGCCTCACCCTCGAGGAGATCCGCGACCTCCGCACCCGCCTCGACCACCTGACGGCAGCCCTCGACACGGCGGCACTGGAGGGGGTGCCGGACCGCGAGTGACGCCGCTCGCCCTCGGCACCCCGCCGCGCCGTCCGCTCACCCCACCCTCGCACTTTTGCCCGACACCTCCCCCGCAGGGAGGAAGCACAAGGGCCCCGGAAGGCGTTGCCTCGCGCTCCGGCCCAGGTCACGGCGTGTCTGTGACGGGTTCGGGCCTCGTGCCCGTGCGCAGCGGCCCGCCCGCCGCCGCGGTACCGTCACCTGGCTGGATTGTGACGCCCGGCAGGGTCGACCGCGCCGGAGAGGGAACCCCGAGATCGGATCTCGTCGTCTCCGGCAAAGGACGTCAAGTCTCACCCCCGGCGGAGAACACCGACCACACCACTGCTTCCGGCCCCTGGATTCCATGCACGTGCACCAGCCTTCTCTCGTCAGCGTCGTCGTGATCGGCTACAACGATGCCGCCCATATCGCCGACGCCGTGCGTTCGGCGCTCGCCCAGGGACCCGCCGTCGGCGAGGTCGTCGCCGTCGACGACTGCTCGACGGACGGCACCTTCGAGCTGCTGAGCCGCCTCGCCGCGGCCGAACCGAGGGTGCGGGTCGTCCGTCACGAGAAGAACAGCGGCGGCTGCGGCACCCCGCGCAACACCGGCCTCGACACGGTGACGTCGCCGTACGTGATGTTCCTCGACAGCGACGACGTACTGCCGCCGGGAGCCGTGGACGCACTGCTCGGCGCCGCCCGGGAGGAGCAGGCGGAGGTCGCGAGCGGCCTGTGCGTACGCCGCGAACTGCCCTCCGGGCGCGAAGTGCCGTGGCAGGAGCGGCTCTACCGGAAGAGCGCCGTCCTCACCCGCCCCGAGCGGCTCCCGCGCATCGTGTACGACACTCTGTGCGTCAACAAGCTGTACCGCACCGACTTCCTGCGCGAGCACTCCATCCGCTTCCCCGAGGGCCGCTTCCGCTACGAGGACTTCGTGTTCACCGCGCGTGTGCTGGCCGCCGGACCGCGCATCGCCCTCGTCCCGGACCGGGTGTACGTGTGGCATGTGCGCCGGTCCGCCGGCCATCTGTCGATCTCTCTGGACCGCGCGGCCATCGACAACTGGCAGGACCGCATCGAGGCGAGCCGGACCGCGCACGCGATCCTGCTGAACGCCGGCCGGAAGAAGCTCGCACGGGCCGCGCGCGCCAAGTTCCTCAACCATGAACTGCGCATGTACGTGCGCGAGCTGAGTCTGCGTGACGCGGAGTACCGGCGCGCGTGGTGGACGCACACCCGCGCGTACCTCGGCGAGTACGACGCGGCCGACTGGGAGGTCGACCCGGCGGCCCCCGGCCGTCTCCTCGCGCGGGTGATCCTGGCCTCCCCCGAACCGCGCGACCTGCCGCGTCTGAAGGAGTTCGCCGCCCGTCCGGCCCGGCTCTGCCCGCCGTACGCACGGGACGAGCACGGCACACCGGTCTGGGCGGAGGACCTGCCCCAGGTCACGCTGGAGCCCTATCTGACCCGGCCGGCGCACCTGCTGCCCCTCGCCGTGGACGCGGAGCTGCGCCCCCGCGCGCGTGGCGGCCTGCTGCGGCTGCGTCTGCACGAGCTGTACGGCAGGGTGGCCCTCGCGGATCCCAGAACCCTGGAGCTGTGGTGGCGCAACCGGGAGACGGGCCTCACGGCCCAGCGCACCGCCGTCCCTCTCACACCCGCCACCGCCGGCATCTGGTCGGCCGGGGCGGTCGTGAACCTCGCGGAGCTCGGCTCCGGCACCTGGGACCTGTACGGACGGGTGTGCTTCGCCGACGGCACGAGCCGTACGGTGACGGCGCACGCCCGCACGGGCGCGGGCCGGCTGTGCCGCCGTGTCGTGCCGAGCGTGCGCCACGGCGTCCTGCTGGTCCAGTCCTATGCCACGCACTCCGGTGCGCTCTCCCTGCGCCTGGCGGCCGGGCCCGGCGGGGTCGCATCCGTGCTCCGGAGCAGACTTCGCCGTCTGCTTCACTGAGGACGGACCGGGGCGGGCACCCGACCACGCCCCGCCCGTACGACGACCTGGCCCATCACACGAGGAGAAGCCCGCACATGACCTGGCTGATCACCGGCGGCGCCGGCTACATCGGAGCGCACGTCGTCCACGCGATGGCGGAAGCGGGCGAGCGGGCGGTGGTGTACGACGACCTGTCCACCGGCATCGCCGAGCGCGTCCCGCCGGAGGTCCCGCTGGTGGTGGGTTCCGTCCTGGACGGCGAGCGGGTGGCACGCACCCTCGCCGAGCACGAGGTGACCGGGGTCGTCCACCTGGCCGCGAGAAAGCAGGTGGGCGAGTCGATGGACCGCCCGCTGCACTACTACCGGGAGAACGTCGAGGGCCTGCGGGTCCTGCTGGAGGCCGTGACCCGAGCCGAGGTCAGGGCGTTCGTGTTCTCCTCCTCGGCGGCCGTGTACGGCACTCCGGACGTGGACCTGGTCACAGAGGAGACGCCATGCGTGCCCATCTCGCCCTACGGCGAGACCAAACTGGCCGGCGAGTGGCTGGTCCGTGCCACGGGCCGGGCGACGGGCCTGGCCACGGCGTCCCTGCGGTACTTCAACGTGGCGGGCGCGGCGCGTCCGGAACTGGCCGACGTCGGCGTGTTCAACCTGATCCCCATGGTCTTCGAGCGGCTGACCCAGCAGGAACCCCCGCGCATCTTCGGCGACGACTACCCCACACCGGACGGCACCTGCGTCCGTGACTACATCCATGTCGCGGACCTCGCGGAGGCCCATGTGGCCGCGGCCCGCGCCCTGCAGTCCTCCCCGGGTCTGGACCTCACCTTGAACATCGGCCGGGGCGAGGGCGTCTCGGTCCGCGAGATGATCGACACGATCAACGCCGTCACCGGCTACGACATCCCCCCGACGGTCACCCCGCGCCGCCCCGGTGATCCCGCCAGGGTCGTCGCCTCCGCCGACCGCATCGCCACGGAACTCGGCTGGAGGGCCAAGCGCGACCTCCACGACATGGTCACCTCCGCCTGGCAGGGCTGGGTCCACCGTCACCCCGAGGCGGCCCGCGCCTGACCGGCGGCTGCCGCCGCTGCGCTCGGCCCGGCCGAAGCCGCCGACGGGCTCCGCAGCCCCTGCGGAGCCTCGCAGCCCCTACAGCGCCTTGATGGCCTGAGCCGTCCCCCGGGCCAGGGCGTCCAGGTAGCCCTTGGGGAGCTTCGGGGTGCGGATGACGACCGCACGCCAGTACAGCGGACCCGAGATCAGGTCCAGGGCCAGGTCCCGGTCCAGGCCGGGACGGACCTCGCCGCGGCTCTCGGCCGCCGCCAGGATGCTGCTGGCCACGCTCTCCTGGCCGTCGCGCAGGGCCTTCTGCACGGCTTGGGCGATGTCCGGGTTGCGGGCCGCCTCGGCCTGCAGATCCGGAATGATCTGCGAGGCCGTGGGGTGATGCAGGGCCCGGGAGGTCACCTCGTACAGCAGCCGCAGGTCGGCCTCCAGGGAGCCGGTGTCCGGCGCGGGCAGGCCCTGCACGGCGATCGCCGAGACGATGTCGAGCACCAGGTGCAGCTTGGAGCGCCAGCGGCGGTACACCGCGGTCTTGCCGACGCCCGCGCGCCGCGCGATCCCCTCGATGGACATGCGCGCATAGCCGACGGCCGCGAGCTCCTCGAAGACCGCGGCCCGGATCGCCTCCGTCACGTCCTCGCGCAGTACGGCGGCCCCCGCGGGGGCACGGCGGCGCGGACCCGTCCGTGAGCCCTCGGCGTTCGTCGTCATGGGGTCCCAGCATAGGGCGTGACGACGAAACGGTTGCGTCGCGACGTCACTTCGCCCTACGCTCCCGGTGCGACGATACGGCCCCGTTCCGACGCAAGGGACCGTGATAGGACCGTAACGAAGACGTTCCGAGCGAAAGCAGCGGATGTGAGCCAGGCCCTCCACGCACCACCCTCCGCCCCGTCGTCCGACGAAGGCCTCACGGCGCGGCAGCTCGCCGACAAGTACGGTCTGTCCGTCAGCGGTGCCCGTCCTTCCCTGCCGGAGTATGTGCGCCAGTTGTGGCGGCGGC
>NZ_BAAAHG010000086.1:0-12204 GCF_039525155.1 Streptomyces thermoalcalitolerans | reverse complement strand
CCCCCTTCCGCCCGCACCCCGACATCGCCTCCCCACTCGCGCCGGACACCCGCACCCACAACCGGCTCCTGCGCGGCATCCGAGCCCTGGGCGAGCGAGCCGCCGCCGAACTCAAACAGCGCTGGCGCGCCCTGCACCATGTCACGCTCAGCCCCAGCCGCATCGGAGCCATCGCTCAGGCCGCCCTCGTCCTCAACAACGCATGGAACGAAAGGCGTTGAGAAAACCTCACTGTTCGTCTCAAGATTTCCGCACTCCATGCATGAACGAATTGAGAGCTTCGAATGAACAGCAGATTGTACACATCGGGTGGCAGCCTTCTCCGGCTGGATGGATCCGATCTCCTCTGACACGCGGGAAAATCCTGCCGTCTTCATCTGAAACGCCGGTTTCGCCGCAAGAGCTGGACGGCCCCGGGGGTCGGCGCCTCGGGCGCCTTCAGCTTTTTCAGCTTCTGCCAGCGGAGGGCCGCGATCGGGGTCCTTCGGGCCCTCCGGCAGCGAAGCCGGGTTTGCGCGGGCCGACGACGACCGGCAGCGGCAGACGCGCCACCGCTGCCGCCGATGAAGCCATGGGGCAGAACCTCACCATCGCGCAGGTTTCCTCCCAAGGGTGATGGCGCAGTAGAGATACGAAGATATTTCCTCCTGCCTCAGGGTCGTAATGATCCACCTATTGAGCGATTGTGGGCGGCTGCGCCGGCACTGTACGTTCCCGCTCACGGAGCGATGCGGCGCAAGGGGGCGGAATGTCTGTGTACGGGCGCGCGGACAGCGAATGGGACGAGCTGGTAGAGGCCGGACGCAACTTCCTCATCGAGCGAGCGAGACTGGGCAAGCTCACCTCGTACACAGAGCTCAATGCGACGCTGGTCAGGCGCACCGGCTGCCGGCCCTTCGACTTCAAGCGTGCCGATGAGCGAGCCGCGATGGGGCATCTGCTCGGACTGATCGTGGAACGAGACCAGGAAATCGCTCCCTCGGAGCCCCCTGTGATGCTCTCGGCACTAGTGGTCTACTTGGACTCCAATGACGCCGGCACCGGCTTCTATCAGTTGGCCAAGGAGCTCGGCCTCCTGTCCTTGAGCGCATCCGAGAGCGAGAAGGTCGCCTTCTGGGTCGACCAAGTGAAGCGGCTCCACGCACGCCACGGGGCCGGTCCCGCGGTCGCCTGAGGCCGAAGGCGCCCTGGTCCCGGTCCAGGTGCGCACGATCCCCTGTGTGCGCGTATCACAGCCGGACCAGTACCTCGTCCAGGCAGCTCGGACGGCGCCGAGGGACCTCGTGAACAACCGGTGCACGAGAACCGCGCCCCATTGGCCGTGGGCGCCGAGGCAGAGCGTGCCACCCACCGACGAGGACACTCACCCTCTCGCGCACCACCTCGTTGAAACCGTATCGGGACCCGGCGTGCCGGTGCCGCTGTGGATCGCCTGTGTCGCATACGCTGCGCGGGCGCCCGGGCCGGCGTCCTTGGCCGTGCGTACGCGCGGCAAGGGAATGCCGCCCGACGGCAGTCCTCACGTCGGCCCGGACGGCACAGCCGCCGGATGCAGGAACGAGGTGTGGCATGGGGTCTCCAGGTGTGCACCTGCGGGAGATCACCGACGACAACCGGGATGCCGTTCGTGCCCTCCGCGTCCGAAAGGACCAGAAGCAGTTCGTGGCGTCCGTGTCCAAGTCGCTCAAGGAGGCGGCGAAGACGCCGGAGGCCAACCCTTGGTATCGCGCCGTGTACCGCGGTGACGAGCCGGTCGGCTTCGTGATGCTGTCGTGGAGACCGCCGACCGGTCCTTTCAAGGGGCGGCACTTCCTCTGGCGTCTCCTCATCGACAAGCGGTACCAGAGGCGGGGGATCGGCCAGGAGGCGCTCGCGCAGGTCATCGACCTGGTGCGTGCGGACGGCGCCACCGAGCTGCTGACCAGCTACAGCCCCGGCGACGGCGAACCGTGGCCCTTCTACCAGAAGCTCGGGTTCGAGCCCACCGGGGAGATCGACGACGGCGAGATCGTCCTGCGCCTCGCCCTCCCCGCGGAGTGAACTCGTACCGGAGCCGTCGGTGAGCAGTCGGCGAGCAGTCGGACCGGGCCGGTCGCGGAGTCGGGCGTCCGCCGTGTCGTCGCTCTCCTCGGTCGTCGCCCTCCTCGGTCGTCGCCCTCCTCGCCGTTTCCGGGTTCGTCGTCGTGCTCATCCCCTCGGATCCGGAAGGGCTGATCGCCCCCCTGCGGAACACACGCTGCTGTCGGCAAGGTCTGACGCCTTCGCCCTCTGGGAGCAGGCCGCGTCCGGTGGCCTTGCCCCACAGTGCGTGCGGTGTCCCGGGCCGGACGTCCTGTTTGCCCGGTGCGGCGGATTGCCCAAGACTCGTGCGTGAGGGTCCGCCGGTCGGTGCGGGCCCGGAGAGGGTGACCGGTGTGCTCCAGGTCCCGCTCTGGTTGTGGGGAGTGTTTGCCGCCACGGTGGTGGTGTCGCTGACCGTCGATCTTCTGGCCCACCGCAGGGTGCACGTCATCGGGTTCAAGGAGGCCGGCGCCTGGAGCGGCATGTGGGTGGGACTCGCTCTGGTCTTCGGCTGCGTCGTCTTCCTCGTGCTCGGCACGACGGCCGGCACCGAGTACCTCACCGCGTGGCTGCTGGAGAAGAGCCTGTCGGTGGACAACCTCTTCGTCTTCGCCGTGATCTTCGCCTATTTCAGAGTGCCCCGTGCCCACCAGCACCGGGTCCTGTTCTTCGGCGTGTTCGGTGCCCTGGTCTTCCGCGGGATCTTCCTCTTCCTCGGTGTCGCCGTCATCAACCGCTTCACCGCGGTGCTGTTCGCCTTCGCCGCCGTTCTCTTCTACAGCGCCTCCAAGCTCCTCAAGGGCGAGAAGGGGACCTTCGACCCCGGCAGGAGTGTCGCGCTGCGGCTGCTCCGCAGGATCGTCCCGGTGCGGAACGAGTACGCCGGGGCGAAGTTCTTCGTGAAGGAGGCCGGCAAGCATGTGGCCACCCCGCTTCTCGCGGTGGTCGCCGCGATCGAGACCGCCGACCTGGTCTTCGCCGTCGACAGCGTCCCCGCCGTCCTCGCCGTCAGCGACGACGCCTTCGTCGTCTACACCAGCAACGCGTTCGCCATCCTGGGCCTGCGCGCCCTGTACTTCCTGCTCGCCGGTCTGCTGGACCGCTTCCACCGCCTGGACAAGGGCCTTGCGGTCATCCTCGCCTTCATCGGCGTCAAACTCATTCTCCAGGCGTCCCACAAGCTGATCAGTCCCAGCGTCCCGGAGATCCCCTCACCGGTCGGTCTCGCGGTCATCGTCGTCGTCCTGGCCGCGTCCGTCGTCCTCAGCCTGCGGCAGCCCGCCCCGTCCTCACCGCCTCCCGCCGCACAGGAGGAGGCGGCACCGCGTCCGGGCGCGATGGCCGGGAATCCGGGGTCCGTCGGCGCCGCGCACGCGGAGCCGGACCAGGGGGACGATCCCCCCGGCGAGGGCGATGACCGCACCGCGGGGTGACCTCACCACGGGGTGACCGCACCGTACGGGGACCGCGCAGGCGTGCTGTCCCCTTTTTCGCGCCGACGGCCTATCGTCGAAGAATGAGCAAAGCCGCGCATGAGACCGGCCCGCAAGGGAGGCTTGTGTGCCCGGTCTGCAAACACTCCCTGGACATGGTCGCCAAGAAACGGCACAAGACTTTCGGGATCTTCGTCCCCGTGTGGGAGCCCGGTCCCTGTCAGAACCCCGGCTGCTCCGAATATCTGAAGGAGCCGGAGCGCGTCGGCGCCCGGAAAGAGTGACACCGGGCCCGGCGCCGCGTGGACCGGGCCCCGGACGGGTAAAGGGGACCGACTTCGCCACCACGCGCCGCTTCTTCATGCCTTCCTGCCTGACTCCGCATCAGATATGGTGAGTCGTTGACTTCCACGGATCGAAAGCGGGTGTGATGGCGGTAGTACAGGAACCCGAAATTCCGGCGCCATCGGTCACGGCTGCCGACGCTGAGGAACCTCTCGTTTCTCCGGTCAATTCCCACAACGAGTGGGATCCGCTGGAGGAGATCATCGTCGGGCGTCTCGACGGTGCGACGGTTCCCTCCGACCACCCGGTCGTGGCCTGCAACATTCCCCCGTGGGCGGCACGGCTGCAGGGGCTTGCGGCCGGCTTCCGGTATCCGCGCCTGCTGGTCGAGCAGGCGCAGCAGGAGCTCGATCAGTTCATCACCCTCCTGCAGGCCCTCGGCGTCACGGTCAGGCGCCCGGACGCGGTCGACCACAGGAAACGCTTCAAGACCCCCGACTGGTCGTCGCGCGGTTTCTGCAACACCTGTCCGCGGGACAGCATGCTCGTGATCGGTGACGAGATCATCGAGACGCCGATGGCATGGCCGTGCCGGTACTTCGAGACGCACTCCTATCGCACGGTTCTCAAGGATTACTTCCGTCGCGGCGCGCGCTGGACGGCGGCACCGAAACCTCAGCTCACCGACGAGCTGTTCGAGAAGGATTTCCGTATCCCCGAGCCGGGCGAGCCCATGCGCTACATCCTCACCGAGTTCGAGCCGGTGTTCGATGCGGCGGATTTCGTGCGGGCGGGCCGCGATTTGTTCGTCACACGAAGCAACGTCACCAACCGGATGGGCATCGAGTGGCTGCGCCGCCACCTCGGCCCCGGCTATCGCATCCACGAGATCGAGAGCCGCTGCCGCACGCCCATGCACATCGATACGACGTTCATTCCGCTCTGCCCCGGCAAGGTACTGGTCAATCCCGAATACATCGACGTCGACCGTCTGCCCGACGTCCTGAAGTCGTGGGACATTCTGATCGCCCCCGAGCCCAACCCCATCGACGACCGCTTGCTCAAGATCACCTCAATGTGCGGCAAGTGGCTCAACATGAATGTTCTCGTGATCGACGGCAAACGGGTCATCGCGGAGCGGCATCACACCGACACCCTGCGCGCGCTCGAGAAATGGGGGTTCGAGCCGATCCCCTGCGATCTGCTGCACTACGCGCCGTTCGGCGGCTCGTTCCACTGCGCGACACTCGATGTCCGCCGCCGCGGCACGCTGGAGTCCTACTTCGACTGATCTTTCGACTGATCCAACTGCTCCTTCGGCCGGCCGCGGGGCCGCCGGTGAGAGGGGAGTCCCGTGCCGCCCCGCCACGGTCGCGAGGAAGTCGCGGGACAAGCGGGACAAGGGGAACAGGCCGGCCAGGGCCCGACACGACCTCAGCCGGCGGCCTTGGCGACGATACGGCTCATCTCCTCCCGGCCGAAGGCCCGCAGGGTCGTGGTACGGACGTTGCCCACCCCGCCGAGCCGCAGGAGCACCGCAGTGGCGGTTTCCTCGTCGGGCGCCTCGACAACGGCCACGAGGTCGTACGGGCCGACGGTCCAGTAGAGGTTCAGGACGTTCGCCCCGAGCCTCTGTGCCGCCGAGGCAAAGGCCTCGGCACGCTCCGTGGTGTCCTTGTAGTTCCGGATCCCCTGCTCGGTCCAGTTCAGCAGCGTGACGTACGTCGGCATGGCCTTCGCCTCCGTGAGGGGACACATCCAAGGCCAACTCTGGACACAGCGGCTGGAACGCGCACAAAGTTCCACACCCGGACGGGTGATGGGAGCGGCCACGGGGGTGCTCACGGCGGGGGGACCGTGAGACGCGCCGGGCACCGCTCGGTGACCGGCCACGCCCCGACGCGACGTCGGCACGGCTCCGGGCAGGTCCGGGCCGGTCCGGGCCGGCAGTCGGCGCCGGCCGGCCCGGTCGATGCGGTGCCGGCGGTGCGGCAGGCCGGGGAAGGAGCCCCGCCCCGCGCTCAGCGCAGCGGGTCGAACGGCGCCAGCTGCGCGGGCCGCTCGCCGGTGACGATCGTCTCGGCGAGAAGCCGTCCGGTGGCCGGGCCGAGGGTGATGCCCCACATGCCGTGTCCGCCCGCGACGAAGACCCGGGGGGAACGCGTGGCTCCGATCAGGGGCAGTCCGTCGGGCGTGCACGGGCGGGAGCCGACCCACTCGTCCTGGCGGGCGTCCAGGTCGGCGCCGCGCAGCAGCGGGCGTGCGGCCTCGGCGATGGCGTGGATCCGGCGGGCGTCCAGGGGTGCCTCCGGCTTGCGGAACTCCATCATTCCGGCGACACGCAGACGCCCGCCGAGAGGGGTGCAGGCGACGCGTTGAGCGGGGAAGTAGACCGGACCGGACGGTACGTGCTCCACGGGAACGCTGAAGCTGTACCCGCGGCCGGCCTGGACGACGGAGCGCACACCGAACTTCCTGGCGTGGCGGCCGAGCCAGGCGCCGGTGGCCAGGACCACCGCGTCGAAGCGGTCGCTCTCACCACCGCCGGTGAGGACGACGACACCGGTCCCCGCGTCCCGTACGCCGACGACCTCCGCGCCTTCCCGGATCACCCCGCCCCGGGCACGGACCGCGTCGGCCAGGGCGCGCACGAAATGCCCCGGGTCGATGTAGCGCTGGCCGTGCAGCCGGAGCGCCGCGCCGATCCGGTCCGACAGGGACGGCTCGATCCCCCTGGCCTCGTCGCCGTCGAGGACGTCGAACTCCATGGTCTGGCCCGCGGCGTGGATCTGTTCGAGCTCCTCCAGCAGGACCCGGCGCTCCTCGGCCGTACGGTAGGCCGCGATGAAGGACTTGGCCTCGCGTGTCCGTGCCTCGACACCGCCCTCGGCCAGGGCGTCGAAGCTCGGCAGCGCCAGGCTGTTGAGGGGGACGAGCGCACGCATCGCCCGCAGCCATCGGGACGCGGTGCTGTTGCGGGTGAACCCGGCCAGGAACCTGAGCAGGTTCGGGTTCGCGCTCGGCGGGACGTAGACCGGAGAGGACGGGCTGAGCACGGCCCGCACCCCGTAGGCGAGAACGGCGGGCTCGGGCAGCGGCGTCGCCAGGCCGGGGGTCAGCCATCCGGCGTTGCCCCACGACGAACCCGCGGCAACCCCCTCGCGGTCGTACACGGTGACGCTGACGTTCCGCTCCTGCAGGAACCAGGCGGTGGACAGTCCGACCATGCCCGCGCCGACGACGGCGACACGGCTGGGGCCGGAGTGAGCGGGTGAGGAAGGGCGGGTCATGCGAAACCTCTCCTTCAGGGCAGTGATGCCTCCGATGGTGAGGCCGGCCGCCTCCGTTGTCTTTGTGCCGGGCGGCCAATGGAGCAGGGACCGATGATGCGCGGAGCACCATGCCCGGGGCCACAATGGAACGCGTGGGCATGAGCAGTTCCCCGTACCGCGGCGCAGGGTGCCGGTCATGATCACCGTCACCGACCTGGTGGATTCCCTGGGGGCCGGCTTTCTCCGTACGGTCGTTCCGGCCGGCGACCGCGCGGTGCACGACGTCGCTCTGGCCGAACCCGGCGACACCGTGGGCCAGCCGGGGGAACTCGTCCTCGGGGTGGGCGTGACGGACCGGGCGGCGGCCCTCGCCCTGCTGGAGCAGGCCGCCGAGGCCACGGCCGCGGGTCTTGTGCTCAAGGGGGACGTCGCGCACGACCCGCGGGTGATCCGTGCCGTCCGGAGGCTGGCGGGCCCCGCGCTGGTCGAACTGCAGCCGCACACCTCGTGGGCGCACGTCGTCTGGCTGCTGCGCGGCGTCATCGACCGGGCCTTCGCGCCCGACACCGGCATCCTCGGCACTCCCGGTCCGCACACCGACCTGTTCGCACTGGCCGACAAGGCGGCCGAGATCATCGACGCCCCCGTGACGATCGAGGACGCGCAGTCCCGTGTCCTCGCCTACTCCGCACGGCAGGACACCACCGATCCGGCACGGGTCTCCACCATCGTGGGCCGGCGCGTTCCTCCGGAGACCCTGACGCACTTCCGGGCCAGCGGCGTCTTCCGCCGGCTCGCCCGCTCCAGCGACCCCGTCTGGACCCCTGCCGGGCCCGGCGGCATCCTGCCCAGGCTGATCGTTCCCGTACGGGCCGGGGGCGAGTGGCTCGGCTCGATCTGGGCCGTGGTCAAGTCGCCGGTTCCCCCGGAACGCGTCCGTGCGCTCGGCGATGTGGCCTCCGTCCTGGCCCTGCATCTGCTGCGGCTGCGCGCCGAGGCCGACATCGCGCGGCGGGTGTCGGCCGGACAGCTGCGGACGGCGCTGCGCGAGGGCACGGTCCCGGTCCGGGAGCCGGGAGCGGCCACCGCACTGCCGGCCGGACCCTGGCGGGTGGTGGCCTTCGGGTCGGTCCGTGGGACCGGTACGGCCGGTGAGCCCCGTGCGGCCGGCGGGACCGGTACGGCCGGCGTGGCCGAAGACGTACGCAGACAGCTGGACCTGTGGGAGTCGGTCGCACGCCGGTTCGGCTGGCACCAGCCTCTGCTCGCCGACCTCGACGGGTTGCTGTTCGCCCTGGTCACCGAGCGGCCCCCGGGCGCGCAGCGGACCACGCCCGGTACCCCGGCCGACGCCGGTGCGGGCACCCTCGACTGGCTCCGGCGGGTGCTCACCGAAATACGGTCGCACGATCCCGGCCTGTACGCCGCGGCGGGCCGTCCCGCCCACTCCCCCGACCAGTTGCCGCGCTCCACGGCGGAAGCCGTCGAACTCCACCGGCTGATCGGCACCGGCCGGGTCCCCCTCGCCCGCGGGGCGGGGACCGTGCTGATGGAGGACGCCTGGGACACCGTCGTCGTCGAGCGCGCCAGGACCGCCCTCGGAACCGACACCTGCCTGCTCGGCGGTCCGCTCGCCGCGCTGCGCGCCCACGACGAGGAGCACGGCACGCCGTATCTCGCGACCCTCGCGGCCTGGCTGGACCACTTCGGCGATCCCCAGAGCGCCGCGCGGCTCCTCCGGATCCACCCCAACACCCTGCGCTATCGGCTGCGCAAGCTCGAGGAGGTGGCCCCCGTCGACCTCTCCTCGCCCCGTCTGCGGCTGGCCCTGCGGCTGCAGCTCGCGGCCCTGGGCGAGGTGCCGCCGCCCGGCGAGGTGCCGGGATCTTAGGTCCTGTCGTCCTTGGGGCCTGTCGTCCTCAGGTCCTGTCGTCGGCGCCTGCCGGGCATCGGAGCGGCACCGGCGTGAGCCGGCCACGGCGTCCGTGCGCCGAAAGGCTCTCCCAAAGGAGACCGCCGAGGCGGCGGAGAGGAGGCAGCCGGCCGCCCGCGGCATGCACGGCCGAGGACAAGAAGCGCCCGTGCGCGGCGGGAGCCGTGCCGGGGCGTCCTCACGCCGTGCGTTTGCGCGAGGCCGTCTTCCTGGCCGGGGCCTTCGCCGTCTTCCCGGTGGCGGCCGAGGTCTTCTTCGCGGACCGCGCCGGCTCGGGCGTCTGCTTCTTCGCCGCGGCCTTCCGTGCCGTGGGCGCCGGCTTCCGGGAAGCGGTCCGGGCCGGCTTGCGCGGGGAGAGGCCCCCGCCCTCGGCCTCCTCCGGCGCCTTCTCCACTGCCTCGCCCCTGGCCCGCCGGGCCTCCTGGACGCTCCTCTCCAGGGCGGTCATCAGATCGACGATCTTGCTGTCGGGGGCGGGTGCGGGGGCTTCGGGAAGTGCCTCACCGGCGGCCTTGGCCGCGATGACCTGCTCCAGGGCCTTGCGGTACTCGTCGTGGAGATCCTCGAGGTCGACCTCGCCGAGGGTGTCCATGAGGGTGTCGGCGAGGTCCAGTTCCCTGTCGCGGAGCCTGACGTCGACGGCCGGGGCCACACCCTGGGGGGCGCGGATCTCGTCCGGCCAGAGCAGGCTGTGCATGGCGATGGCGTCGTCCACCACGCGGAGCATGCACAGGCGCTCACGGCCGCCCATGACGAGCTTGGCGATCGCCACCCGCCGGCTGCGCCTGAGGGCCTCCCGCAGGAGGGTGTACGGCTTGGCGGCCCGGACCCCGCTCGCGGCCAGGTAGTACGCGTTGTCCAGCTGCAGCGGGTCGATCCGGTCGGCCGGGACGAAGGCCACGATGTCGATCGTCTTCGTGGTCGCCAGGGGCAGGTGGGCCAGGTCCTCGTCGGTGATCGGGATGATGGTGCCGTCCGCGTCCTCGTAGGCCTTGCCGATCTCCTCCTGCGTGACCTCGCGGTCCTCCAGTTCGCACACCTTGCGATAGCGGATGCGGCTGCCGTCCTCCGTGTGGATCTGACGGAAGGGGATGGTGTGGTTCTCGGTGGCGTTCACGACCTTGATCGGGATCCTGAGCAGGCCGAACGCGATGGCACCGTTCCATATGGATCGCACGTGCAGCCCCTTCCGGAGCAGTCCGGGGTCCGGCGTGAGCCGTTTACCGCCTTTCAGACTTTTTCTACGGATTTACCATCGTATGACTTCTAAGTCTTCCGAGTGCGGCCGTGCGTCATGCGCAGTCGTGCATCGCGTGCGATCGCGCCGCGTGCGGTCACGCTGTGCGCGGTCGCGCACCGTATGCGGTCGTGCACCGCCGTGCGTCCCCGCGTCGCCGTGCGGGTGAGGGACGAGGAGTGCGGCGGTGCCGCGTCACACCCGTTCCCACGTCCTTCTGTCCCTCGCCACCGCGTGCAGGGCCTCCACATCCGCCGGCTTCAGCACGCCGCCCAGGCGGGACAGGGAGCCCAGGTCCGAGGCCTGGAGGATGCGCACGTCCCTCGGCGGGGCCGTCGTGCGGAGGTCGGCCGGGCCCGCCAGGGCCAGGAGGGGACGGACATCGGCCGTGAGGGCGTAGGAGGCGCGATCGGCTGCCGCGCGGAGCAGGCCAAGGAGGGGAACCGGGTCGCGGCGGCCCACGGTGACCAGGGGGTCGGCGACGCGGACGGTCTGTTTGCGGGCGTGGAGGGCGTGGACGGCGAAGAGCCCGCCGGGGCCGATCACCAGATGGTGGATGCGGTCGCCGCCCGGCAGCGGGACCGAGTGCAGGGTGTACCAGCCGGCGCCGTCCAGGGCGTCCAGGGCCTCGCCGACCGTCTGCTCGGCGCCGAGGGCGCGGCGGCGGGGGTCCGGGCGGAGGCGGTGCAGGGGACCGGACTCCCGGTCGAGGGCGACCAGCAGGGCCTCGCCGGGGCGGTTGGGGGCCAGGTCGTCGTCCGGGTGGAGGCTCAGCCGGGCGAGATCGGCCGGGGTGGGGACCGGGGGCGGGCCGATGGCCACCGGTCCCGTGAGGAAGGGGGCCAGGGCGCGCAGGACCTCCTCCCGCTCGTCCTCGCTGAGGAGGTGGACGCGGGCGGTCCCACGGTCGTACCAGGCGACGTTTCTGCCGTCGGGCCGGCAGACGTAGAGCCGTGCCTGTCCGTGGCGCCAGGTCGGTACGACGCGCAGTCCGCGGTGTCCGCTCATGCACCATCACCCCACTGACCATGGGAACAGGCGGGGTGCTGCCGGGGCAAGGACCCGGCTACCGTTGAGAAACGGTGGGAGGCGGAGTGGGGGAGGCAGCGTTGCGGACCCGCGGAAAGCAGCCCGACGTACCGGCTCCGGACAGCCCGTGGAGCGAGATCGTGCCCGGCCTGTGGATGGGCGGACACGAGTTCAGGGGGCGTTCCGGGAAACTGGAACTCGCCGTCGTGCGGAACGAGTTCGATCTTGTGCAGACCCTGCTCAGACTTCCGGGGTACGGACCCGACCCCGGTGTCGAGCACCATGTGTGGCCGATCCCCGACGGGCCGCTGGACGGAACCCAGCTCGCGGGGGTGATGCGGCTGGCCCAGGCGGCCTGCGACGCGCTGGAGCAGGGTCGCCGTGTGCTGGTGCGCTGTTACTCCGGGTACAACCGTTCGGGGCTGGTCGTCGCGCACGCCCTGATCCACCAGGGGTACTCCGCCGACGAGGCGATCCGGCTGATCCGGGCCCGCCGGTCCTCCTGGGCGCTGCACAACGAGCTGTTCGTCGACTATCTGCGGGTGGGGCTGTCGACGGTGCGGCTGCTGGAGGAACTGGCCGAGTAGTCCGGGCGTCCCGGGCCTCCTGGGCAATCGTTTCACCCGGGGCGCGTGCGCTCCCGCGCCGCCGGCGGTGACGGGGCGGGCCGGCGCGGGAGCCGTCCGGTGGCCGCCCTCGGGTGACACCCCCTCAGACAGCGGCGGCCCCGATGGCGCACTGTGACGAGCGCGCGACACGGACCGCTCCTAATGTGGCGATTAGTCAAACCCGCCCGTTTTCCGAGGGCTTCGCCGCCTCAGGTGGAGGTGTCTCCATGTCGTCCCCGCGCTCTCCTCTCACCCGGCTGGCCCTGACGGCTGCCGTCGGCGCCTGCTGGCCCTGGCCGATGATCTCTTCCACCTGCTGGCGGACCGCCTCGAGCGAAATCCCGAG
>NZ_BAAAHG010000085.1:0-13407 GCF_039525155.1 Streptomyces thermoalcalitolerans | reverse complement strand
CGCAGCAGCCGCCCGCCCAGCCGCCCACGGGTGCCCCCGCGGCACCGGTCGGCCCCCAGCCGGGGTACGGCTTCCCCCAGCCCGGTACGCCGGGTGCGCAGCAGCCGCCCGCCCAGCCGCCCACGGATGCTCCCGCGGCACCGGTCGGCCCCCAGCCGGGGTACGGCTTCCCCCAGCCCCAGGGCGCCGCTCCCGCCCCGCCCGCCCCGCCCGGCGGGTACGGCTTCCCGCAGCAGCCCGGCCCGGCGCAGGGGCAGCAGCCCGTCGATCCCCGGCTCGGCACCGCCTGGCCGCAGCCGGTGCAGCACGATCAGCGGCAGCCGCAGCCCGGGGCCGCTCCGCTCGGTTACACGGCGGCCGTGGAGCTGTCCTCCGACCGGCTGCTCAGCAACAAGAAGCAGAAGGCCCGCAGTTCCCGGCCGGTCGGTTCCGGGTCCCGGTTCAGGCTCGGCGGGAAGAAGGAGGAGGCCGAGCGGCAGCGGAAGCTGGAGCTGATCCGTACGCCGGTGCTGTCCTGCTACCGGATCGCCGTGATCAGCCTCAAGGGCGGTGTCGGCAAGACGACCACCACCACCGCGCTCGGGGCCACGCTCGCCAGCGAACGGCAGGACAAGATCCTCGCCATCGACGCCAACCCGGACGCCGGTACGCTCGGCCGCCGGGTGCGCCGGGAGACCGGGGCCACCATCCGTGACCTGGTCCAGGCGATCCCGTACCTCAACTCCTACATGGACATCCGGCGGTTCACGTCCCAGGCGCCCTCCGGGCTGGAGATCATCGCCAACGACGTCGACCCGGCCGTGTCCACGACCTTCAACGACGAGGACTACCGCCGCGCGATCGACGTCCTGGGCAAGCAGTACCCGATCATCCTCACCGACTCCGGCACGGGTCTGCTCTACAGCGCCATGCGCGGTGTGCTCGACCTCGCCGACCAGCTCATCATCATCTCCACGCCGTCCGTGGACGGTGCGAGCAGCGCCAGTACGACGCTGGACTGGCTGTCCGCGCACGGGTACTCCGAGCTGGTGGCGCGTTCCATCACCGTGATCTCCGGTGTGCGCGAGACCGGAAAGATGATCAAGGTGGAGGACATAGTCGCCCACTTCGAGACCCGTTGCCGCGGGGTCGTCGTGGTGCCCTTCGACGAGCATCTGGCCACGGGTGCCGAGGTCGATCTGGACATGATGCGGCCGAAGGTGCGGGAGGCGTACTTCAACCTCGCGGCGATGGTCGCCGAGGACTTCGTACGGCACCAGCAGGCGCAGGGGCTGTGGACGTCCGACGGCAACCCGCCGCCGGTCGCGCCCCCGCCGCTGCCGGGGCAGCCGCTTCCGGGTCAGCCCGTGCCGGGTCAGCCCCCCTACCCGGGGCAGCACCCTTATCCGGGACAGCCGGGGCAGCCGGGACACCCGGGGCAGCCGGTCCCGGGGCAGTTCGCTCCCCAGCAGCCCGCCCCGCCCGTCCCCGGTCAGCCGTACCCGGGGCAGCCCCCCGTCCCGGGTCCGCAGCCCGGGCAGCCGCAGCACCACGCCGGCCCGCCCTACCCGCAGCAGCCCCCGCAGGGCCAGACCCCGCCCCCGCCTCCTCCCCCGCCCTCGCAGTAACCCGGCAACCGCACCGCGCGCCTTGGGCCCGCGCCGTCACCCGACGGCGCGGGCCTTCGCACATTCGCAGACAGAATCGGTCGAGTTTCCGCCGCCATGCCCCCACCAGGAGGGCTTCAGCGGTCTGGACCAATGGGAACGCCAGAGTGGCACGCTCATTGTTTCCGCAGGCCACAGGGGGTTTGACACACCGTTGACGCGTGCAGACTGCCGCTGATAGACACTCACCTCATTCCGCCGGCGTCAACCGATCAAGCCCGTTCAAGCCCGCCCCGGCAGGAGGCGCAAACCGTTTCCTGCGTGCGATGACGCGAGGTCACCGAGCCATGAACCCACATGATCAGCACGACAGAAGACGCACCGGCCTCCGTACCGGCCCCCGTCCGAAGGGGGTCCGGCTTCTCGTCGCAGGCGTGGCCGCTCTCGTTCTCACGGCCGGTCTCGCCACCCCGCTCGCCCCGGCCGCTCCGCAGGCCCGGGCCGCGGAGAACGCCTCGGACACGTCGGGCAAGAAGGTCCTCACCGTCGCCGTCGCGCAGAGCGTGGACTCGCTCAGTCCCTTCCTGGCGGTACGGCTGGTCAGCACCAGCATCCACCGGCTGATGTACGAGTACCTGACCAACTACGCCCCCGAGGACGCCCATGTCGTCCCGGGCCTGGCCACCAAGTGGGAGGCGTCGCCGGACAAGCTGACCTGGACCTACACGATCCGCTCCGACTCGATGTGGTCGGACGGACGGCGGGCCACCGCCGAGGACGCGGCGTGGACGTTCAACAAGATGATGACGGACCCGGACGCCGCCACCGCCAACGGCAGCTTCGTCGCCAACTTCGCGCAGGTCACCGCACCCAGCCCCACCCGGCTGGTGATCCGGCTGAAGAAGCCGCAGGCCACGATGACCGCGCTCGACGTGCCGATCGTGCCCAAGCACATCTGGGAGAAGGTCACGGACTTCTCCGAGTTCAACAACGACAAGAGCTTCCCGGTCGTCGGCAACGGGCCGTTCATCCTCACCGACTACAAGCCCGACAGCCATGTGCGGCTGAAGGCCAACAAGAACTTCTGGCGGGGCGCGCCGAAGTTCGACGAGCTGGTCTTCCGGTACTACAAGGACCAGGACGCCGCCGTCGCCGCCCTGCGCAAGGGCGAGGTCTCCTTCGTGGCCGGCTCGCCGTCCCTGACCCCCGCCCAGGCGGCCTCCCTCAAGGGCGAGAAGAACATCCGCGTCAACGACGCCCCCGGCCGCCGCTTCTACGCCCTGGCCGTCAACCCGGGCGCACGGGCCAGGAACGGCGAGAGGTTCGGTGACGGCCACCCGTCCCTGCACGACCAGCGGGTGCGGCACGCACTGTTCATGGCGGTCGACCGGAAGGCCGTCATCGACAAGGTCTTCCAGGGCCACGCGGTGGAGGGCCAGGGCTACATCCCGCCGCGTTACCCGGCGTACTTCTGGAAGCCGCCGGAGGACCGGCGGCTGGCGTACGACCCGGTGAGGGCCGGCCGGCTCCTGGACGAGGCGGGCTACCGGAAGAACGCCGACGGCAAGCGCGCCGGCAAGGACGGCAAACCGCTGAACTACCGGGTGCTGTGCCACGCGACCGATTCCAACGACAAGGCGATCGGCACGTATCTGCAGGAGTGGTGGGGCAGGCTCGGCATCGGGGTCACCCTCACCTGCCTGGACAACGTGACCGACCCGTGGCTCGCGGGCACGTACGACCTCGCCTTCGACGGCTGGTCGGTCAACCCCGACCCCGACTTCGTGCTCTCCATCCACACCTGCGCCGCGCTTCCGGCGACCCCCAGGGACACCGGCGCCACCGACAACTTCATCTGCGACAAGACGTACGACGAGCTGTACGCCAAGCAGCTCGCCGAGTACGACCCGGCCAAACGGGCGGACCTCGTCCGGCGGATGCAGGCGCGGCTGTACGACCTCGGGTACATGAACGTCATGGCCTATCCGAACGCGGTCGAGGCCTACCGCACGGACCAGATCGCGTCGATCACCACCATGCCGGCGAAGGCCGGGAACATCTACGGGCAGGACGGCTACTGGAGCTGGTGGTCGGCCGTTCCGGCGGACTCCGGTGACTCCTCGGGCGGTTCCACGTCCGCGGGGGTCGTCGCCGGGATCGTGGCGGGTGCCGCCGCCCTCGCCGGTCTCGTGGTGTTCCTCGCGCTGCGCCGCCGGGCCACGGCGGACGACCGTGAATAGGCCGTGGGCAGACCGTGGGCGAAGCAGGCGGTGAGCGCGCATGACCGCTGAGGCGACATCCTCGCCCGTCGAGGGGGCCGTCGCCGTCCCGGGGACGCCCGGGCCGGCGGCGGGCCGGGGACCACGGACGAGGACCGGTGCCGCGTATCTGCGGTACGGGGCGGGCAAACTGGCCGGTGCGGCCGTCTCGTTGCTCGCCGTCCTCGTCACCAGCTTCTTCCTCTTCCGGCTGATCCCGGGCGACCCGGTGAGGTTCATGACCGGCGGCCGGCCGGTCTCCGCCGAGCAGATCGCCGTCTACCGCAGGGAGTTCGGGCTCGACCTGCCGTTGTGGCGGCAGTTCACGGACTACTGCGGCAAGGCGCTGACCGGGGATCTGGGGACTTCGTACCAGTTCCGTGCCCCGGTCATCGACAAGATCACCGAGGCGCTGCCCAACACCCTGCTGCTGACCGGGACGGCCTTCGTGCTCTACACCGCGCTCGGCATCGTCCTCGGCACCCGCTCCGCCTGGCGGCACGGCGGGCTCGGCGACCGCCTCAACACGGGTCTGGCGCTGACGCTCTACTCCGTCCCGTCCTTCTGGCTGGGGCTGCTGCTCATCATCGTGCTGTCGGTGGGCGTGGGCCCGGTTCCGGGTCTGTTCCCGACCGGGGGCATGGAGTCGGGCGGCAAGGAGGGCTTCGCGTACGCCGTCGACGTCGCCCACCATCTCGTCCTGCCGGTGGTGACGCTGGTCGCGGTGGAGTACGGGCAGACCCTGCTGGTCACCCGGTCGGCGCTGCTGGACGAGATGGGCAGCGACTATCTGACGACCGCGCGGGCCAAGGGACTTCGGGACGCCCTCGTACGGCGCCGGCACGCTGTGCCGAACGCACTGCTGCCGACCATGACGCTGGTCTTCGTCAATCTCGGCCGGACCGTGGCGGGGGTGATCCTCGTCGAGACGGTGTTCTCCTGGCCGGGTCTCGGCGGGCTGTTCTATCAGGCGCTGAGCGTGCCCGATCTGCCGCTGGTGCAGGGGCTGTTCTTCTTCTTCGCCGCGGCGGTGATCGTGATGAACACCCTCGCCGACCTGCTGTATCCGCTGCTCGATCCCAGGGTGGGCCGATGACCGTCAAGACCACCGCGCAGCCCGGCCCGCAGGTGCCCGGCCCGGGCGCCCCCCATCCGCGTGCGCTGGCCCGGCAGCGCCGCCGGGCCTCCGCCGCCCGTTTCTGGAGGCAGTACCGGACGCACCGTGCGGGCGTCCTCGGGCTCGTCGTGCTCGTGCTGTGCGTACTGGTGGCCCTGACCGCGCCGCTGACCGTCGGGGCGGACGCGCAGAGCGTGACCGGCGCGCCCGGCGGGCCGCTGGAGAGCCCGAGCGCACGCTTCCCGCTGGGCACCGACCGGTTCGGCCGCGATCTGCTCGGACTGGTGATCTGGGGGTCACGTGTCTCCCTGCTGGTCGGGCTGCTCGCGGCCGTGCTGTCGGTGGCGATCGGGACGCTCATCGGCATCACCGCGGGGCACTTCCGCGGCTGGTACGCCACGGTGATGATGCGGATCACGGACTGGTTCCTGGTGATGCCGACGCTGGTGCTCGCCATCGCGCTCGCCACCGTGCTGTCCCGCTCGCTGGGCACCGTCGTCCTGGCGATCGGCGTGACCACCTGGCCGACCACCGCGCGTCTGGTGCGGGCGCAGACCCTGGCGGTGGAGGCACGGCCGTACATCGAACGGGCGAGGGCGCTCGGCGGCGGCCACTGGCATGTGATGTCCCGGCACGTGCTGCCGAACGTCATGCCGCTGGTGCTCGCCCAGACCACCCTGATCATCTCCTCCGCGATCCTGGCGGAGGCGACGCTCGCCTTCCTCGGGCTCGGTGATCCGACGGTCGTGTCCTGGGGCGGGCTGCTGCAGGACGCGCGGGAGGCCGGGGCGGTCAGTTCCGGCGCCTGGTGGTACCTGGTGCCGCCCGGAGTCGCCATCGCGGTGGTCGCGCTGGCGTTCACCCTGTGCGGGCGAGCGGTCGAGTCCGTCCTCAACCCCAGGCTGGGGGTGTCCCGTTGACCCTGCTCGACGTGCGGAACCTGGAAGTGACGTATCCGGGCGGCGCGGCCGCCGTGCGCGGGGTCGACCTGGCCCTCGCCCCGGGCGAGAAGCTCGGCGTCGCGGGCGAGTCGGGCTGCGGCAAGTCCACGCTGGCGCTGGCGCTGCTGCGGCTGCTGCCGGCCGGGACCCGGATCGGCGGCGAGATCCTGCTGGACGGCGAGGACGTCCTGACGATGAAGTGGGGCCGGGTGCGGGCGGTGCGCTGGGCGGGGACGTCGATCGTCTTCCAGGGCGCGATGCACTCGCTGAACGCCGTGCACCGGATCGGTGACCAGATCGCCGAGCCGATCCTGCTGCACCGCCGGGCGACCGCCGCGGGCGCGCGGAGAAGAGCGGGGGAACTGCTGGAGCAGGTGGGGCTGCCCGCGGCCCGGGCGCGCGCCTATCCGCACGAACTGTCCGGCGGGCAGCGGCAGCGGGTGATGATCGCGATGGCGCTGGCCTGCGATCCGCGTCTGATCGTCGCCGACGAGCCCACCACGGCACTGGACGTGATGGTCCAGGCCCAGATCCTGCGGCTGATCCAGCGGCTGGTGAGCGAGCAGGACCTCGGGCTGATCATGATCAGCCATGATCTCGCCGTGCTGGCCGACACCTGCGACCGGCTGGCGGTGATGTACGCGGGCCGGGTGGTCGAGGAGGGCCCGGCCCGGCAGGTCTACGAGGACGCCCGGCACCCCTACGGCAAAGCCCTGTCGGAGGCGTTTCCCCGGATCGGCGACCCGGCGTCCCGGTTCGCTCCCCGCGGTCTGCCGGGCGATCCCCCGGATCCGGCGGCGGTGCCCTCCGGGTGCGCGTTCCATCCGCGCTGCCCGGTCGCGCTGGACGTCTGCGCCGTGCGGGACCAGGTGCTGCGCGCGGCGGGAGCGGGGCGGCGGGCGGCTTGTGTGCATGTGCCGCACGGGGCCGCGGCCACCGAGGACGAGGCGGAGGCGAGGAGCGGCACGGCATGACGGACACGTCACAGCTGCTGAGGGTCGAGGGCCTGCGCGTCGCCTTCCCCGGCCCAAGCGGCGCGCCGGCCGCCCGGGCCGTGGACGGAGTGGACCTCGGCATCCGCCGCGGGGAGATCGTGGCGCTGGTCGGCGAGTCGGGGTGCGGGAAGACGACGCTGGCCCGCTCGCTGCTCGGTCTGGTGCGGCCGGCCGCGGGGCGCGTCCTCTTCGACGGCGCCCCGCTCGACTACTCCTCGCGCGCGCTGAAGGCGTACCGCAAGCGGGTCCAGCTGGTGCTCCAGGACCCGAGCGGCTCGCTCAACCCGCGTCACACCGTGTACGACGCCGTGGCCGAGGGGCTGCGCATCCACGGGTACGGCGGGGACGAGCGGGCGGCGGTCGCCGAGGCCCTGTCACGGGCCGGGCTGCGTCCGCCCGAGCGGTTCTTCCTGCGCTATCCGCACGAGCTGTCCGGGGGGCAGCGCCAGCGCGTGGTCATCGCGGGCGCGCTGGTCCTGGAGCCCGAACTCCTCGTCGCCGACGAGCCGGTGGCCTCCCTGGACGCCTCGGTGCGCGGTGAGATCCTCGCCCTGCTGCTGCGGCTGCGCACCGAACTCGGCCTGTCCGCGCTGGTGGTGACGCACGATCTGGGGCTGGCCTGGAACATCGCCGACCGGGTCGCGGTGATGTATCTGGGGCGGATCGTGGAGACCGGCGAGGTGGAGCAGGTCCTGACGGCGCCCCGGCATCCGTACACCCGGGCCCTGCTGTCCGTTCTGCCCGAGGCTCCCGGGGATCCGGTCGTCCTCGGCGGCGAGCCCCCGGACCCCTCCCGCATTCCCTCCGGCTGCCGTTTCCACGTCCGCTGTCCCGTCCTGGCGAGCGGGGAGGCCGAACGGGCGGGTGTGGCCGGGGACTGCCGCGACCGGGATCCCGGGGTTCCCGGCGCGAGCGGCGAGGCGCATGTCGCGTGCCACTGGGCACGCGCGCGGGCGGATGCCGCTCCCCCGGCGCCCTGAGGGCCCGTCCGCGGCTCTCCGTCCGCGCCCCGGCGTCCGCCCGCCGACGGGAGCCCGACGGGCCTCGGGCAGGTCCCGGGCGGGTCCGGCGCGGGCTACTCCGTCCTGGTGTCGGTCCTCGTGTCCGTCTTCGTGTCGGTCCCCGTGTCCGTCCTCGTGTCCGCCGCGATGATCTCCCGGCACTGGGCGACGTCCTCCGCCATCCTCTCCAGCAGCGCCTCGAGGGAGTCGAACTTCGCCTGGCCGCGGACGAAGGCCAGGAACTCGACGGAGACGTGCAGCCCGTAGAGGTCGAGGCCGACGCGGTCGATGGCGTACGCCTCCACCGTGCGCTCGGTGCCGTCGAACTGCGGGTTCGTGCCGACGGAGATCGCGGCCGGCATCACCTCGCCCTGGGCGTGCAGATAGCCGGCGTAGACACCGTCGGCGGGGATCGCGGTGTGCGGGAGCGTCTCGACATTGGCCGTGGGGAAGCCCAGTTCGCGGCCCCGCTGGGCGCCGCGGACCACGACGCCCTCCACCCGGTGCGGGCGGCCCAGGATCTCACGGGCGCCCTCGACGTCGCCCTCGGCGACCAGACGGCGGGTCAGGGTCGAGGAGAAGGGCTCGCCGCCGCCCGCCTCCCCGGTGAGGTACAGGTCGACGACCTCGACCTCGAAGTCGTAGATCTTGCCCTGCTCGGCGAGGAACTCCACGTTGCCGGCGGCCTTGTGGCCGAAGCGGAAGTTCGGGCCCTCGACGACCGCTTTGGCGTGCAGCTTGTCGACCAGCACCTTGACGACGAACTCGGCCGGGGACAGCTTCGAGAACTCCACGGTGAAGGGCAGGACGAGCACCGCGTCCACCCCCAGCTCGGCCATCAGTTCGGCACGGCGGTGGTGCGGGGCCAGCAGCGGCGGATGGCTGCCGGGGCGCACGACCTCGCTGGGGTGCGGGTCGAAGGTGACGACGACGGTGGGGATGCCGAGTTCGCGGGCGCGGTTCACGGCGTGCTTGATGATCAGCTGGTGCCCGCGGTGGACTCCGTCGTAGGAGCCGATGGTGACGACGCTGCGCCCCCAGTCGTGGGGAATGTCCTCCAAGCCACGCCAGCGCTGCACTGTGACCGCTCCTCGTCGCACCTGTGGTCCCTGTCGCCTCGTTCGCCTTGTTCGTCTTGCTGTGCGTCTTGCTGCTTGTCCGCAGGTCTAAGGGTGCCATGCCCCGGGTTCCCCCCTCGCACGGGCATGGACCCTGTGACGGGGTGCACGCCGTCCCGGCGGCTGCCGGCCGGGCGAACAGGTGGCGGACAGCAGGTGCCGGACAGCGGATGCCGGACGGGGACACCCGCACCCGCCGTGCACGCGGGGAAAGCGGCGAACGCGCCCCTCGCGCTCCCCTGGTTCACTCCGAGCGCCCGCACGGCCGGGTGAATGGGCGGGGGCGGCTGGATACAGCTCAGAAGTGGGGGAACCGAGGGGGGCCGCCGTGGAGCGGCGACAGGGGCCACGCCCCGTGCTCGCCGCTCCACGGCCGGACGGCCCCGCGGACGGACGGCGGCCGTCAGCCGAAGACCGCCAGGCTCCTGGTCTTGCCCCGCTGCTCCTCCACGAGGGCGAGGAAGCGGCCCTCGGGGCCGAAGACGGCCACGGGGCCGGCGCCCGCGTACTCGTCGGGGATGTCCAGCCGCACGCCGTTGGTGAGCAGCCGGGCGCGCCGGGCGTCGACGTCCCAGCGGGGGAACGCGGCCGCGGCCGCCTCGGCGATCGGCATCACGGTCAGTTCCCGCTCGAGCTGCTCCAGCGTCCTGGCGGAGTCCAGCTTGTACGGGCCGACACGGGTGCGGCGCAGTGCGGTGAGATGACCGCCGACGCCGAGGTCCGCGCCCAGGTCGCGGGCGAGGGCGCGGATGTAGGTGCCGGAGGAGCAGACCACCGACACCACCAGGTCGAGCACGGGGGTGCCGTCGTCGGCGACGGCGTCCCTGATGTCGTGCACCTGGAAGGAGGAGACGGTCACCGGGCGGGCCGGGATGTCGAACTCCTCGCCCTTGCGGGCGCGCTTGTACGACCGCACACCGTTGATCTTGATGGCGCTGACCCTGGACGGCACCTGCATGATGTCGCCGGTCAGCTTGGCGATGGCCTTGTCGATGGCGTCCCGGGTGACGCGGGAGGCGTCCGTGGAGGAGGTGACCTCGCCCTCGGCGTCGTCGGTGATCGTGCTCTGGCCGAGCCGTACGGTGCCGAGGTACTCCTTCTCGGTCAGCGCGAGGTGGCCGAGGAGTTTGGTGGCCCTCTCCACGCCGAGCACGAGAACGCCGGTGGCCATGGGGTCGAGGGTGCCGGCGTGGCCGATGCGCCGGGTCTTCGCGATCCCGCGCATCTTGGCCACGACGTCGTGCGAGGTGAAGCCCGCGGGCTTGTCGACGATGACGAGGCCGTCGGGCGGTGTGGACTTGCCGCTCATCCGATGACGTCGCCCGTCCCGTTGTCGCTCACCGGCTTCCGGTACGGGTCCGCGTCACCGGCGTAGGAGGCCCTGGCGGCGGCCTCGCGCACCTTCGCGTCGGAGGCACGGGCCTTGTCGAGGAGGTCCTCGATGGTCCGGGCGGTCTCCGGAAGGGCGTCCGCGACGAAGGTGAGGGTGGGGGTGAACTTGATGCCGGCCGCGCGTCCCACCTCGGAGCGCAGGATGCCCTTGGCGCTCTCCAGTCCGGCGGCCGCGGCCTTGCGGTCCTCGTCGTCCCCGTAGACCGTGTAGAAGACGGTCGCCTCCCGCAGGTCGCCCGTGACCCGGGTGTCCGTGATGGTGACGTGCGAGCCGAGCCGCGGGTCCTTGATCCCGCGCTGCAGCTTCTGGGCCACTACCTCTCGGATGAGGTCCGCCAGCCTTTTCGCCCGCGCGTTGTCGGCCACTGGTCCGTCTCCCGTTCTTTCTTCTTCTCGTTGCGTGGTGTGCGTGCTGTCTGTCCGGGTGACGCCCGTCTAGTCGTCCTCCCCGTGGAAGCGGCGTCTGACGGACAGCAGCTCCACCTCGGGGCGGGCGGCGACCAGCCGTTCGCACCGGTCCAGGACGTCGGTCAGGTGCGTCGCGTCGCCGGAGACCGCGGCGAGGCCGATGACGGCTCGCCGGTGGAGGTTCGCGTGGTCCACCTCGGCCGCGCTCACCGCGTACTTGCGCTGGAGCTCGGCGACGATCGGGCGGACGATGGAGCGCTTCTCCTTCAGTGAGCGGACGTCGCCGAGGAGAAGGTCGAAGGACAAAGTCCCCACGTACATGTGTGCGACCGGGTTGCCCGCCGGTACGGGGTCGGTGGTCCTGCCTTCCGGGTGGGCAGGGACATCAAGAACCGTACCGCGAACCCGAGCGGCGGCTCGACGGGGTTTTCCTCGCCTTTCCTCACCCGTTCGCCGCCCGACCGGTGGAGGGAGCGCGGCAGACGGATGAGGGCATGCGTGCGGAGGGGCGCGGGGCGCCCGGAGCATGGCACACCGGCCGGCGGGACCCGGGTCCCGCCGGCCGGCCGTGCTGCGCGCCGTGGGCCGTTACACCCGCGGCTTCTCGCGGAGCTCGTACGTCGCGATGATGTCGCCGACCTTGATGTCGTTGAAGTTTCCGAGGTTGATACCGCCCTCGAAGCCTTCGCGGATCTCGGTGACGTCGTCCTTGAAGCGACGCAGACCGTCGATCGTGAGGTTCTCCGCGACGACCTTGCCGTCCCGGATGAGGCGCGCCTTGGCGTTCCTCCTGACCTCGCCGGAGCGGATGACGACACCCGCGATGTTGCCCAGCTTGGACGACTTGAAGATCTCGCGGATCTCCGCCGTGCCGAGCTCGACCTCCTCGTACTCCGGCTTGAGCATGCCCTTGAGGGCCGCCTCGATCTCCTCGATCGCCTGGTAGATGACCGAGTAGTAGCGGACGTCCACGCCCTCGCGCTCCGCCATCTGCTGGGCCCGTCCAGCGGCCCGGACGTTGAAGCCGATGACGATCGCGTCGGAGCCCATGGCCAGGTCGATGTCGGACTCCGTGACCGCACCGACACCACGGTGCAGGACGCGGATGTCGACCTCCTCGCCGACGTCCAGCTGGAGCAGGGAGGACTCCAGCGCCTCGACCGAACCGGAGGCGTCGCCCTTGATGATCAGGTTCAGCTGCTGGACCTCGCCGGCCTTCAGCACCTTGTCCAGATCCTCCAGGGACACACGGCGTGCGCGCTTGGCGAAGGCCGCGTTGCGCTCGCGGGCGGCGCGCTTCTCCGCGATCTGACGGGCCGTACGGTCCTCGTCGACCACGATGAAGTTGTCGCCCGCGCCCGGGACGTTGGTCAGGCCCAGGACCTGGACCGGCATCGACGGACCGGCCTCGGTGACGTTCTTGCCGCTGTCGTCGAGCATCGCCCGGACCCGGCCGTACGCGTCGCCGACCACCATCGTGTCGCCGACCCGCAGCGTGCCTCGCTGGACCAGGACCGTGGCGACGGCGCCGCGACCGCGGTCCAGACGGGACTCGATCGCGATGCCCTGCGCGGCCTGCTTGGGGTTGGCCCGCAGGTCGAGCGTCGCGTCGGCCGTGAGGATGACCGCCTCCAGGAGGCTGTCGATGTTCAGGCCCTGCTTGGCGGAGATGTCGACGAACATGGTGTCGCCGCCGTACTCCTCGGCCACCAGGCCGTACTCGGTCAGCTGACCGCGCACCTTGGTCGGGTCCGCACCCTCGACGTCGATCTTGTTGACCGCGACCACGATCGGCACGTCGGCCGCCTTGGCGTGGTTCAGCGCCTCGACCGTCTGCGGCATGACGCCGTCGTTGGCCGCGACGACCAGGATCGCGATGTCCGTCGACTTCGCACCGCGGGCACGCATGGCGGTGAACGCCTCGTGACCCGGGGTGTCGATGAAGGTGATCGCCCGTTCCTCGCCGTTGACCTCGGTCGTGACCTGGTAGGCACCGATGTGCTGGGTGATGCCGCCGGCCTCGCCCGCGACGACGTTCGTCTTGCGGATCGCGTCGAGCAGGCGGGTCTTGCCGTGGTCGACGTGACCCATGACGGTCACCACCGGCGGGCGGACGACCAGGTCCTCCTCGGAGCCCTGGTCCTCGCCGAACTCGATGTCGAAGGACTCGAGGAGCTCGCGGTCCTCCTCCTCCGGGCTGACGATCTGAACGTTGTAGTTCATCTCCTCGGCCAGCAGCTGCAGCGTCTCGTCGGAGACGGACTGCGTCGCCGTGACCATCTCGCCCAGGTTCATCATGACCGCGACGAGGGACGCCGGGTTGGCGTTGATCTTCTCCGCGAAGTCGGTGAGCGACGCGCCACGGGAGAGCCGGATGGTCTCGCCGTTGCCGCGCGGCAGCATCACGCCGCCGACCGACGGGGCCTGCATGGCCTCGTACTCCTGACGGCGCTGCCGCTTCGACTTGCGGCCACGGCGGGCCGGACCGCCGGGACGGCCGAAGGCTCCCTGGGTGCCACCGCGGCCACCGCCGCCGGGACGGCCGCCGAAGCCGGGACGGCCACAAGTCGGATCGTAGCCATGTCGTTCTG